>NZ_CAMMHD010000017.1:0-91838 GCF_946496565.1 uncultured Barnesiella sp.
GGCAGAGACAAACGAAAATGAAGTTTTCAAGTTTGGCTGTGCTGAACCGCCTCCTGTATTCGTGTAGCAAAGATAGGCAAAGTCGTATGTAAAAACAGAGCATGAGCCGATATTTTTACACGAAATCCCCTCTTGGTGGAACTGACGAGAGTGTGCCGGTCCTACGAGTTTTTCCAGAAATAGGAGGTAAAGAGGATGAGCACGGTGAACAGCTCGAGACGCCCGATGAGCATGATGAAAGAGAGGGTCCATTTGCCTATGTCGGGGATAAAGGCATAGTTCCCGACCGGTCCCGTGGCTCCGGCTCCCGGCCCGATGTTGCTCAGACACGAGAGGGTAGACCCGAAGGCCTCTTCGATCGAGAGCCCCAGTGCCGTCAGCACGATAGAGCCGGCAATGAGTACCATCACATAGACCAGGATGAAGGCCAGAATCTTGGAGACCACCTCGTGCGAAATGGCTTTGCCGTTGACCCGCACGGGCAGAATGGCGTTGGGGTGGATAACCCGGTAGAACTCGTTGCGGGTATTCTTGGCCAGCACTACCAGACGGTCTATCTTGGCACCGCCGCAGGTCGAGCCTGCACAAGCACCGAAGAACATGAGCAGCAGGAATACGGTAGTGAAGAAGGGTCCCCAGGCTACGTAATCACCCACGGTGTATCCCGTGCTGGTGATGACGGTGACTACCTGGGCCAGCGATACCCGCACGGTCTCTTCGAACGAACTGTTTTGTCCCGTCACATAGAGTCCGGCTACCACTACGACCGTAGCTCCCACGACGATAACGGTATACCATTTGGTCTCTTCGTTGGAGAAGAGTCGCTTCACGTCGCCGGTGACGGCCCGGTATACCAGGGCGAAGTTGATACCGGCCACAAAGGTAAATATCGTGATGACATAGTCGATATAGGCCGAGTGCCAGTGGTTGAGGCTGGCCTGCTTGGTCGAGAATCCACCCGTGGCCATGGTGCTGAAGGCGTGGCAGATGGCGTCGAACGGCTTCATGGGACCTACGCACAGCAACAGGCACAGAATGGCGGTGAGCGATATGTATACGTACCACAGCTTTTTGGAGGTCTCGCCAATCTTCGGTTTCAGTTTCTCGTGTGAAATGCCGGTCACCTCCGAGTTGAACAGAATCAGGCCGCCCTGGTGGTTGAGCATGGGCAGTATGGCGACGGTCAAGAGGATGATACCCATACCGCCGATAAGATGGGTGAAGCTGCGCCAGAACAGAATGCCGTGGGGCAGGGCTTCGACGTTGGGAATGATCGAGGCTCCGGTTGTCGTCAGCCCCGAAACGGTTTCGAAAAAGGCATCGGCTACACTCAGAGAGTTGGGCATAAAGCAGAAGGGCAACATGCCGAAGAGGGTGAAGAAGAGCCAGATGGAGGTGACAATCAGGTAACTTTCGCGTTTGCCCACTTCGTTGCGGGCATTCCGGAAGAAGTAGAACAGCGCACCTCCCGTGATGGCCGTTATCCCTATCGACAACAGGAAGGCCATGGCGTCGCCTTCGCCATAGATGAGGGCAACGATATAGGGCGCGAGCATGAGGATGGCCTCCAGACAGAGCAGCATCCCGATAAATTTCAGTATGACACGAACATTGATTTTGGCCATAGTCTCTCTCGTTAATTAAACAGCTTGTCTATTTTGTGCAGGGCCGTGTCGAGACAGAAGATGACGACGTGGTCGTTGGGCTGTATCCAGGTGTTACCGGTCACCACCATACCGTGACCGTTGCGCACCAGACCACCGATGGTCAGGTCCGACGGCAGTTTCAGGTCTTTGACCGGCGCTTTGGTAATCTTGGAGTTCTCTTTGGCGACGAGCTCCATCACTTCGGCATCCGACAGGGCCAGACATTTGGCGTTCGACGAGTCTTCGTCGAGCAGCAACTGGAAGATGCGGCTGGCCGCCAGCAGCTTCTTGTTGATGATGTTGCCGATGTTCAGCCGCTCAGCCGTCGAGATGAATTGCAGGTTCTCGACCTCGGCGATGGTCTTCTGCACTCCCAGCTCTTTGGCGGTGAGGCAGGCCAGAATGTTGGTCTCGGAGCTGTCGGTGAGGGCAATGAAGGCATCCATGTCGCGTATGCCCTCCTCTTTGAGCAGGTCCACGTTGCGGCCGTCGCCCTGGATGATGATGACATCGTGCATGCGCTCGGCCAGTTTGTAGCTCTTCTGGCGGTCGCATTCGATGAGCTTGATGTCCATGTCGTCGGGGGCATAGCTCGAGATGCGTATGGCAATGCGACTGCCGCCCATAATCATGATTTTGTGGATTTCGGCTTCGCTTTCGCCTGCGAGCTGTCGTATCTCCCCGATGTGGTTGGGCGTGGTGGTGAAGTAGGCGATGTCGCCCACCTTTATCTCGTCGTTACCACGTGGGATAATGGTTTCGTGTATGCGCTTGATGGCCGCAATGTGAAACTGGCTGTCGGCTGTGGTGACTTCGTAGAGTTTCTTGTTCAGAATCTTGGCGTTGTCGTGCAGCTTCACGCTCAAGACGATGAGCTCGCCGTTGCACAGCTCGAACCAGTTGCGGGTCCAGGTGTGTCGCAGGGCGGTGATTACCTCCTCGGCCGCCAGCTTTTCGGGATAGATGAGTTCGTTTACCCCCAGGCTGTCGAAGAAGGCTTTGTTCTCGGGCAGCAGATATTCGTAGTTGTCGACCCGGGCCAGCGTCTTCTTGGCTCCCAGTTTCGAGGCCATGGTGCAAGCCATGATGTTGCGGGTCTCGAACGGCATGACGGCGATAAACAGGTCGGCCTGGTGCACCTTGGCCTGTTTCAGGGTCATAAAGGCGGTGGGGTTTCCCACAATCGTCATCAGGTTGTAGTTGGCGTCGAGTTCTCTTAGCTTTTCTTCGTCGTTGTCGATCAGGATAATGTCCTGTTCTTCCCGGGAGAGCAGTTTGGCCAGGTGGGTTCCCACCTCTCCGGCTCCGGCGATGATGATTTTCATAATGTATACCCTTTGTATCTTTATATTCAATTACCCATGAGGGTCGCGTAAATACTCTCTTCGTCGATGCCGCACAGCTGGTGCAACTCTTTGACGGAGCCCTGAGCGATAAACCGGTCGGGAATGCCCATCCGTTTGATGCGGGGCGTGTAACCGTGGTCGGCCATGAATTCCAGCACGGCACTCCCGAATCCGCCGGTGATGCTCCCGTCTTCCAGGGTGATGACTCTCTTGTATTTCTGGCCTACCTCGTGGAGTATCTCCTCGTCGAGGGGCTTGACAAAAATCATGTCGTAGAGGGCTGCCTTCACGCCCGCTTCGCGTGCCCGTTGCACGGCGTGCAGGGCATCGACCCCGATGGGGCCCACGCAGAGCACGGCTATGTCGTCGCCTTCGCATAGCTGGCGACCTTTGCCGATGGGCAGCTCGTGCATGGGGCAGCGCCAGTCGACCTGGCTGCCGCTGCCGCGCGGATAGCGTATGGCAAAGGGCCCGTTGTTGCGCAGTTGCGCCGTGTACATGAGGTGGCGCAGGTAGTGCTCGTCCATGGGGGCGGCGATGGTCATGTTGGGAATGCAGCGCAGGTAGCACAGGTCGAATACCCCGTGGTGCGTCACCCCGTCTTCACCCACCAGTCCGGCCCGGTCGATGCAGAAGGTGACGGGCAGTTTCTGTATAGCCACGTCGTGTATCACCTCGTCGAAAGCGCGTTGCAGGAAGGTGGAGTAGATGCTGCAGAAGGGTTGCAGCCCCTCTTTGGCCAGTCCGGCGGCGAAGGTGGCGGCATGCTCTTCGGAGATGCCCACATCGAACGACCGCTGGGGAAAGCGCTCCATCATGAAACACGACGAGCTGCCTGTGGGCATGGCCGGTGTGATGACGGTAATCTTGTCGTTCTGCTCGGCCAGCTCGACCAGCGTGTGGCCGAATACGTCCTGAAACTTGGGGGGCTTGTTGCCCTCGGGCTCGCTTTTGCGTTGGCCCGTAGCGGGGTCGAAACAGCCGGGAGCGTGCCAGATGGTAGGCTCTTTTTCGGCCGGAGCATATCCCTTGCCCTTGATGGTGCGCAGGTGTAGTATCTTAGGCCCCGTCATATCCTTGATGTCGTTCAGTTTGTTGACGATATTGATGACGTTGTGGCCGTCGATGGGTCCGAAATAGCGTATGTCGAGCCCCTCGAATATGTTTTGCTGTTTGGTGATGAGCGCCTTCAGACTGTTGTTGAAGCGCAGTATCGCGCCGCGGTGCTCCTCGTCGATGAGGTTGAACCGCCGCAGGGTGCGGTAGGCGTCGTAACGCAGCCGGTTGTACCCCCGCGAGGTGGTGATGTTTACCAGATATTCGTTCAATCCGCCCACGTTATGGTCGATGGCCATATCGTTGTCGTTGAGGATGATGAGCAGGTTGTTGGGGTTAATCGAGGCGTTGTTCAGTCCCTCGAAGGCCAGCCCGCCGGCAATGGAGGCATCGCCGATGACGGCAATCACCTTGCGCTCCTTCTCCTCGTGTTTCAGCCGGGTGGCGATGGCCATACCCAGCGCGGCCGATATGGAGTTGGAGGCATGGCCGGCGATGAAGGCGTCGTATTCGCTCTCGGCCGGATTGGGGAAACCGCTCAGCCCGTTCAGTTTGCGGCAGGTGTCGAACCGCTCGCGGCGGCCGGTCAGTATCTTGTGCCCGTAGGCCTGATGCCCCACGTCCCATACGATGCGGTCGTAAGGGGTGTCGAATACGTAGTGCAGGGCTACGGTCAGCTCGACGGCCCCCATGCTCGACCCGAAGTGTCCCGGGTTGTGGGCCAGCGAGCCGATGAGGAAACGGCGTATCTCGGCACACACCTCGGGCAGTTTCTCGACCGGCAGTTTGCGCAGGTCGGCAGGGAAGTTTATCTGTTTGAGTAGTTCTATGTTATCGGGTTCCATTTTCAACTATTTTATCGACTTGGCGGCTCATTGGTTGTTGCTCTCTCGTTTCCATTGTTTGTAGAGAGGCACGAATACGATGATTCCCGAGGCTATGATGGCAAACAGCACTTGCCCATCAATACCTTTCGCCCAAATCAATGTCACGGCACAAAAAAGCCATAGCAGTGCGATACACGAAATGCGGAACACATTATATTTTCTCATATCAAAAAATCCTGTTTTTTCAGTGTATGGGTATCGACCTCCTGAGTCAACCTACAAATATAGATATTCTTTTGCAAGAAAAGAAAATATTATACCAAAATCGCGGAGTAAATAAAAGATGATATTTTATAAATATAAGATAATCAATCGATTGATGACTTTTCTCAAGCGGGCGTCGAAAGGGTGAAAAACAAAAGATAGCGTACCGTCGGGGAGGGTGGCACGCTATCTCGATGGGGGTGTTGCCGGGTGTGGCGGCGACGGGAGTCTTCACTCGATGTTTTTCCGTACCCGGGTGAGGTACTCTTTCATGCGGTCGGTATCTTTCTGTTCGACGATGTCGAGCAGGACCGAGAGTTGCTCCTGTATCTGCCGCACCTGCTGCGGGGTGTTGGGGTTGAAGAGTATCTCGGTGAGCAGGTAGTCGTCTTCCGAGAGCAGGCCGCGGGCAATGTCCATGTGCTTCTTGAAGGTGGTACCCGGGGCATCCTGGTGCTTCATGATCGAGGCGAATACCAGGGTCGAGGTGAAGGGTATCGACAGGGAGTAGGCGATGGTCTCGTCGTGCTCGCGGAACGAATATTCGAAGATGTTGAGCCGCAACCGCTGGTAGATGTCCTTGAAAAAGACTTTGCCCAGGTGGTCGCCCTCGGTGATGATGATGACGTGCTGCGTGCTCAGGTCGCTCAGGTTGGCAAAGGTGGGGCCGAACATGGGGTGGGTCGATACGAACGGGTGTCCCGCCCGGGCGTAGAACTCGGGCAGACCGGTCTTGACCGAGGCAATGTCGGACAGGATGGTGCGGGCCGGCAGGTAGGGGAGCACCGACTCGAACGCCTCGATGGTGTACTTGACCGTGGCGGCGTTGATGACCAGGTCGGGGGCAAACTCGCCTATCTCTTCGGGGCGGGTCATGCGCAGGGTGTTGAAGGCGAATCGAAGCCGTTGCGGGTCGACGTCGTAGAGGGCGACTTCGTGGTCGAAGCTGAGTACGTCGGCAAAGAACGACCCCATTTTGCCGGCTCCGAGAATAACGATTTTCATAGACAATGCGACAACTTGTAATCTTATTGCTAAGTGGTAATCTCCTTTTATTTATTGATAATCTCCATTTGCTGGTGTACCGACTCCTCATGAATGGCCTGCATGATCTCTTTCATGAAGTCGGCTCCCATGCCCAGCTCCACGGCCTCGGCCATGCGTTTCTGCAGAATCTCGTCGTAGCGGCTGGTCTGCAAAACGGGCATGCTGTGCTCCTTTTTGTATTGGCCGATTTCGCGCGAAACCCGCATGCGCTTGGCCAGCAGTTCGAGCAGTTGGTTGTCGAGCTGGTCTATCTGGCTGCGCAGCTCCGAGAGGTTCTCTGTGGTCTGGGTGGTCTCGCGAATCACCAGCATGTTCAGGATGTAGTGGAGGGCGTCGGGGGTCACCTGCTGGTTCTTGTCGCTCCAGGCGCAGTCGGGGTCGCAGTGCGACTCGACGATGAGTCCGTCGAAACCCAGGTCCATGGCCTGCTGGCACAACGGGGCCACCAGTTCGCGCTTGCCCCCGATGTGGCTGGGGTCGCAGAAGATGGGCAGGTTGGGCAGGCGGCGGCGCAACTCGATGGGAATGTGCCACTGGGGCAGATTGCGGTAGAGGTGCTTGTCGTAGCTGCTGAAGCCGCGGTGTATAACAGCCAGCCGATGCAGGCCGGCGTTGTAGATGCGCTCGACGGCGCCAATCCACAGCTCGAGGTCGGGGTTCACGGGGTTCTTGATGAGTACGGGAATATCGACCCCCTTCAGGGCGTCGGCAATCTCCTGTACGGCAAAGGGGTTGGCCGTGGTGCGGGCTCCGATCCACAGGATGTCTATGCCGTGCTTGAGGGCTTCGAACACGTGTCGCTCGGTGGCCACCTCGGTGGCGGTGTACATGCCGGTCTCCTCTTTCACCCGTTTGAGCCAGTTCAGCCCCTCTACGCCCACGCCTTCGAAACCTCCCGGTTTGGTGCGGGGTTTCCATATCCCGGCGCGGAATATCTTGATGCCTTGCCCGGCCAGTTGGCGGGCGGTGTTCATTACCTGTTCTTCGGTCTCGGCACTGCAGGGACCGGCTATGATGACGGGGCGCTTGAGGTCGACCCCGGGAAGTGTAATCGGTTGTAAGTCGTTCATAACAAATAGTATTTTAGGATTTCATTTTTTTCGATACGTTGTAAAGCTTCTTTCATTCGCTCTTCGGGGGCGCAGAGCGAAATGCGCAGGTAGCGGTTGCCCCCGCTGCCGAAGATGAACCCCGGGGTGATGAATACGCGGGCGTCGTAGAGCACGCGGTCGGCCAGCGATTCGGCGTCGCGGGCCTCGTCGGGGATGCGCCCCCACAGGAACAGCCCCACTTGCGAGGGGTCGTAGCTGCAGCCGAGCGCCTGCATGATTTGCTCGGCAACGGTCCGTCGCGAGCGGTAGACCCGGTTTACCTCGGCATACCATTCGGGACCGCACGAGAGTGCCTTGATGGCCGCGCTCTGCAAGGGGCGGAACATGCCCGAGTCGATGTTGCTCTTCACCCGCAATATCCACTCGACAAACTGCGGGTTCGAGGCCAGCATGCCGATGCGCCAGCCGGCCATGTTGTGCGACTTGCTCAGCGAGTTCATCTCGATGCAGCACTCGCGGGCGCCGGGTATCGACAGCAGGCTGAGGGGCCGGTCGTTGAGGATGAAGCTGTAGGGGTTGTCGTTGACGATGACGATGCCGTGACGCCGGCCGAACTCGACCAGACGGGTAAACAGCTCGACCGAGGCGTTGGCGCCGGTAGGCATGTTGGGGTAGTTGACCCACATGAGTTTGATGCGGTCGAGCGGCAGCGACTCGAGCTGATTGAAGTCGGGTTGCCACCCGTTCTGCGCGTCGAGGTCGTAGGTGAAGATTTCGGCCTCGGCCAGCCGGCTCACCGAGCTGTAGGTGGGGTAGCCGGGATTGGGTACCAACACCCCGTCGCCGGGGTTGAGGAAGGCAAGGCTGATGTGCAGGATGCCCTCTTTCGAACCGATGAGCGGCTGTATTTCGCGCTGGGGGTCGAGCTCTACGCCATACCAGCGGGCATACCAGTCGGCAAAGGCCTGCCGCAGTGCGGGAATGCCCACGTAGGGCTGGTAGCTGTGGGTGTCGGGGCGCCGGCTCTCGGAGCAGAGCGCCTCGATGGTATCGGCGTGGGGAGGCCGGTCGGGACCCCCGATGCCCAGGCTGATGATGTCGAGTCCTTGGGCATTGAGCCCGGCAATCTCTTTGAGCTTGCGCGAGAAGTAGTATTCGCTCACCTGGTTTACCCGGTGGGCGGGCCGTATGTCAAAGGGGTTTGTCAAATTCTGCATATTCTCCGAGTATTTTGAAGTTCTTGGTCAACGGCCGTATGGCGTCGAGCGATTGTTTGTAGCGGGTGAAGTTGTCGAACGTGAGGTCGATGTAAAACCGGTATTCCCACTCTCGCCCGATGATGGGCATGGATTGTATTTTCGACAGGTTGATGTCGTAGAAGGAGAGGATGGTGAGCACCTTCGACAGGCTGCCTTGCGTGTGGGGCAGGCTGAAGACGAGCGACGCCTTGTTGATGCGCTTGCCGGCGGTGAGCCAGTCGCTGTAAAGCGGGTCGGCCACGACCAGGAACCGGGTGAAGTTGCGCTTGTTGGTCTCGATGCCCTCGGCCAGGATGTTCAGACCGTAGATTTGGGCCGCCAGCCGGCCGCAGATGGCGGCATGCCCCGTGAGGTGGTGCTGGGCTATCTCCTGGGCGCTGCCCGCCGTGTCGTCCTTTTCGACGAGTTTCATGCGCGGGTGGGTCTTGAGAAACTCGCCGCACTGCATCAGGGCCATGGGGTGCGAGTTTACCTCGCGTATGTCGTCGAGGGTCTCGCCCGGCAGAGCGGCCAGTACGTGCGAGATGCGCAACTTGTATTCCCCCACGATGTTCAGATTGCTCTTGCGCAGCAACTCGTGGTTTTGCAGCAGGCTGCCGGCGATGGTATTCTCGATGGCGATGATGCCCAGCAGGGAGTGGTCGAGTGCCATGCGGTCGAACATCTCGGCAAAGGTGGCACAAGCGACGGTCTCGATTTCCTCCTCGCCGAAGTAGGCGCGGGCGGCGGCTTCGTGGTAACAGCCGGCTATGCCTTGTATGGTGACTCTCTTCTTCATAGGTCGAAAATAAAAAAATCCCGTTCGGTGGTTGAACGGGATTTTACTATACGTGTCGTTGTTCTGTTTTACATTCTCTTAATTGCATAAAACCCCGTTTTTATTTTGGCGAAAATAAAAATAAAAGTAAAAGTAATATGCAAAATCAAAGTTCTTCATCGTTTCTCTGTTGCGAGTTTGATGTTGCAAATGTAATGAAATCATTTTTGATTCCAAACAAATCGCTATAAATTTTTGAATAAAACGATATTTTTTTTATTCTTTTCGAATCGTAGCCGTCACGATGATTGTGCGGGCATATATAAGAAATAAGAAAAATTTGATATGGAGTCGATGCCGATACTTGCTTTTTTCACTACCTTTGTGTGAAAGATAGAAGGCATTAGGGCCAAGTCGGGTGGGGGAGAGTCTCTCTTTCTCTTCGATTCGGAGGGCTGTTGCCGACTGTCGCAACTTAACGAATAGAATGATTATGGACGCTTCGGAAGAAAAACTTTTCTCGACCCTGTGCGATACCCTTTGTGCAGCGGTAGAGAAGGCCCGTGCAGAGGCCCTGTCGCTCACCGACATGTATGTGCAGGTGAAGTATGACGAACAACTCTTTACCGTCTTCGACGACGGTGACGGCGTGCTGGCCCAGTCGACCATCGATGAGCTCGACGAGTGGCGCACGGCTCACGATGGCGACCAGCTGGATGCAGCCTTGATAGCCTTTTTGAGAAAGGTACTGGCCGATGAGCGGGTGAGCCAGGCTATTCACTCGCTGGATGTTATTTCGCCCTTCTCGGTGGTGCTGGTCAATGCCGACATGGAGCCGGTGGCCGACCTCATTACCATCGACGACGAGAATATCTATCTGCACGACGATTTCTGGGAAAAGATGGACAAGGAACTCGACGATTTCTTCGACCAGCTGATGGCCGATACCAAGTAGAACCTCTGTCCCCGACCGACCGGAAGGGGGGAAGGGGCACCCTCGGAGCCCCTCGTTTGTCGGTTCCGAAAAAAGAAAAAATTTAATAATAATTTGATTATCGAAAGATAAGCACTAATTTTGCGCTCTCAAAATTTGCACGCTTTTTGTAGGCAATAGAGAGTAAAAACAGTAAAGAGTCTAATTTAATAAAATTCATAAGAATGAACGTTTCACATCAAAACACCGACAACCTGAACGCTGTGATTTCAATTGAAATATCGAAAGCCGATTATCAGGACAAAGTTGATAAATCTCTTCGCGCCTACGGGCAGAAAGCCAATATCCCCGGTTTCAGAAAGGGGAAAGTACCCTTCAGCATCCTCACGAAGATGTTTGGCAAATCGGTACGGGTAGAGGAGATCAACCGTTTGGTTTCAGAGGCTTTGTACAATTATATCCGCGATAACAAACTCAACATTCTGGGCGAGCCCATGACGGCCGAAGACATGACGGTTGACCTGGATGCTCAGGACGATTTCACCTTCCGTTTTGATGTGGCTCTGGCCCCCGAACTGAATGTGAAGGTAGACAAGTCGATTTCGGTTCCCTACTACACGATTACGGTCGACGACGATATGGTAAAACGTCAGGACGAATCGTTCCGTGCCCGCTTCGGCAAACAGGTTTCGGTAGACGAGTCGACCGACGAGAAAGACCTCATCAAGGGTTCGATGGTCGAGCTCTCGAGCGACGGCACTCCCCTCGAAGGCGGCATCACGGTAGAGAGCACAATCGTTTCGCCCAACTACTTCAAGAGCGACGACGAGAAGGCCAAGTTTGCCGGCGTGAAGAAGGGCGACAAAGTGGTATTCAACCCCTCGAAGAGCTGCAACGCTTCGGTAGCCGAACTGGCTTCGATGCTCAATACCGACAAGGAGAAGGCTGCCAATGTGACATCCGACTTCGAAATGACAGTGACAGATATTACCCACCTGCAACCCGCCGAGTTGAATCAGGAGTTCTTCGACAGCATCTTCGGTAAGGATACCGTGAAGACCGAGGAAGAGTACCTGGCCAAAATCCGCGAGATGATTGCCCACCAGCTGGTTCCCGAGAGCGACTACCGCTTCTCGCTCGATTCGCGTGCTGCCATCGAAAAAGCCGTAGGCGACTTCGAATTGCCCGACGCATTCCTCAAACGCTGGTTGCTCGCTACCGACAAGGAGCGCAAGGCCGAGACCATCGACGACGACTACTCGCGCATGGTACCCGACTTGAAGTGGCAACTGATCAAGGAGCAAATCGTAAAACAATTCGATATTCATGTCGACGACAACGACCTGAAGGCTATGGCCAAACGTGTAGCCGCCAGCCAGTTTGCCCAATACGGCATGACCGGTGTGCCCGACGATGTACTCGAGCGCTACGGCAACGAGATGCTCTCGAACAAGGATACCCGTTCGCGTCTCATCAACCAGGCTACCGAGATGAAGATTCAAACGGCTATCAAGGAATCGGTAACCCTCAACCACAAAGAGGTATCGATGGAGAATTTCCAGAAGCTGTTCGAAACTGCAGAATAAGACCAGTCGATAGTAATTCGATATAAATTCACACGAAGCCCCGGAACCCTCTGTTTTCGGGGCTTTTTGTCACCTCGGCCCGGTAGTTTTGCCGGTTCGAGGGGCAGGCGGGTTGTGATGTATATATTATTTTTTGTGAAAGCAGGTCCTAAAAAACAGGTGGCTCGCCCAAATTTATTTGGGGCATAACTGTTTTTGTTTATATCTTTGTATGAGATAGAATGTGTTTTGACAAAGTCAAACAGTATCTTTGTTTCCCGGTTTGACTTTGGCTATGGCTTTCGCAACCATGGATTGAAAATAGGGATAGAAACAATTAAATACGTATAACATGACCAACGATTTTAGAAATTATGCGGTGAAGCATTTAGGCATGAACGGTCTGGCTTTGGACCAGTATGCACAGTTTACCAGCAGTTACCTCTCTCCGACCATTATGGAGGAGCGTCAGTTGAATGTCACTCAGATGGACGTGTTCTCGCGTTTGATGATGGATCGTGTGATCTTTCTGGGAACACCTATCGACGATTATACCTCGAATGTCATAGAGGCGCAGTTGCTCTACCTCGATGCCGCCGACCCCGGTAAAGACATCTCGATTTATTTCAATACGCCGGGCGGGTCGGTTTATGCCGGGTTGGGCATCTACGACACCATGCAGTTCATCAGCTGCGACGTGTCGACCATCTGCACCGGTATGGCCGCCTCGATGGGAGCCGTGCTGCTGGTAGCCGGTACCAAGGGGAAACGCTTTGCCCTGAAACACTCGCGGGTGATGATTCACCAGCCGATGGGTGGCGCCCAGGGTCAGGCCTCGGATATTGAGATTACCGCTCGCGAAATACAGAAACTCAAGAAAGAACTTTATACCATTATCGCCGACCACTCGGGCAACACCTACGAGCGGGTAGAGAAAGATTCGGACCGTGACTACTGGATGACTGCCGCCGAAGCCAAAGAGTATGGCATGATCGATGAGGTATTGGTTAAATCCAAGAAAAACGATTTGAACAATGGCGAAAGGTGAGAAGTGTAGTTTTTGCGGACGAGGTGAAAACGAGGTGCGGTTGCTGATGCCCGGCCGTGACGGCTGCATCTGTGACGAGTGTGCCGAACAGGCCTACCTCCTTTCCGAAGAGTATCTGCACAAGAAGCGGAAGAAAAATTCGAAATGGTCGATTTCGCGCGAGGAGTTGCCCAAGCCCGAAGAGATAAAGAGCTTTCTCGACCAGTACGTCATCGGGCAGGACGATGCCAAGCGCTACCTGGCCGTGTCGGTCTACAACCACTACAAGCGCATCATGCAGAATGCGACCGACGATGCCGACGATGTGGAGATAGAGAAGTCGAACATCATCATGGTAGGCCCCACGGGTACCGGCAAGACCTTACTGGCCAAGACCATTGCCCGGCTGCTCAAGGTGCCCTTTACCATTGTCGATGCCACGGTGCTCACCGAGGCCGGTTACGTGGGCGAAGATATAGAGAGCATTCTCACCCGCCTGCTTCAAGTGGCCGACTATGATGTGGAGGCCGCCGAGCGGGGTATCGTCTTTATCGACGAGATCGACAAGATAGCCCGCAAGAGCGACAACCCCTCGATTACCCGCGACGTGAGCGGCGAGGGCGTGCAGCAAGGGTTGCTCAAGCTGCTCGAAGGCTCTATCGTGAACGTGCCGCCCCAAGGCGGGCGCAAGCACCCCGAGCAGAAGATGATTCCGGTCAACACCAAGAACATCCTCTACATCTGCGGCGGGGCCTTCGACGGTATCGAGCGCAAGATAGCCATGCGGCTCAATGCCCACGTGGTAGGGTTCAACGGCGGTGGCAGCAACAACCGCATCAACCGCGACAACCTGTTGCAGTACATTGCCCCGCAAGACCTCAAGTCGTATGGTCTCATCCCCGAGATTATCGGGCGTCTGCCCATCCTCATCTACCTGAATCCCCTCGATCGCGACGCTCTGCGCCGTATTCTGGTCGAGCCCAAAAACTCGATTATCAAGCAGTATGTCAAACTGTTCGAGATGGATGGCGTGAAGCTCACCTTCGACGACGACATGCTCGACTATGTGGTCGACAAGGCCATCGAGTTCAAACTGGGAGCCCGCGGACTGCGCTCGATTGTCGAGACGGTGATGATGGATGCCATGTACGAGACCCCCTCGTCGGCGAAGAAGAAGCTGAACATCACCCGCAGCTATGCCGAGAAAAAATTAGAGAAAGCAAAACTATTGGCCGTATAAAAAAAGCAGCATTAAAATTTGGTAATTACGCAGAGTTGTTTATAAATTTGTTAGACCGATAAGAGATCGGCTAACCAATAACGAGAAAGAGAATAACCGTATGGCAAAAGAAGTAAATTTGACCGAGGAACTGAAAAAGCATTTCGGATTCGATACCTTCAAAGGAAATCAGGAAGCGATCATCAAAAATTTACTCGCCGGGAAAGACACCTTTGTATTGATGCCTACCGGAGGAGGTAAGTCGCTTTGTTATCAACTACCGTCCCTGATTCTCGACGGGACGGCCGTCGTCATTTCGCCTTTGATTGCATTGATGAAAAACCAGGTCGATGCCATGCGCAACTTCAGCGCCGAAGACGGTGTGGCTCACTTTATAAACTCCTCGCTCAACAAAGCGGCAATCGATCAGGTCAAGAGTGATATATTGTCGGGAAAAACCAAATTGCTGTATGTCGCACCCGAGTCGCTTACCAAGGAAGAGAATATCGACTTTTTGCGTCAGGTAAACATCTCGTTCTATGCTGTCGACGAGGCGCACTGTATCTCGGAGTGGGGGCACGACTTCCGTCCCGAGTATCGCCGCATACGACCCATCATCAACGAGATCGGTGTGAAACCCGTTATCGCCCTCACGGCCACTGCCACCCCCAAGGTGCAGCACGATATCCAGAAGAACCTGGGCATGCTCGATGCCACGGTCTTCAAGTCGTCGTTCAACCGGCCCAACCTCTACTACGAGGTACGTCCCAAGACGGCGAATATCGACAAGGATATAATCAAATATATCAAGTCGCAGGAGGGGAAGTCGGGCATCATCTATTGCCTGAGCCGCAAGAAGGTGGAAGAGCTGGCCGAACTACTGCAGGTGAACGGGATACGGGCGTTGCCCTACCACGCCGGTATGGACTCGGCTACCCGTACGCAAAACCAGGACGCATTCCTGTTGGAAAAGATCGACGTTATCGTCGCCACGATAGCCTTTGGCATGGGCATCGACAAACCCGATGTGCGCTATGTCATACACTACGATATACCCAAGAGCCTCGAGGGCTACTATCAGGAGACGGGACGTGCCGGTCGTGACGGAGGTGAAGGCCAATGTATAACATTTTATATCAACAAAGACTTGCAGAAACTCGAGAAGTTCATGCAGGGTAAACCCCTGGCCGAGCAAGAGATAGGCAAACAGTTGCTGCTGGAAACCGCAGCCTATGCCGAGTCGTCGCTCTGCCGCCGCAAGATTCTGCTGCACTACTTCGGTGAGGAGTATGAAGAAGACAATTGCGGAAATTGTGATAATTGCCTAAATCCTAAAAAACAAGTGGAAGCAAAAGATCAACTTTGTGCGGTTCTTGAAACTATCATTGCACTGAAAGAGAAATTTAAAACCGAATATGTTATCGATGTCCTGCTGGGCAAAGAGACCAGCCAGGTGCTCTCGTATCAGCACGAAGATCTGGAGGTCTTCGGTAGCGGACAGGGCGAAGACGAGCGTACGTGGAATGCCGTAATCCGTCAGGCATTGATAGCCGGTTATATCAGTAAGGATATTGAAAACTATGGATTGTTGAAGGTGACCAAAGCCGGACACGCATTCCTGAAGAATCCGGTATCGTTCAAGATTGTGAAGGATGTCGATTTCGAAGAGATGGAGGAAGAGGTACCCATGAAGGGCGGAGCTGCCTGTGCGGTAGACCCCGAGCTGTACGCCATCCTCAAAGACCTGCGCAAGAAGATTGCCAAGCGGCTCGAGTTGCCGCCCTACGTCATCTTCCAGGACCCGTCGCTCGAAGCCATGGCCACGACCTATCCCATCACCCTCGAGGAGTTGCAGAACATTCCGGGTGTGGGTGCCGGCAAAGCCAAACGATACGGCGAGGAGTTCATCAAGGTCATCAAGGCTCACGTCGAGGAGAACGAAATCGAGCGTCCCGAAGACCTGCGCGTGCGCACCGTAGCCAACAAGTCGAAGCTGAAGGTCTCGATTATCCAAGCCATCGACCGCAAGATTGCCCTCGACGAACTGGCCGAGTCGAAGGGGCTCGACTTCAGCGAGCTGCTCGACGAAATCGAGGCCATCGTCTACTCGGGCACGAAGATTAACATCGATTACTTCCTGCGCGAGATTATGGACGACGAGCACATCGACGACATTTTCAACTACTTCAAGGAGAGCGAGAGCGACAGCCTCGAGGATGCCATCGAAGAGTTTGGCATGGAATACAGCGAGGAGGAGATACGGTTGATTCGTATCAAGTTCCTCTCCGAGATGGGAAATTGATATAACCAGCGTTACGATACAAAGGGGCGACTCGATACACGGGCCGCCCCTTTCTGTATCGGTACCGGCTCTGCTCGCGCCGGTCGGTGGGAGCGGTCGGGGCACCCTGTTCGACTCTCTTTGGAGCGAACAATAAATAATAAAAAAATCTGTCGAAGCTCTATAATAGCTTGCAAAAAATTTTTATCTTTGCATGCAATAAAATTCTAATGAACTTCATTATGTCATTTGTTGCAGAAAAAGTGGTGATGGACGGATTAACCTTTGACGATGTATTGTTAATCCCCGCTTACTCCGAAGTCCTCCCTCGTGAAGTCGAGCTCTCGACACAGTTTTCACGAAATATCCGATTAAATATTCCTTTAGTTTCGGCGGCCATGGATACCGTTACCGAAGCACAGTTGGCAATCGCTATCGCTCGCGAAGGCGGCATTGGCGTGATTCATAAAAACATGAGCATCGAGGCCCAGGCCCGGCAGGTACACGCCGTGAAACGTGCCGAGAACGGTATGATTTACGACCCCGTGACCATACGTTGCGGCTCTACGGTGCGCGAAGCATTGGCGATGATGAGCGAATACCACATCGGTGGTATCCCCGTAGTCAACGAAAACAAGATACTGGTGGGTATCGTTACCAACCGCGACTTGCGGTTTGAGCGCGATCTCGACCGTTTGGTCGACGAGGTGATGACCAAGGAGAACCTGGTTACAACCTCGCAGTCGACCGACCTGCAGCAGGCTGCCGACATCCTCCAGAAATACAAGATCGAGAAGCTGCCCGTAGTCGACAAGGAAGGGCATCTCGTAGGACTGGTAACCTACAAGGATATTACCAAAGCCAAGGACAAACCGTTTGCCTGCAAAGACAAGCTGGGCCGTCTGCGCGTAGCTGCCGGAGTGGGCGTTACCGTCGACTCGATGACCCGTGTCGACGCCCTGGTCGAGGCAGGTGCCGATGCTATCGTCATCGATACGGCACACGGTCACTCCAAAGGTGTGATTGGCGTATTGAAAGATATTAAGGCCAAATATCCCGACATCGATGTCGTTGTGGGCAATATTGCCACTGGCGAGGCTGCCCGTTACCTGGTCGATGCCGGAGCCGACGGTGTGAAAGTCGGTATCGGTCCGGGTTCCATCTGTACGACCCGCGTTATTGCCGGTGTGGGTGTGCCTCAGCTGTCGGCCGTATATGATGTGGCCAAGGCTCTGAAAGGTACGGGTGTACCCTTGATTGCCGACGGTGGTATCCGTTACTCGGGTGATATTGTCAAGGCGCTGGCCGCCGGAGCCTACTCGGTGATGCTGGGTGGCATGCTGGCCGGTGTGGAAGAGTCGCCGGGCGAGACCATCATCTTCAACGGCCGTAAGTACAAGTCGTACCGCGGCATGGGTTCGCTCGAAGCCATGGAGAAGGGTTCGAAAGACCGTTATTTCCAGGCCAACGAAACCGATACCAAGAAGCTGGTACCCGAGGGTATCGCCGCCCGTGTCCCCTTCAAAGGCTCGCTCTACGAAGTGGTTTACCAGATGGTAGGCGGTCTGCGTGCCGGTATGGGCTATTGCGGTGCCAAGGACATCGAAGCCCTGCACAACGCTAAATTTACCCGTATCACCAACGCCGGTGTAGCCGAGAGTCACCCCCACGACGTGACCATCACCAGCGAGGCTCCCAATTACAGCCGGGGATAACGGAGTGAAATAGATTTTTGCGAAAAAATGATACACTATTTTAGCGGTTGCCATATAATTTTTCTATCGTTGCAGCGTTAAAATAGTGTATTATTTTTTTGATAACTTGAGCCCGCAAGGGTCTCGATAAAAACATAACGCATAACACAATGAAAAACAAATGGCTTGTAGCGGCTTTGCTTGCCGGTAATTCCTGGGCCTGGGTCTTGGCTGCCGATGTAGACCCGGTCATTATGAGAGTAAACAACAAGGATATTCACAAATCGGAGTTCGAGTATATCTACAACAAGAACAGCCAGCAGCAAATCGACCAGAAGTCGCTCGACGAATACGTTACGCTATTTAAGAACTATAAACTCAAGGTGGCCGAGGCCGAGGCTCTGGGCATCGACACGACCGCCGCTTTCAAAAAAGAGTTGGCCGGGTATCGCGACGAGTTGGCCAAGCCCTATCTCATCGATTCGTCGGTCGACGAGAAGTTGGCCCGCGAGGCTTACGACCGCATGAAAGAGGATGTAGAGGTTAGCCACATCCTTATCGGCCTCAATGCCCGCACTCCCGAGGAGCGTGCAGCCGCACGGCAGAAAGCCGACTCGATATTGAACTGCATCAGAGACGGTCAGGACTTCGGTGCTCTGGCCGAGAAATACAGCGAAGACGGTTCGCGCCAGAACAAAGGCTATTTGGGATTCATCAGTGGCGGCCGCACCGTCTATCCGTTCGAGAAAGCCGCATTTGCCCTGCAGCCGGGCGAGGTGTCGGACGTGGTGGAGACCCAGTTTGGCTACCACATCATCAAGGTACACAGCCGTCGGCCCAACCCCGGTGAGTTTCTCTTTGCACACATCATGGTGCTGGTTCCCCGCAACGCTTCCGACGAGGTGAAGAAACAGAAAGAGGCCGAGATTCGTGCCATCTATGCCGAGTTGAAGGCCGGGGCCGACTTTGCCACGCTGGCCAAGGAGCGCTCGGAGGACAAAGGCACGGCCGTACGCGGCGGTGAGTTGCCCTGGGTAAGCAGCGGTCAGTTTGTCAAAGAGTTTGAAGATGCCGGTTTTGCCCTCAAGAACAAAGGCGACATCTCCGAGCCCGTGCTCTCGCCCTATGGCTGGCACATCATCAAGTTGCTCGACAAGCGGGGTATCAAGCCCTTTGAGCAGATGCGTTCGGAGATTGCCCGCATGATGACTCGCGACGAGCGGGGCGGCATGGCTCGCAATGCCATGGTGGCCAAGTTGAAGACCGAATACAATTTCGCACTGGTCGAGGCTCAGCAGGAGAAACTGATGAAGCTGGCCCAGGAGATGGGTAAGGTCGATTCGTCTTACATCGCAGCCATTCACAACGACCAGAGCCAACTCTTCTCGTTCCAGGGTCACACCTATACCGTAGCCGACTTTGCCAAGTTCTTGCCCAAGGGTCGCGACGTGACTCGCAACGTGTCGGACTACATCTCGGCCATGGTCGGTTTCATGGTCGACCGCGAGATTCTCGATTACGAGAAGAGCCGTCTCGAGGAGAAATATCCCGACTTCCGCAACCTGATGAACGAATACCGCGACGGCATGCTGCTCTTCGAAGTGAGCAACCGTGAGGTATGGGAGAAGGCTTCGCAAGATACCGAAGGCCTGCAGAAGTTCTTCAAGAAAAACAAGAAAAAATACAAATGGGACAAACCGCACTACAAAGGGTTCCTTATCCAATGTAGCGACGATACCACCGCCACGGCCATCAAGAAACAGTTGAAGAAACTCGATGCCGACTCGGTAATCGTGGTACTCACCCGCGAGTTCAACACCGACTCGCTCACCCGGGTGAAGGTAGAGCGCGGCCTCTTTGTCGAGGGCGAGAATGGTTGGGTAGACCAACTGGTATTCAAGGGCGCTCCGGCCAAGGCCGACGAGAAACTGCCGGTAGCCTTCGTGTCGGGCAAGCTGTTGAAGAAATATCCCGAGGCTTATACCGACGTACGCGGTCAGGTGACGGCCGATTATCAGAACTATCTCGAGAAGGTATGGGTCGAAAACCTCAACAAGAAGTACCCGGTAGAAATAAATGAAGATGTTCTAAAAACCGTTAACAAGCAATAGCAAGTGGTTATTTAGTCGTATTTTAGCAGACGATTAACCACGGCGCTCGGCAACATGTATAAAGTATCGACAACACTATTCGCTGCAATCCTTTCGGCATGCCTTTTCACGGCGTGCCGAAGTGGGTTACGGACCGATGAAGATTCGCTGGTGCAGGTGGGCGATGCCATCCTGTCGCGCCACGAGGTTGTCGAGGCCATGCCCGAGGGACTTTCGCCTGCCGATAGTGCCGAGTTTGCCGAGCGTTACATACACCGCTGGATCGACGACGAGCTGCTCTACGAGGTAGCTCGCAAGAATGTGCCCGACCTGGAGCGCATCGACGCACTGGTCGAGCGATACCGTCGCGATCTGGTCATCTTCGAGTACCGCAAGCGGTTGTTGAGCGAGCGGGCCGACAAGGAGATCGACGAGCAGGAGATGCTCGACTATTACGAGAAAAACTCCGATATGTTCCGCTTGCGCGAGGCTATTCTCAAAGGTCTCTTTCTGAAGGTCCCCGAGAATGCTCCCAACATCGGGCAGTTGAAAAAGTGGTATTGTTCGCCCAAGTCCGACGGGGTGGAGAAGATTGAGAAGTATGCCTTGAAAAATGTCGTTATCTACGACTACTTCTACGATCGTTGGGTACCCTTTGAAGAGATTGTGAGCAATATCCCCTACGAGTTCGGCGACCCCGAAACCTTCTTGAAGAGTCACCGCAAGCTCGAGTTCAACAAGAACGGCTACTGGTATCTGCTCAACATTACCGAGTACAAGGCTCCGGGCGAGGTGATGCCCTACGATTTTGCCAAGACTCAGATACAGGAGATTCTGGCCAACAGCAACCGGCTCGACTTCAACCGGGAACTGGAGGAGAATCTCTACAACGACGCCGAGAAATCGGGCGAAATAAAATGGTTATATCCGCGAGAGCAATCTCTGCGAGACGATAGTATAAAATAAGATTTTTGAATTATGCGTAAACTTACTGATTGGCTTTTGTTTTTCGTATTGGCAGTAGCGGTGTCTCTGCCGGTTTTTGCCGATGACGACGACAACGTCATCGACGAGGTCGTATGGGTCGTAGGCGACGAGGCCATCTACAAGTCGGAGGTCGAGGAGCAGTACCGCCAGATGCAATATGACGGGCAGCGTATCGACGGCGATCCCTATTGTGTGATACCCGAGCAGCTCGCCGTGCAGAAACTCTTCCTGCACCAGGCCAAGCTCGACACCATTACGGTGCCCGACGCCACTGTTTTCCAGCAGGTCGAGGCCCGTATCAACTACCTCATTGCCAACATCGGTTCCAAGGAGAAGATGGAGGAGTATTTCAAGAAACCCGTTACCGAGATTCGCGAAGAGCTGGCCAATATCATTCGCGACCAGGGCACGGTGCAGGAGGTACAGCGCACGCTGGTCAAGGATGTGAAGATTACCCCCGCCGAGGTGCGTCGCTTCTACAACCAGTTGCCCTCCGACAGTATCCCCTATATCCCCTTGCAGGTCGAGGTGCAGATTATTACCCTCAACCCCAAGGTTCCCCAGCAGGAGATTGACAACGTGAAGGCCCGGTTGCGCGACTTCAGCGACCAGGTGAACCGCGGCGAACGCGACTTCTCGACCCTGGCCGTGCTCTACTCCGAAGACCGGGGTACAGCCATGATGGGCGGCGAGATGGGCTTTGTGAGCAAGAGTAACCTGGTGCCCGAGTTTGCCGATGTGGCCTTCAACCTGAACGACCCGAAAAAGGTGTCGAAGATTGTCGAGACCGAGTACGGCTACCACATCATCCAGCTCATCGAGAAGCGGGGCGACCGCATCAATGTGCGTCACATTCTGCTGCGTCCGCATGTATCCGAAAAGGATATAACCGATGCGTTGGAACGTCTCGACTCCCTCCGTACCGACTTGGTCGACAACAAGAAGTTTTCGTTCGACGAGATTACCCAATTTGTTTCACAAGACAAGGATACCCGCAACAACAAGGGGTTGATGGTGAATCCCCAGACCGGTAACCCCAAGTTCGAGATGGGGCAGCTCCCGCAGGATGTCGCCAAGGTGGTGGCCGACATGCAGGTGGGCGACATCTCGAAGCCCTTTGTGATGACCGACGAGCGTAAGAACAAAGAGGTGGTGGCTATCGTGAAACTGAAGAGCCGCATCGAGGGACACAAGGCCAACATGTCGGACGACTATCAGACCCTCAAGGCCATCGTGGAGGAGAAGAAGAAAACCGAAATCCTGAACGAGTGGCTGGCCAAGAAGCAGAACGAAACCTACATCCGCATCAAGGACGGGTGGCGAAACTGCGAATTTAAATACGACGGTTGGATTAAGAATTAAGCGCCTATGGGGCACGATAAGAACAGAAATATGGATAACCAAGGTAAGAGGCATAAAACGCTGGCAGGTGTTTTATGCCTGCTTGCTGTTGGTATGTGGGCTGCTACGACTACGCCGCAACGGCCTTTGCCGCCGCGCGACGACCCTAACAAGGTCTATCTGCTCAACAGCGACGAACTCACCTTCGACAAGGAGCAGAGTGCCGACTACCGGGTGTTGCGGGGCAATGTGGTATTCCGCAAGGACAGCATGTACATGTATTGCGACAGTGCCTATTTTTATGAAAAGGACAACTCGCTCGATGCCTTCGGCAACGTGCACATGGAGCAGGGCGACACCCTCTTTATCTACGGCGATGTGCTCTACTACAACGGCAACGAGCAGATAGCCCGCCTGCGCGAGAATGTGCGCATGGAGAACCGCGACGTGACCCTCTTTACCGATAGTCTCAACTACGAGATGATACCCAACATCGGCTACTATTTCGACGGGGGCAAGCTGGTCGACTCGCAAAACGAACTCTCGTCGGTCTACGGCCAATACTCGCCCGACACGAAGCAGTCGGTCTTCAACTTCGACGTGCAGCTGATTAACGAGAAGTACACTCTCTACTCCGATACCCTCGAGTACAATACCCAAACCAAGATAGCCGACATCGTGGGCCCTTCGACCATCGTCTCGGACAGCAACATCATCTATTCGACCGCCGGCTGGTACAACACCGAGACCGACAAGTCCATGTTGCTGAAGCGCTCGCTGGTCACCTCGAAGGGGCAGAGCCTCACGGGCGATACCATCTACTACGACCGCCGGTCGGGCTTCGGCGAGGTCTTCGGCAATATGGTGCTCAACGACTCGGTACGCTCCATCATCATGGAGGGGCAGTATGGCTTCTACAACGAGCGCACCGAATATTCGTTTGCCACCGACTCGGCCCGGGTGCTCGAGTTTTCGCGAGGCGACACCCTCTACCTGCACGCCGATACCCTCAAGTCGCACCTCATTTTGCCCGACTCCACCCGTCTGCTGCAGGCCTATCACGGCGTGCGGTTCTTCCGGGTCGATGCCCAGGGGGTGTGCGACTCGATGGAGTTCACCTCGGCCGACTCGTTGCTGCACATGTACAAACTGCCCATCATCTGGAACGAGAACTACCAGATAACGGGCGACACCATACGCATACACATGAACGACAGTTCGGTCGACTGGGCCTATATCCCGGCCGCCGCCTTTGCTACTCAGCACAAGGATTCGGTCTTCTTCGACCAGGTGTCGGGTAAGACGCTGAAGGCCTGGTTCGACCAGGGGCAGTTGCGTCAGGTCGATGTGAGCGGTAACGCCCAGACCATTTTCTACCCGCAGGAGCGCGACTCTACCCTCACGGGGCTCAACAAGGCCGAGAGCGGATTCCTCACCATGTATCTGAAGAATCAGCAGATGGAGAAGATTATCATCTGGCCACAGCCGCAGGGCAGCATGACGCCCATGGAACAGGTGAAGCCCGACCAGCTCTATCTGCCCGCCTACAAGTGGTACGACGAGCTGAGGCCGACGAGCCCCGACGACATCTTCCGCAAGCCCGAGGTGAAGACCGAGGTGGTCGAGGAGGAGAAGAAGCATCGGTTCAGTCATTAGCGAGAGGAGGTTTTATGAGTGATATTATACATTTGTTGCCCGATTCCGTGGCCAATCAGATAGCCGCGGGCGAGGTGATACAACGGCCGGCCTCGGTCATCAAGGAGCTGGTCGAGAATGCGGTCGATGCCGGTGCCACTGCGATTCAGATCGTACTGAAGGATGCCGGCCGCACCCTTATTCAGGTAATCGACAACGGCAAGGGCATGTCGCCCACCGACGCCCGGCTCGCTTTCGAGCGCCACTCGACCTCCAAGATACGCAAGGCCGAAGACCTTTTCACCTTGCACACCATGGGTTTCCGCGGCGAGGCGTTGGCCTCGATTGCCGCCATTGCTCAGGTTGAGTTGCGTACCCGCCGCAGCGAGGACGAGGTGGGCACCTGCGTCCGCATGGCTGCCTCGCAATGCGAGGGGCAGGAGTCCGTCTCCACGCCCGTAGGCAGCAACTTTTCCGTGAAGAATATCTTTTTCAACGTGCCGGCCCGTCGCAAGTTCCTCAAGTCGAATCAGGTGGAGCTGAGCAACATCCTGAGCGAGTTTGAGCGTATGGCCCTCATCAATACCCAGGTGGCCTTTACCCTCACGCACAACGATACCGAACTCTTCGACCTGCCGGCCTCCAACCTGCGCCAGCGCATCGTGGCCCTCTTCGGGAAGAGCCTCAACCAACAGTTGCTCTCGCTCGATACCTCGACTTCGCTGGTCAAGATCTCGGGCTATGTAGGCCGGCCCGAGTCGGCCCGCAAGCGGGGAGCCCTGCAATACTTTTTCGTCAACGGGCGTTACATGCGTCACCCCTATTTCCATAAGGCGGTGACCATCTGCTACGAAAATCTGGTACCGGTAGGCGAGATGCCCAACTACTTCATCAACCTCACGGTCGAGCCCGAAACCATCGACGTGAACATTCATCCCACGAAGTCGGAAATCAAGTTCGAGAACGAGCAGCCTATCTGGCAGATTCTTTCGGCTTCGGTCAAGGAGGCGTTGGGCAAATACAGTGCGACACCCACCATCGACTTCGACATGGAGGATGCCCCCGAGATTCCCACCTCGAAACCGGGAGCCCATGTGGTACCTCCCACGGTGCAGGTCGACAAGTCGTACAACCCCTTCCGATCGGGTGGGGGAGGCACGTCGGCCAAGCGGCCCCAATACGACTGGCAGCAGCTGTACAGCAGTTTCAACAGCGCCGGCGGAGGGGAGAGTCTGACTCCCGATACCGACGAGGTGGTGCCTTCGAAGGTCGATTTCTCGGGCGGTTACGTGTCGCGTCTCTCCGACGAAGAGCCTAAAGCCCCTCAGGAGAGCGGTATCTTCCCCGAATTTGAGTCGAAACTGAACCAAAGCGGGCGGCCCGTGTTGCAGTTGAAGGGTCGCTACATTGCCGTGCCTACGGCCGACGGTCTGATGATTGTGGACCAGCATCGGGCTCACGGCGTGATTCTCTTCGAGCGTTTCATGGCGGGCTTCTCGTCGCGCGAGATGGCCTCGCAACGTATCCTCTTCCCCGAGATGATGCAGCTCACCGTTTCGCAGGCCGCCGTCCTGCGGGAGATTTGGGACGACTTGACGGCCTTGGGATTCGACCTGGCCGATATGGGGCAGAACAGCTATTCGGTCAATGCCGTACCCGCCGGGATAGAGGGGGTCGATGCCTGCGACCTGATAGGGCAGATGATTGCGACCGCCTCGGAGAAGGAGCACGACGCCAAAACCTCCCTGCAGCAGCGCATCGCCTGGACGCTGGCCGAGGCTGCCGCCGTGCCGGTGGGGCAGACGCTCTCGAAAGAGGAGATGTCGACGATGGTCGACGACCTGCTTTCGCTCAAGACGCCGGCCTATACCCCTGCGGGGAAGACGGTCTTTGTCGTCATTTCGCATGACGAGTTGCAAAAACGATTCAACTGACTAAATAGCCGAACCTATGCTGGTATTGTTGTCACCGGCCAAGACCATGACCGGAAAGTGTAAGATCGAGGTGCCCGCCGTGACGGAGCCCCTCTTTGTGGACGAAGCTACCCGGATAGCCCGGGAGATGGTGGGTTACTCGGTCGACGAACTGACTGCGATGCTGGGTGTGAGCCGCTCGCTGGCCCTGCAGACCTGGGAACGGTACAACGCCTTCCTCTCGCCCGAGACGTCTGCGGTGCCTTCGCTGCTGGCCTATACGGGCATTGTCTTCCGTTACCTCTCGCCGGCCGATTTCACGGCGGCCGACTTCACCTATGCCCAGGACCACTTGCGCATCGCCTCGGCCTGCTATGGGCTCACCCGTGCTCTCGACGGCATCAAGCCCTACCGCATGGAGTATACCGTGGAGCTCCCCTCGACGGGTTGCCCGCTGGATGCCTACTGGCGCCCCCGCATAACCGACCGGCTCATTGCCGACGTGCAGGCTGCCGGCGGCATTCTGGTCAATCTGGCCAGCCGCGAAATACAACAGTCGCTCGACTGGCCGCGCCTCAACCGCGAGGTGCGGGTGGTTACTCCCGAGTTCAAGGTGAGCAAAGGCGACACCCTCAAGACCATTGTGGTCTATGCCAAAATGATGAGGGGAGCCATGACCCGTTTTATCTTGAAAAACAGACTCACGACTCCCCAGGAGTTGGAGGCCTTTTCGGCCGAAGGTTTTCATTTTTCGCCCCGTCATTCGACGCCCGACAATCCCCTATTTATCGTGTGAGGGGGCCCTTGCGCGTCGCTTCCCGGAGGCGAGGCTATATTCTTTTTAGATAAACAGCTCGGGCTCTTTGCGCACCTCGCATGCCTTTTTCAGCATTCGGGTCGAGAGGGCCACTTTCAGTTTGCTCACTTTGCGGGCCTGGTGCGGACACACCGCGATGCACCTCATGCACGAGATGCACTTCTTGGTGTCGGTCTTCTGCGGATTGTCGAGAGGAATGGCACCCACCGGGCACAAGGCAGCACAGGTGCCGCACCGATTGCAGTCGCGGGTGGCGTGCGGCTTGAGGGGCACGCCGTTGTAGGGCTTGTAGTCGGGGTTGCCCTTTACCTCGATGGGGGCGGGGATACCGCCCTTCACCCGCTTGAGCTTGTCGACTATCTGTGAGGCAAACCGTTTCAGCACCTCTTCGTCGGAGGCATCGGGGCGGCCGGTGGCGTAGACGTGCATGATGGAGTGCTCGGCAATGCAGGCGATACCGGCAACCGGGCGGAAGCCGTTCGACTCCAGCGCCGACTTCAGTTCGAGCAGGGCATCGTCGTAGTCGCGGTTGCCATACACGACCACGGGAATCGCCGGGGTGTCGTGCCCCGTGATTCCTTTCAGTCGTTCGATGGCAATGGCGGGAACCCGTCCGCCGAATACGGGCACTGCTGCCAGCAGCACTTCGTCACGTCCCAACTCGAGGGGCAGCCCTTCGGCTTGGGTTTTCGAGAGGTCTATCTCGACGGCCTGCGGGTCTATGGCCCTCCCTATGATTTCGGCAGCCTTGCGGGTACCGCCCGTAGGGCTGAATAGTGCGATATACATAATCTGTCTTCTCGCTTACTGTTTGTTTTTGTTCTGACGCTCCTGTACAATGGCATCGAGTACCGCTACCGTGGTGAGGTTGACGATGTCGCGCGTAGAGCTGGCGATGTCGGTAAAGTGGATAGGCTTGTTCAATCCCATCTGAATCGGGCCAATCGACTCGGCTACCCCCATCTCGAGCATCAGTTTGTAGGCCGAGTTGGCCGAGCTCAGGTTGGGGAATACGATGGTGTTTACCTCGCGCCCCTTGAGTTTGTTGAAGGGGTAGGTCTTGTCGCGCAATGCATTGTTGAGGGCGAAGTTCATCTGCATTTCGCCGTCGATAAGCATCTCGGGGTACTGCTCGTGCAGAATCTCGATAGCCTCGTGTATCCGTTGCGGGCTGCCCAGGTTGTCCGACCCGAAGTTGGAGTAGGAGACCATGGCAATGACGGGGTCTTGCGCAAAGAAGCGCACCGAGTCGTAGGCGAGTCGGGCAATGTCGACCAGCGTATCGGTGGTGGGCTTGCGGTTGATGAGGGTATCGGCAATGAAGTAGGTGCCCCGCTTGGTGTTCAGGATGTGCATGGCGCCGAAGTGTTTGTAGCCCGGGCGGATGCCTATCACATCCTTGGCTATCTGTATGGTCTCGGCATACTTCGAGTAGGTACCGGTGATGAAGGCATCGGCCTCGCCGGCTTCGACCATCATCATACCGAAGTAGTTGCGGTCGAACATCTTTTCGTGAGCCTCGGGGTAGGTCATGCCCTCGCGTTGACGCTTCTCGGTGAGCATGTGGGCATAGCGGCAGCGGCGATCCTCCTCGTCGGGGTGGCGCAGGTTGATAATCTGCATGCCCGTGAGGTCAACGCCTATCGAGGCGGCCAGTTTGCCGATGAGCTCGTCGTTGCCCAGCAGGATGGGGTGGCAGATGCCGTCGCGCATGGCCGTCTCGGCAGCCTTCAGCATGTTGGCGTGGTTGGCCTCGGCGAATACCACCCGTTTGGGCTCCTTGCGGGCCATCTCGGTAAACTCGCGCAACATCTTGTTGTCATAGCCCATGAGCTTCTTCAGCCGGTCGTTGTAGGCATCCCAGTCGGTAATGGGGTGCTGGGCCACGCCCGACTCCATGGCAGCCCGGGCCACGGCCGGAGCTACGGCGGTGAGCAACCGCGGGTCGAGAGCTTTGGGAATGATGTATTGCGGACCGAAGGTGAGGCGCTTGATGCCGTAGGCCGAGTTGACCACGTCGGGCACCGGCTCTTTGGTGAGCTGGGCAATGGCGTAGGTGGCGGCCCGTTTCATCTCTTCGTTGATGGTCGTGGCGCGTACGTCGAGCGCCCCGCGGAAGATATAGGGGAATCCCAGCACGTTGTTGATTTGGTTGGGATAGTCCGACCGGCCGGTGGCGAAAATCAGGTCGTCGCGCGAAGCCATGGCCTTGTCGTAGGCAATCTCGGGATTGGGATTGGCCAGGGCAAAGACGATAGGACGCTCGTTCATCGACTGTACCATCTCGGGGGTAAGTACGTCGGCCACCGAGAGGCCCAGGAAAATATCGGCACCCCGCATGGCCTCTTCCAGCGTGTGGATGTCGGTGCGGTCGGTAGCGAACTGTTGTTTCGAGGGGGGCAGGTTGGGACGGTCGGAGCGGATAACACCTTTGCTGTCGACCATGACAATGTTTTCGCGTCTGATGCCCAGACCCATGTAGAGCTTGGTACACGAGATGGCGGCGGCACCGGCACCGTTGACCACGAGCTTGGCCTCTTCGATTTTCTTGCCCTGTATCTCGAGGGCGTTCAGCAGACCGGCACCCGAGATGATGGCCGTGCCGTGCTGGTCGTCGTGCATGACGGGGATATTCAACTCCTCTTTCAGGCGGGTTTCGATTTCGAAACACTCGGGCGCCTTTATATCCTCGAGGTTGATACCGCCGAAGGTAGGCGATATGGCCTTGACGGCCTCGATAAATTTGTCGGGGTCTTTTTCGTTGACTTCAATATCGAACACGTCGATGCCGGCAAATATCTTGAACAGCAGTCCCTTGCCCTCCATCACCGGCTTGCCGGCCAGGGCACCGATGTCGCCCAGACCCAGCACGGCCGTACCGTTGGAGATGACGGCTACCAGATTTCCCTTGGCCGTATATTCATACGCCGTATCGGGGTTCTTCTCTATCTCGAGACAGGGTTCGGCTACGCCCGGCGTATAGGCCAGGGAGAGGTCGCGCTGTGTACTGTATGGCTTGGTGGGAACGACTTCGATTTTCCCGGCTTTGCCTTCGCTGTGATATTTTAAGGCATCTTCTTTTAATTCGTTTGACATAAATATAGTATTAAGTAGTTTCTTCGTTTAATTTGTATGCTTAAAAGTTAAATAGCTTTTAGACTGTAAGCAAGCCGTATGCAAATGTAGCAAATATATCTCATCTCATGTGTTAAGAAAAATGTTTCTTTAACAATAAAGATTACATAAATAGTCGCTTTCTTTTCCTCTCGATTCGGCAACAGAGCCGATTGGGGGGCAGTTGTCGAGGGTATGAAGTGCCGCCCCTGAGGCGGTGGCAGATACCCCTCCCCCGGGTCGGCTATCGCTTCGGTGTGGTGGATGTTACAGGTGCATGACTCGCTCTTCGAAGTCGTCGCGAGAGCCGATGGCCGAGTTGCGAATCTTTACCCGATAGTTGTATATGGTCGAAACCGAGTAGCACAGGAAGCGGGCTATTTGGTTGCTGTCGGTCGTGCCCAGGCGAACCAGCGCATAAATGCGTAGCTCGGGGGTGAGCGAATTGGGCTTGGGGGTGATGCGAGCCTCGGGCACCAGCAACTCGTTGAATTTCTCGACAAAGTCGGGGTATAGTTTCAGAAACGACTGGTCAAACTCGGCATAGAACATTTTGCGTTCGTTGTTGATACTGTTCTGTGATTTCAAATTTTTAGAGAGTTCTTCCATCTTACCCATCGAGGCCAGTTTGTTGAGCGAACGTCGATACTCGTCCATCTTGTCGATATATACGGCACACTGGTCCATGTATCGGCTCAGGTACTCCTCCTTGACGTGATTGCTCTCGGTGAGCGAGTTGTTCACGGTCTGCAAGTGTTTGTTGGTCTGGTTGAGTTTCTCCTTGACACTGTTGAGCTTGTGGTTTTGGAAAAACAGAATCACGAAGGTGATTAGCAGAATCACGCAGAAGGCGCAGGTGATGTAGGTAAACGTAATCGAGAGTTCGCGTTGTTTCTGTATCTGAGCCTGATATACCTCTTCGATAATGGTGAATACGGGCATGAATTCGAGGCTGCGCACCCGAGCGTTGCAGGCCCGGGCATCCTCGACCGAGCATTTGATGTAGTTGTAGGCGCGCTCGATGTCGCCCTCGTTGAACAGGAGTTCGGCCAGCCGGTGCAGCGAAACATATTCCCGCACGGCTGCTTTCAGGTCGCATTGAGCCGAGAGGGCGTAGTAGATTTTTGTGCTGTCGTTCTGTTGGGTCTGGGCAAAGACTTCGGCCATGCCGTAATAGATGATGCCCCGGTCGTGCGAGTTGAGTTGGCCTCGATAGAGAGCTTCGCGCAATATTTGCAATGCACTGGCGTAGTTGTGTTGTGCGGTGAGTTCGTCGGCCTTGACCACATAGTAGGTAAACGAGTTGGAGGGGTTGGACTGCAAGATAGAGTCGCGATAGAGGTTCAGGTGCTTGTTGTAGTCGTTGCGAATCTCCGGCTCCAGTGCATAGTCGGCCAGTAGTCCGTAGAGAGTCCGTTTCAAATGGTAGTAATAGGGAATGATGTAATGGGGCAGGGAGCTGCGTTTTATCTGGTTCAGCAGTTCGTCGGCTTCTTTGTACATGCCTGCGTTGTAGAGGCACTCGACCATATTGAGTCGGGCTTGTACCTGCATGTCTCGATTTTTCACCTGGTCGGCCAGATGAATCTGACGTTTTACATATACCGTTTGAGAGTCGATGCTGAATGCCCGATAGGCGTCGACCAGGTAGCCGAGAGCCCGGAATCGTTCGGCCGGTGAGAGTTGTTTCCTCAGGTTTTGTTTGAGAGTCTGTATCTCTCGCTCTTTTTTTTGACTGAAGCGGTAGCGGTAGCCGATGAGTCGGTCGAGCGAGTCGAGTGTTGCTTCGACGGTGAGTTGGGGCGGTTCGCAGCTTGGGGTTGCAGCTTGCGTATGAAAACAGGCAGGGAGCAGGGTGAGCAGGATGCCTATCGACAGGAGGGCAGGTCGATGTGATATGTTCATGGATGAGAAAATAAAGTTTATCGTTTTTTCTTGTCTTGTCTTCGATATGGGCAGATATGGGAATCGACGAAACAAAGATAAAAAGAATATTGTAAACAGAGCTGTTTAGGGGTGAAAAATGCTATCATAATGGCTACTTTTATGAATGTTGTATTTTTGTATAAAATATTGATAATAAAATATTTATTTTCATTAAATATCTACTTTTTTACTACACCGAATTGACAAGGCCAAATAACCCTTCTATTTTTGTGTGGAAAATTGAAAACAGGGCGTGTACTCTGTGTAAACAAATTTATTAACCCAATATTAAATAGCATGAAAAGCAGATTCTTACTTTTCTCGGCTTTAGCCTTATGTTCGGCTACGGTAGCAGCCGGCAATTATCCCGCCTCGTTATATGTAATAGGTGATGCCACCCCGGCACAATGGGATAGTAATAATGTGATTCGTATGGTAACGGTCGAAGATGGTGTGTATGAATACACCGGCGATTTGACCGAAGGCCGCATGCGTTTTGTAACGACGTATGATTTTGCTCCCGGCTATGGCCCGGCCATGGCCTCTACGGTTGTGGGCGATAATCCCAATGAAACCTATCTGGATTTGACAACCGGTTCTCACGAGTTGGAATATCGTAGCGACTACACGGCTCCCGACAAGTCGTTCAAGGTATCAGCTGCCGGGCGCTATAAATTCAGAGTCGACCTTACCGGCGAAAAACCGCTGGTCGAGGTAATCGACGGTACCGAGTTGCCCGACCAGGCTGCCGCACACTTTGAGGCCGTGTATGCGATAGGCGATGCTACGGATGTGCACTGGGCTATCGAGAGTGCCATCGAGCTGCCCGAGACCTCTTTCGATTCGGGCATCTATAAAGGCACGTTGCAACTGAGCAAGTGCGAGGCTTTCGAAGGCTTGAAGTTTATGATGACCCGGAAGTGGAACGACCGCATGTACGTGTCGGCTCAGCCTGAGCAGACGATTGCCGCTCCCGGTGAATATGACTTGAAATATACCACCAGCAGCAGTGAGGACTGGAAATTCGGTGTTCTGGTCGAGGGTTTGTACGAGGTAACGGTCGATGTAAATACCATGAAACTGACTATCGCCGAAACCTATCCCGAAAAGTTGTGGGTCATCGGTGATGCCGTTGGTGGCTGGACATTCGAAGACAACCACATTCTGGAAGTCAAGGACCAGGAAGGGGTATACTCCTGGACGGGCGATTTGACCGAGGGCGAATTGAAATTCTACGACGGCAACAGCTTTGACTATACGGCCTATGGCGCCGAGGCTGCTAACACTCCGTTCCAAGAGGGTGAGTCGACAATCACCAAGTTGAGCGATGGCAACGACTTCAAGTTCTACGTCGAGGCTGCTCAAGCCGGCAACTATACGTTGACTGTCGATCTGAAATCGATGAAACTCAATGTCGAGAAAAACGAAGGTCCCTCGACGGCAATCGAAGAGATTGAATCGATCGATTGGGTACAAGAGTCTTATGGAATCGTTTGCGACCGGGCTCAATCCATGGCACTGTATGACATCAGCGGCCGGGAAGTCGTTTCGGTCGACGCCTCGCTGTTGCCCTTCGATGGCCTCAATTCAGGTATTTACGTGCTGGTTATCGAGACCTCCAAAGGCCGTATGACTCATAAGATAGCAGTTCGATAAATTATTTCATGGAGGGGCTGCTCTGCAAGTGTGGCAGCCTCTCTTTTTTACTTTCCCCCTAAAGATAAATTATAGATGAAAAACAACCATTTGGGCAGGATCACATGCTGTGTAATCCTCTTATGCCTGTTACCATTCGCCGTATGGGCTCAGAGCAAGGTCGAGGGCACTGTTCTCGACGTCAACCAGGAGCCGCTTATCGGTGTCAATGTATCGGAGAAAGGGACTTCGAACCGAACCGTGACCGATATAGATGGACATTTCAGTCTCAATCTCAGTTCGGCCAATCCCGTATTGCATCTCAGTTATGTAGGCTATGTGGCTCAAGACGCCGATGTGAACGGACAGAGCACGATGCAGATTGTCATGCACGAGAACAACGAGATGCTCGACGAGATTGTAGTCATTGGATATGGTATCCAGAAGAAAAGCGACTTGACGGGAGCTATCTCGCAGGTCTCCTCCAAAGATTTGGCCCGTCAGCCGTCGCCGAGCCTCGGAGCCGCCTTGCAGGGTAGGGCCCCCGGTTTGCAGGTAGTTTCGAGCGGGGCCCCGGGCAGCAACGTGAGTATGAAAATCAGAGGCATCGGTTCCATTAACAACAGCGACCCCCTCTTGGTTATCGACGGTGTACCTACCGATGTACCTTTGAATATGATCAACATGGACGACGTGGAGAGCGTCGACATCCTTAAGGATGCCTCGGCTACGGCCATCTACGGTTCGCGCGGTGCCTATGGCGTGATTATCATCACCACCAAGCGAGGCTCGCAGGAGCGCAACAACCTGAATTTGAAAGTGACCTACGGGTTCGATCAGTTGCAACGCACCCTGCCGTTGCTCAACGCCACGCAGTTTGCCTCGTTACACAACGAGATGATGAGTGCCGGCGGACAACCCCAGTATGCTCTCTTCAACGACCCCACCAAACTGGGCAAGGGTACCGACTGGATGGGCGAGCTTTTCCAGTATGCTCCTACGCAGACCTATTCGGCCAACTATTCGGGGGGTACGCAAAAGAGCCGTTATTACGTATCGGGTACCTACTACGATCAGCAGGGTATCATCAAGACAACCGACTACAAGCGGTTTACACTTCAGTTCAACTCCGATGTCGAACTCTACAAGTGGTTGAAGTTGGGGCACAACCTTTCGCTCAACCACGACATCAAGTCGCAGGGCGAGTACAACATCCAGAACACCATGAAGGCGTTGCCTACCCAGGCCATCAAAAACGAAGACGGCTCCTGGGCCGGTCCCGTGGGCCTGGCCATGTATGTGGGCGATATTGCCAACCCCATCGGTAAGATGATGGAGAATACCTCGACCACCAAAGGCTACAACCTGCTGGGTAATATCTATGCCGAGATAAAACCGTGGGAGTGGCTCACGTTTAAGAGCACCTTTGGTATCCAGGCCCTCTTCTGGGACAGCAAGAGCTGGACTCCCAAGTACGACTGGGAGCCTATCGAGCAACCCGAGTCGCAGGCTTCGCGCCAGTACAACAAGAGCTTTACCTGGTTGTGGGACAACCTGCTCACCTTCAACAAGACCTTCAACGACAAGCATGCCGTAACCGCCATGATAGGTTCGTCGGCCCAGACCAACACCTACGAGTTTATGAGCGGTAGCATACAAGGCTTCATCAGCGATTCGGCCCAAGAGTTGGCCAACGGTATTCTGGAGCCCACCCTCACCGGTAACGGCAGCGACTGGGCGCTCCTGTCGTTCATGGGCCGTATCAACTACACCTATGACAATCGCTATCTGTTTACCGCCACCATGCGTGCCGACGGTAGCTCGCGTTTCAGCCGGGCCAACCGCTGGGGTGTATTCCCCTCGGTGTCGCTTGCCTGGCGAATGAGCGAAGAGGAGTGGTTCCAGAAGAGTTTTGCGTTGAGCGACCTGAAGATACGTGCCGGATACGGTGTTACCGGTAACCAGGCCAGCGTGGGCAACTACGCCTATGCCTCGGTACTGCAAACCGTGCAATACAATTTCAACGGCAACCAGGTGTCGGGTCTGGCCCCGTGGGTGATGCCCAATCCCAATGTGCGCTGGGAAGAGGTCGAGCAATACAACGTAGGTATCGATGCTTCGATGCTCGACAGCCGGTTGCTGGTAACCCTCGACGGATATATCAAGAATACCAACGATATGCTGGTGCCCATGTCGGTACCCATCTCTTCGGGTTACTCCGACGAGAACGTGTCGCAAATCAATGCCGGCCTGATGCGTAACGTCGGTGTCGAGTTGGCCCTGACTTCGTTCAACTTCCGTGGAGGCGACTTCACCTGGTCGACTACGGCCAACGTGTCGTACAACCACAACGAACTGATCAGCCTGAACAGCGACGTGCCCATGTATTTCGACAACAACGTGCACATGGTGGGCTATCCCATCAGCGCCTTCTATGGTTATGTGACCGACGGTATCTTCCAGACGCAGGAAGAGGTCGACAACCATGCCATACAGACGGTGGGCAGCGATCCTACGTCGAGCACACAGCCGGGCGATATTCGTTTCAAGGACTTGAACAACGACGGTGTCATCAACGACGACGACCGTACCGTATTGGGCAGCCCTACGCCTTCGTGGACTTTTGCCATGAACAACCAGTTTTCCTACAAGGGATTCGACCTGGAAATCTTCTTCCAGGGCGTAGCCGGCAACAAGATTTACAATGGCAACCGCGCGTCGCTCGAGGCCATGAGCGTAGCTCAGAACCAGATGACGACCGTGCTCGACCGCTGGCGTGGACCCGGCACGAGCAACACCATGCCCCGTGCCGTCTTTGGCGACCCCAATAAGAACAACCGGGTATCCGACCGATTCCTCGAGGATGGCAGCTACCTGCGCTTGAAGAACATTTCGCTGGGGTACACCCTGCCCAGTCGCCTGACCAAGAAGGCCGCCATGCAGCAGGTACGCCTGTCGGTATCGGCACAGAACCTCTTTACCCTTACCCGCTATACGGGTCTCGATCCCGAGGTGAGCGGTTCGGGCAACGACAATAATGTGTATCCCGTGACCCGTAATTTTACGTTCGGATTGAACATAACCTTTTAATCCATAACCACCGATGAAACGAACAACTTATATCATATCGATTTTCGGCGCTCTCGCCATGCTGTTGAGCGCTTGCAGTGATTTCTTGGATCGTGAGCCCTGGGACTCGGTCGATACGTCGGAGGGTTTCCAAACCGCCGAGGATGCCGTGGCGGCTGTCAATGCGGCCTACCAGCCTCTGCAATGGGCCAAACTCTACAACATGCGCATCTGGACGCTCGACATCATGGCCGGCAACAGTGTCGTGGGTGCCGGTGGAGGTACCGACGGTATCGAGACGGTCGACCTGGCCAACTTTATCGCTACGGCCGACAACTTTGCCGCCCTCGACTTGTGGCGCGGTCCTTCGCCCGGTATCTTGCGGTGCAACTTCGTGTTGCAGAATGTACCCGGTATGGATATGGACCAGACGCTCAAGAACCGTTGCCTGGGCGAAGCCTATTTCCTGAGAGCTCACTACTACTTTATTCTGGTACGGCTTTTCGGCGGTGTACCTTACATAATCACGCCTCAAACCTCCGAGACCAATCTGTTGGTAGAGCGTGCCCCGGTAAGCAAGATTTATGAACTCATCACATCGGACCTCAAGAATGCCATCTCACTGCTTCCCAAGAAATCGGAGTACTCCACTACCGATCTGGGCCGTGCTACCCGCGAAGCCGCCATGGCCGAACTCATCCGGGTATACATGACCTACGAGCCCAGTAACGACAAGTACGAAGAGGTAGTGCGCATGTGCGACGAGATAGGCTCGATGGGTTACGAGCTGGCCAGCGACTACTCCGACATTTTTGACCCCGCTAAAAAGAACGGCGTGGAGTCTATCTTCGAGGTGCAGTATTATGGCAAGACCAACTACGATTTCTGGAGCAACGAGAACCAATGTTCGTGGACCAGCACCTTCATGGGGCCCCGCAACTCCGACATGGCTGCCGGCTGCTACGGCTGGAACCAGCCTACGGCCGAGTTTGTAAGCCAATACGAAGAGGGCGACTTGCGTAAGGACAAGACCATCTTCTACATGGGGTGCCCCACATTCGACGGCAAACAATACAGCTCGTCCTATTCGACTACGGGGTACAACGTGCGCAAATTCCTGCTTACCAAAGCTCAATCGCCCGACTACAACACGAGCAATGCCGACTGGGTCGTTACCCGTTATGCCGACATCTTGCTGCTCAAGGCCGAGGCGCTGAACGAACTGGGTCGCACCGTACAGGCCGAAGATCCGCTCTACGAGGTACGCAAACGTGCCGGCCTCACCGACCGAAGCACCATCGAGGGGCTTACTCAAGCCCAGATGCGTGAGAAGATTATCCACGAGCGTCGCATCGAACTCGCCTTCGAAGGTCACCGTTGGTTCGACATGATTCGCTACAAAGACAACTATGCCCTCAACTTCCTCCACTCGATAGGGAAGACATCGGCCAGCTCCAAGCATCTGTTGCTCCCGATTCCCCAGCAGGAGATCGAGGCCAATCCGATGTTAACGCAAAATCCGGGTTACTAATCAAAGAGACTGAAAAACAATGAAAGCAAAGACTATAATAGGTATGACATTACTCGCCTCGGTCGGTCTGGTCGGGTGTGAGGAGGAGATTGTGCTCGACAAGGGCGAGTCGCCCCTGATGATAAATCTCTCGGCCGATTCGGTACGTTGCGACCAGCGCAGCGATGCCCAGGAGGCTCTGCAAATTACCTGGACCAGCGGGACCAACCAAGGTACGGGTGCAGCTATCTCGTATTTTTTCGAGATGGATGTGAAGGGCGATAATTTCGAAAATGGTATCAAATACAACATCGGCAAGACCGATTCGCGGGTAATCTCCTTTACCAACAAGGAGCTTACCGATACCTTGCTCCACTATTTCCCCACCATTCCCCTCGAGCAATACACCGATTTTGAAATGCGGGTAACGGCTACCGTCGCAGACCCCACCGTCCCCATGCAGGTATCGCCTGTGAAGGAGGTAAGAATCGCTCCCTATAAATGGCGGGTGCTCAACCTCTATATCATCGGCGATGCTACCCCCAACGGTTGGGACAATCAGTTGGCCACCATCATGTCGAGCGACTACGACAACATTGCACACTTCACCTGGCAGGGTATGCTCAAGAAGGGCGAAATCAAGTTCAATGCCCAGCTGGGCGACTGGTATCCGTGCTACGTGCGCGACAACGACGACCCCACCAGGATGCACTACCGGGAGAAAGAGGAAGACTATCCCGACAACAAGTGGGTAATCGAACAGGCTGGCAATTACTTGATCGATGTGAATCTCGACCTGCTTACCGTCAGCTTCACCAACCTCGACGGCGAGGTACCCTTCTCGACCCTTTATCTGGTAGGCGAGGCTGCACCCTCGGCCATCAAACTCGAGCAGTCGAGCGACGACTCCTTTATCTTTATCTACAACGGAGCCTTGTCGGCCGGCAATATGCTCATCTCGAGCACGACCGCGACCTCGGGTTGTGCCGGTTATCAGCCTCTCGACAACAACGGGCTGGGCACGACGACTGTCCAACTCGTCGACGATATAGGCACGGCCAGCAAGCAGTGGAACATACCGGCTGCCAACAAGTACAGCGTGACACTCGACTTGCGGGGCAATACTCTGGAGATTGGCAACTACGTAGGATACGAGCATGTATGGATCATGGGCTCGGCTGCCCCCGGCGGTTGGTCGTGGGACAACATCACCGAGATGCAGCACAGCTCGTCCAATCCCAACGTGTTCACCTATGAAGGCTATCTGTCGGAGGGCGAACTGAAGTTCCCGCTCGAAATCGACCACAGCTTTGGCGGCGATTTCATACTGGCTCCGCAGGCCAACTGTCCCATCTCGGAAAACGGATCCTACGTCATCGGCAACCAGCCCGACAACAAATGGATTATAAGCGAAGCCGGGAATTACCGCATCACTATCGACGTGGAAAATGAAACCATCTCATTCGTAAAATTATAAAGTTCAAAAGATATGATTAAGAAGCTGTTTTTAGCCTACCTTTCCGTTTCGGCTCTCCTGTCGATTTCGGCCTGCAACCGCTTTGACATAGAGAACGATCCCATCACCTATGGCGATGGTTACATGGAGGTACAACTCAATACCGATAAAGCCTGCTATGCTCCGGGCGAGGCTGTGAATTTCACGCTCAACAAGCTCATTCAAGGGGCTTCCAACGTGATGGTCCGTTACCGTCATTTGGGTACCACCCTCGAGGAGGCTCCGCTGAGTAGCTGCAACTGGACCTGGCAGCCGCCTGCCACCGACTATCAAGGCTATATGGTCGACCTGTACAGCAAGGATGCCGACGGGGTAGAGACCGTCTATGGCAGCATTGCCGTCGATGTATCGTCGACCCCCGACCGGTTCCCGCGCAACGGTTTCCTCTCGGCCTATGGCAACATGACCGACCAGGATATATCCGACGTCATGTCCGACCTCAATCGCCATCACATCAACTACGTGCAATTCCAGGACTGGCACTACAAGCACCACAAACCCCTGGCCGGTACGCCGTCGGCACCGATGGAGGTGTGGACCGACATCATCAACCGCGACTGCTACAAGAAGACGGTAGAGGGATATATCGAAAAATCGCATCAGTATGGCATGAAGTCGTTGTTCTACAACCTGGCTTACGGTGCCCTTGCCGATGCCGTCGAAGATGGCGTGCAGGAGGAGTGGTATCTCTTCAAGGATGCCAGCCATGTGCGTAAGGATTGCCACGAGCTGGGATCGCCTTTCAAGAGCAGCATCTATATTGTCAATTCGGGCAATGAAGCCTGGATCGACTACATCACCAAGCAGAACAGCGACGTATATGCCGTGTTCGATTTCGACGGCTACCAGATAGACCAGTTGGGCGACCGGGGCGAAACCTATGACTATTATGGCAACCGGGTCTATCTCGACCAGACTTTCAAGCACTTTATCGAGAGCATGAAAGAGGCCAATCCCGACAAGTCGCTCGTGATGAATGCCGTGGGCCAGTATGGCCAGGAGAACCAGATTTCGAAAGCTCCTGTCGACTTCCTCTACACCGAGGTGTGGGACCACAGCGACGACCGCGGATATACCATCTTCTCCGACATCATTACCAACAACGACAAGTGGTCCAATGGCAAGAAGACGGTTCTGGCCGCTTATATGAATTACGAGCACGGACGCAAGGGACGCAGCTATTTCAATACGCCCGGTATCCTCATGGGTAGTGCGGCCGCTTTTGCCTGGGGCGGTTCTATTCTGCAACTGGGCGAGCATCTGCTCTGCAACGAGTATTTCCCCAACAACAATCTCTCGATGCGGGGCGAGCTGAAGATTGCGCTTATCCACTACTACGATTTCCTCACCGCCTACCAGAACCTGTTGCGCGACGGTGGCGAATGGTACGGTATCGATGTCACCTCGACGACCGGCGATATTGTATTCAACCAGTGGGGACCCGTGAGAGGCCAGATTGCCACCGTGGGCAAACGCTTCGACGACCGCGATGTGATACACCTGTTGAGCTATCGCAATGCCACACACCTCGATTGGTGCGATACCAATGCCAACCAGGGTGAGCCCGATTTGCTGGAAGCCGTGAATGTGAGCTTTGCCGTCAAACAGAATCCCAAAGCCGTATGGGTGGCTTCGCCCGATGTGAAAGACGGTGTGGCCATACCGCTCGAGTATGAATATGCCGGCGGCAAGATAACCACGACCCTCCCGGCCCTGAAATACTGGGACATGATTGTCGTGGAATATTGAGATCTCGGAAGCGGGCTGGGGGAGGAGTCCTGCAGGGGATTGCCTCGGCCCGGCCGGCTCTGCCGCGACGAATAGAAAAGAAGTTACAAGATTGCTTATTTTGAAATATAGTTTTTTATGAAGTACAAATTGCTGTCTGTTTTGATGCTGTGTGCCTCTATCGGCGTGCATGCTCAAGAAGAATTTTTGTGTGGCAATCGAATGGCGGTATTCTATCCGGCCGATTTCGATTCGACACAAACTTTGGCCTCGTTTGCCATACAGAAAGAGTTGACCCGGCAGGGCGATGTGCCGTCCGACTGGGAGATACGTCCGGTTTTCAAAACCGACGATAACGGGAAAACCCTGGTAGAGATTGCTTACAGCGACAATGTCGACCTGTACGGAACGGGGCTTGTAAACGGCAATTTGCGCCGTAACGGTTATGATATTCCTCTGTGGAACAACGACAACTATGGCTATTACAAAGAGGGGCTCTATCAGTCGCACCCCTGGATTATGGGGGTACGTCCCGATGGCAAAACCTTCGGTATCATTGCCGATAACAGTTGGCGCTCGGAGATTAACCTGACGAACCCGATGAAAATCACCAGCGAAGGTCCCTCTTTCCGGGTGGTCGTTATCGAGCGTAACTCTCCGGCCGAGATGATGCAGGCCTTGGGTGAACTGACGGGTACCATCAACCTGCCGCCGCTGTGGGCTATCGGGTACCACCAGTCGCGCTATAACCCTTCGTACAAACCGGCCGATGTCCTGTGGATTACCAGCGAGATGCGTCGTCGCCATCACCCGTGCGACGTCATCTGGTTCGACATCGACTATATGGATGGGAAACGTCTTTTCACCTACGACGATTCCGACTACTTCTCGGCAGCCGGAGTTCCCAATCCGCTGGCCATGAACGACTCGCTTCACAGTCGTAACTTCAAGGCCGGTTACATTACCGACCCGGGTGTGAAAATCGATGATAGCTACATTGTCTATCAGCAAGGACAAGAGGGCGATCACTGGGTGAAAACCGAAGACAAGGTGACCGACTACGAGGGCGAAGTGTGGCCGGGCATGTGCAAGTTCCCCGACTTCACGCGGCCCGAGACTCGCGAATGGTGGGCCGGCCTCTATGGCGAGTTCTACAAGGAAAACAATATGGACGGTGCCTGGAACGACATGAACGAACCGGGCGTGTTCAATACCCCCGAGTGGACCATGCTCACGACCAACTGGCATCGCGGTGGCGGCGATTTGGCTGCCGGGCCTCACATGCGCTATCACAATCTGTACGGGTCGTTGATGACGAAAGCCTCTTTCGAAGGCCTCATGCAGAGCCGCCCCGACAAGCGTCCCTTCCTCCTCTCCCGTGCCAATCATCTGGGTGCACAACGCTATTGCGCTACGTGGACCGGCGACAATCTCGACACGTGGAAACACTTGAAGCTGACGATTCCCGTACTGCTCAACCTCGGCCTCTCGGGACAACCTTTCGGCGGCCCCGACGTTGGCGGATACGGCCGCATCGGCAATGCCGACCTGATGGGCCACTGGTTTGCGCTTGCTCCCTATTACCCCTTCTCGCGTAATCACACGTCGGAACACGCTCAAGAGCCCTGGGCTTTTGGCAGCAAGATAGAGAAGGTGGCCCGCAACGCCGTGAACCGCCGTTACCATCTGTTGCCCTATTTCTATACGCTGTTCCGCGAATCGTCTCAAACGGGCATGCCCGTCATGCGCCCGGTATTCTTTGCCGATTTGACCGACGAAAGTTTGCGCGAAGAGCAACAAGCCTTCCTGTTGGGCGGTGACCTGCTCGTGATTCCGCGCTGGGCTGTCAACCCCACCTTGCCCGGTGGCGACTGGGACGAGCTGACACTGGAAGCCGAGGACGACGGTTATCAAGCCATCGTAGCACTTCGCTCGGGTGCCATTCTGCCTTATCTGGGTCACGACATTCAGAGCACGGCCGAGTACACGTGCGACTCCATTACGCTGTATGTAAATCCGCTTGACAACGGTCAGGCCGAAGGTGCCTTGTACGACGACGAGGGCGAAGGCTTTGAATACCGGAACGGCGACTATGCCCTGTTGCAATTCTCCTGTACGGAGTATAATGCCGATTCGCTGTTGGTAAGCATCACCCAAACCGAAGGCAGTTTTGAACGTCCGGCCCGCTATTTCAGGGTAGCTGTTGTCGGTGGCGAGCAAACTCAATACTCCGACTGGACGAGCAGCAATACGATTCGGGTACCGAAAGTAGCCGATGTTTCCGAGTCGCTCGATTTGAGCAAGATCGGCACCTACTTTATTGCCGGTTCCTTTACCAACTGGTTCAATGGCGACGAAGACAAACGCCTCATGCTCAAAGACCCCTCAGACGACGGGACACTCACGAGCGACCGCCTCTATTTCGAGGCCGGTACCTATGAAATGAAGTTTGCCAATACCGACAACTGGAGCGATACCGATTGGGGTGCTCCCGACGGGAACAACGGCCTGACGGGTACTGCCGTGAAGGGCCCCGACGAGAGTTGCAAGAACATCAAGTTTACCATCGAGACGAGCGGAAACTATTACATTACCTTTAATCCTCACACCCTGCAGTATGCTGTCGTTCGCACATACGACTCGGTACAAAAGGAGATTTATGTAGGCGGTACCTACAACAACTGGACTCTGGGTGCCGGTTACATGGAACTGGTGGCCGACAACCAATGGGAGGTAACCGACGTGAATATCCCGGCCGGAGAGTGGGAGTTGAAATTTGCCAACACTAACAACTGGAGCGACAAGGACTGGGGTGGTGTAGAAGGCTTGGCCGGAACGGCCGTCGAGACCACAGGCGGCAAGCCCAACCTCAAATTTACCATTGAGACTACCGGCGATTATACGATACGGTTCAACGACCAGACTCTGGTTTACAGCATAAGCAAGGAGAGCACGGGTGTGCAGACTCCGGTTGCAGATCAGAGTTATGTCTATCCCAATCCGACCAAAGATTTGATCAATGTGCATCTGGCCTCAAACGAAGGGGAAATAGAGATTTTTTCGATAAACGGTCAGTGCGTGATGCAACAAAGATTGAACGGTAGTGTATCGACTCTGGATATTGCCCAACTGAACAAGGGTACTTATCTGGTGAGAATCTCGGAAGAAGGGCAAATGACAGTGTGCAAACTGTTGAAAGACTAATGAATAAAATATACAGATAAATATAAATCATGAATCGAAAAGCTTTGAAAATAGGGGTGGCGGCTGTACTTTGCAGCATGGCTGTTTCGGCACAGACCTTGCTGTCGCCCAACAAACTGTTGCAGATGGATTTCTCGATAGAGAAAGGTCGTCCTACGTATACATTGCAATATAAGGGAAAAACGGTAATTGCACCCAGCCATCTGGGTATCGAACTCAAGGGCGAGTCGCAGCGGCGCGACTTCAACGACCTGGACGAGAAGAACGAGGGTACACCCTATTCGCTGATGACCGGGTTTTGCATAGCCGATACGGCCTGTTCCACATTCGACGAAACTTGGACTCCCGTATGGGGTGAAGAGGCTTCGATACGCAACCACTACAACGAGTTGGCGGTGACTCTGCGTCAGAAAAATACCGACCGCGAAATGGTGCTGCGTTTCCGTCTGTTCGACGACGGGTTGGGCTTCCGTTATGAATTTCCGCAACAGAAGAACCTGAACTATTTTGTCATCAAGGAAGAGTGCACCCAGTTTGCCATGACCGGCGACCACACGGCCTACTGGATTCCGGGCGACTACGATACGCAGGAGTATGACTACACCGTATCGCGCCTCTCCGAGATCCGCGGCCTGCAGGCCGGTGCCATCACCGAGAACCTCTCGCAAACCAGCTTCTCGCCCACAGGCGTGCAGACGGCCCTCATGCTCAAGACCGACGATGGCCTCTACATCAACCTGCACGAAGCTGCGCTTATCAATTATGCCTGCATGCACCTCAATCTCGACGACGAGCACATGATTTTCACCTCGTGGCTTACCCCCGATTCGCAAGGCGACAAGGGCTACATGCAGACACCCTGTCACTCGCCCTGGCGCACGGTTATCGTCAGCGACGATGCCCGCGACATCCTCGCCTCGCGCATCACGCTCAACCTGAACGACCCCTGCAAAATCGAGGATACCTCGTGGATTAAACCCTGCAAGTATGTAGGCGTGTGGTGGGAGATGATTACCGGCATGGGCGACTGGTCCTATACGTGGGATTTCCCCTCGGTACAACTGGGGGTGACCGACTATGCCAAGGCCAAACCCCACGGTCGTCACTCGGCCAACACCCAAAATGTGAAGCGATACATCGACTTTGCGGCTGAAAACGGCTTCGACGCCGTGCTGGTCGAGGGGTGGAACATCGGCTGGGAAGACTGGTTCGGAAACTCCAAAGATTATGTGTTCGATTTCGTAACACCCTATCCCGACTTTAACCTCGAGGAGATACGCGACTATGCCAAGAGCAAAGGGGTGAAGATGATCATGCACCACGAGACCTCGGCCTCGATTCGCAACTACGAGCGCCATCTCGACCAGGCTTACCAGTTTATGGTCGACAACGGTTATCCGGCCGTGAAGAGCGGCTATGTGGGCAATATCATTCCGCGCGGTGAAAATCACTACAGCCAGTGGATTGTCAACCACTACCAGTATGCCGTCGAAAAAGCGGCCCAGTACAAAATCATGGTCAATGCTCACGAGGCCGTGCGTCCCACGGGTATATGCCGTACCTATCCCAACCTTATCGGCAACGAGTCGGCCCGGGGTACCGAGTATCAGGCCTTCGGCGGCAGCAAGCCCTACCACGTGGCCATTTTGCCCTTTACCCGGCTCATTGGTGGCCCCATGGACTACACGCCCGGTATCTTCGAAATGGACATCAGCAAGTACAACCCCAACAACCACTCGCATGCCAACACGACTATCGCCAATCAGCTGGCTCTGTATGTGACCATGTACAGCCCCTTGCAGATGGCGGCCGATCTGCCCGAGACCTACGAGCGGTTTGCCGATGCCTTTCAGTTCATCAAGGATGTAGCCATGGAGTGGGAGAAGAGCGTCTATCTCGAAGCCGAGCCGGCCGAATATATAACCATAGCCCGCAAGGCTAAAAAGACGGGCGAGTGGTTTGTCGGTAGTGTAGGCGGTTACAACGCCCGTGTCTCCGAAATCAGTTTCGATTTCCTGGATAAGGGAAAGAAATACGAGGCAACGGTTTACAGCGATACGAAAGAGACTCACTACCTGACGAATCCTCAGAAGTATGAAATCAGAAAAATCAAGGTTACTTCGAAATCGAAATTGAAACAGTATGTCGCTCCCGGTGGAGGATATGCCATTTCGATAAAGGAGATTTAAGGCGATACCTCGCTCTTTTGGCGGGCGGCCGTTCTCTTCTTCCAAGTTCTCTCTTCTTGCGAACGGGTTGTGTGCGAAAGTGTGCACGACCGGTCAGGGGGACAGGACCGGGGCGAGTAGAGCGGTCGCCTCTGTTTTTGGAGGCTGGCAGGCAATAGGCTCTCTTCCGATTTTGTATTGGTGCATGAGCCGTTGTCGCCCGATTCATTTCCCTTTGTGCCGTTGCATATCGGTTGGTATCCAGTAAAGTATGGTACAAAAATCCGATATATTCGTCGAAAATTCCTCGACCGGTTGACAAAGCGTGTTGATATGGACAGATTTTTGGCCGGAAAGTATTCGAATCGGAAAAATAGAACTAAATATCGGTGATAAAGAACCAGTTCGTACAGTAGGAAGAATTTATCTTTGCAGTCAAATAGGTATAAGAAAGATTGTATGGCGAAATATATAAATTTTATTTTATTTTATTTTTTCATTATTTCCAGCTATTATACAGACTTTATTCCTAAATTTGTGGCATTTGAAAAAGCTGGCAAAAGTCCCTGTTTATTGGGGTAGTAAGTCATTTTATAGGAGCAGAGAGAGTCTATGAATAGGATATTTATTAACATTTGTTAATATAAAGTTTAAACAGAGTACCAACGTCGACAATAATATTTTGTTACTTATGAATATGAAACTGACCAAAAATTTTATTCAACCCATCGCAGGTGCGATGCTTTGTATTTTTTTGTTTTCCTGTGGAGGGAAAAATGCTCAGACAGGTGGAATGGCTCGTGAGTATGCCGTGATGACATTGGAGCCCGACTCAATGGAGTGGTATAGTAACTATCCTGCCGCAATCAAAGGTAAACGGGATATTGAGATACGGCCGAATGTAAGCGGCTTTATTACCGAACTGCGGGTAGACGAGGGTTCGGTCGTGCGTAAAGGCCAGGTGCTCTTCGTAATCGATACGGTGCCTTACAAGGCTGCCTTGAAGGTAGCCGAGACCAATGTCGAGGTGGCTCGCGCCAACGCCGAGACTGCCCGACTGACGGCCGAAAACAAGCGCGAGTTGCAACGCCGCGACATCATCAGCGAGTACGATTTGCAGATGGCCGAGAACTCCTACGCGTCGGCCAAGGCTCAACTGGCTCAGGCCGAGGCTCAGTTGGTGAATGCCCGCAACAACGACTCGTATACCCGCGTGACCAGCCCGCTCGACGGTGTGGTAGGCGAGATTCCCTTCCGGGTAGGTAGCCTGGTATCGCCTTCGTCGGCTACGCCGCTCACCACCGTGTCGGATAACGCCGAGATGTATGTCTACTTCTCGATGACCGAGCGTCAGATTCTGGAACTGGCCGCCCAATACGGTGCCGACAATTTCTTGTCGAAACTTCCGGCCGTATCGCTCAAGCTCTCCGACGGCAGCATCTATCCCCTGAAGGGCGAAATCGAGACCATCAGCGGTATCATCGACACGCAGACCGGTTCGTCGAACATGCGTGCCACCTTTGCCAACCCGCACAAGTTGCTGCGTAGCGGCGGCGCGGGTGTGATTATGATTCCGATGAAGAGCGACAGCGCCCTGCTGGTGCCCCAGAAAGCTACCTATGAGATTCAGGACAAGAAGTTTGTTTACGTAGTCAACGACGACTCTACGGTAAAATCGACCGAAATCACCATCTCGTCGATTGACAACGGTAAAGACTACATGGTGCTCTCGGGCCTCAAGGCTGGCGACCGCATCGTGGTAGAAGGTGTCAATACCCTCAAGGACGGTATGACCATTCAGGTAGCCGGAGCTCAGGCTCAAGGTCAGGCTCAGGCTCAAGCACAAAACAAATAATAACCCTCAACTTCAAAATAGGAAGAAATTATGAAGTTAGACAGATTTATCAATCGCCCGGTATTGTCGACCGTGATATCCATCTTCATGGTTATACTGGGCCTTATCGGACTTGTATTTTTGCCCATCACGCAATACCCCGATATTGCACCGCCTACGATACAGGTCTCTACAACCTATACGGGTGCCAATGCCCAGACTATCTTGAATAGTGTAATCGCTCCCTTGGAGGAGTCGATCAACGGTGTGGAAGACATGATGTACATGACGTCGACCGCCACCAACACAGGTTCGGCCTCCATCACCGTATATTTCAAACAGGGTACCGACCCCGATATGGCTGCCGTGAATGTGCAGAACCGGGTGTCGAAAGCCTTGAACCTGCTGCCGGCCGAGGTAACGCAGGTGGGTGTGATTACCCAGAAGCGACAGACCAGTATGCTGATGGTATTCTCGCTTTACAGCCCCGACGACCGGTATAGCCTCGAGTTCCTCGAGAACTACGCCAAAATCAACGTAATCCCTCTGGTACAACGTATCCCGGGTGTGGGCGATGCCAACGTAATGGCTACCGACTACTCGATGCGTATCTGGCTCAAACCCGACGTGATGGCACAATACGGATTGATGCCTACCGATATAGCCGCCGTGCTGGCCGAGCAGAACATCGAGGCCGCCCCCGGTCAGTTCGGTGACCAGGGTAACCAGTCGTTCCAGTATGTGCTCACCTACAAGGGCCGTCTGCAAACCCCCGAGGAGTTTGGCGACATGGTCATTCGGGCCGATGCCGACGGTCAGATTCTCTATCTGAAAGATGTAGCCGACATCGAGCTGGGCCGTTTGACCTACGGGTTTAAGAACTTCCAGAACGGCCACAACGCCGTGAGCTCCATGATTTACCAGACGGCAGGTTCGAATGCTACCGAGATTATCGGCGATATTACCGACCTGCTCGACGATATTCGCAAAGACCTCCCGGCCGGTATGGAAATAGAGACTACGCTGAATGCCAACGACTTCCTGTTCGCTTCGATTCACGAGGTAATCAAGACCCTTATCGAGGCCTTCATTCTGGTGTTCTTCGTGGTATACATCTTCCTGCAAGACTTCCGTTCGACGTTGATTCCCGCCATCGCCATCCCGGTATCGCTTATCGGTACCTTCTTCGCCCTGTATCTGATGGGCTTCAGCCTCAACCTGCTTACCCTTTGCGCCTTGGTATTGGCCATTGCGATTGTGGTCGACGATGCGATCGTGGTCGTCGAGGGTGTCCATGCCAAGTTGGACCAGGGATACAAGTCGCCGCGTAAGGCTTCGATCGATGCCATGCGCGAGCTCTCGGGAGCCATCGTCTCGATTACGCTGGTGATGATGTCGGTGTTTATCCCCGTTAGTTTCATGACCGGTACATCGGGTACCTTCTACCGTCAGTTCGGTCTTACCATGGCCTTCGCCATCGGTTTCTCGGCTATCAACGCCTTGACGTTGAGCCCGGCCCTGTGTGCCATCTTGCTGAAACCGCACGACAAGAGCGGTGAGGGTCATAAGAAGTCGACCTTTATCGACCGTTTCCACACGGCCTTCAATGCCGCTTACGATACCTTGCTGGGTAAATATAAAAACGGTGTAAAACATTTTGTACATCATAAGAAATTCTCCTTTGCCGGTGTTATCGTGGCTATCATTATTCTGGTAGTGCTGATGAACGTGACACCTACGGGTCTGGTGCCCAACGAAGATACGGGTACCATCATGATTACGGCCGACTTGCAGCCGGGTACCTCGCAAGAGCGTACCGAGCAAGTGCTCATGCAGGTCGACAGTATCATCGGGTTGCACCCCGCCGTGAAGGGCCGTACGCAGATTGTGGGCTTCAGCTTCATCGGCGGTCAGGGTAATACTTACGGATCGTTCATCGTCAAACTGAAAGACTGGAGCGAGCGTACCGACAAGGGTATGGATGCCAACTCGGTAATCGGTGCCCTCTACTCGAAGTTCGCTACCGAGATAAAAGATGCCCGTGTGCTCTGCTTCGCACCGCCTATGATTCCGGGTTATAGTATCAGTAACGGTTTCGAGTTGAACTTGCAGGATAAGACCGGTGGTTCGCTCGACCGCTTCTACGAGGTGACCCAGGACTTCCTGGCCGAGTTGATGAAACGACCCGAGATTGCCATGGCCTCGACTACGTTCAACCCCTCGTTCCCGCAATACATGGTCGATGTCGACGTGGCCAAGTGTAAACAGGCCGGCATCAGCCCGAGCGATGTGCTCACGGCCATGCAGGGTTACATCGGAGGTATGTATTCGTCGAACTTCAACCGGTTCGGTAAACTCTACCGGGTGATGATTCAAGCCGAGCCCAGTGCCCGTGTAAGCCCCGAGAGCCTCAACAACATCAAGATTCGCAACGGTTCCGAGATGGCGCCCATTACCAACTTCATTACCCTGCGCAAGGTCTATGGTCCCGATAACATCAACCGTTTCAACATGTTTACCTCGATCAAGATCAACGGTAACCCCGCCGACGGTTACAGCTCGGGTGAGGCCATCAAGGCCCTCGAGGAGGTAGCCGCCGAGACCCTGCCCGTAGGTTACGGCTACGAGTTCTCGGGTATGACCCGTGAGGAACAAAGCTCGAGCAGCGGTACCACGGCCATCATCTTCGTGCTCTGTCTGGTATTCGTTTACCTGTTGTTGAGTGCCCAGTACGAGAGCTACGTGCTGCCTCTGTCGGTAATCCTTTCGATACCGTTCGGTCTGGCCGGTAGCTTCATCTTCGCCCTCATCATGGGAGTCGAGAACAACATCTACCTGCAGATTGCCTTGATCATGCTTATCGGTCTGTTGGCCAAGAATGCGATTCTTATCGTCGAGTTCGCCCTCGACCGCCGTCGTACCGGTATGCCTATCATCAATGCCGCCATCGACGGAGCCGCCGCCCGTTTGCGGCCTATCCTGATGACGTCGTTGGCCATGGTCATCGGTCTGTTGCCTATGATGTTTGCCACGGGTGTAGGTGCCAACGGTAACGGTACCCTGGGTGCCGGTGCTGTGGGCGGTATGCTCATCGGTATGATTTGCCAGATATTCATCGTGCCCGCTTTGTTTGTGGTATTCGAGATTATTCAAGAGAAGATCAAACCGCTCAAATGGGATGATTTGGACAACTCGGAGGTACGCTCGGAGATTGAGCAGTATTCCAAATAAAATAGAACGCGATATAAAACAGAGAATATATGAAACGAATCCTTTTATATACGGTATGTGGTTTGACTATGGCGACCACCTTCAACAGTTGCCACATATACAATAAATACCATCGGCCCGACGATGTAATGGTCGAGGGTTTGTTCCGGGATACGGTCTCCGATACCGACACCCTTGCAGCCGATACGGCCAGCTTCGGCGACCTGCCGTGGGAAGAGGTCTTCACCGACCCCATCCTGCAAGACCTCATTCGCACGGGGTTGGAGAAGAACAGCGACTTGCAGTCGGCCATGCTTCAGGTCGAGGCTGCTCAGGCCAGCTTCACCGCCGCTCAACTGGCATTCCTGCCGTCGCTTAGCCTCACTCCGCAAGGCGGCGTGAGCAGCTTCGACAGCAGCAAGGGTACCTGGACCTACAATGCCCCCGTCTCGGCCAGTTGGGAGATTGACATCTTCGGCCGCCTGCTCAACTCCAAGCGCAATGCCAAGGCCATGCTGATGCAGACCGAGGCTTACAAACAGGCCGTGCGCACGCAAATCATCGCCACCATTGCCAACGGATACTATACGTTGTTGATGCTCGACGAGCAACTCGCTATTACCGAAGAGACCGCCAAGACCTGGCAGAAGAGCGTCGAGACCATCCGGGCCATGAAGGTAGGCGGTATGACCAACGAGGCTGCCGTAGCCCAGAGCGAGGCCAACAACTACATGATTGCTGCCTCCATCCCTACGTTGCGCCAGCAAATCCGCGAGACCGAAAACAGCCTTTCGACCCTGTTGTATCAGGCTCCGCAATCGATTAAGCGCGGCAAATTCCAGGACCAGAAGCTCCCCGAGATGTATCAGGTGGGCGTACCCGTACAGTTGCTCGCCAACCGTCCCGACGTGCGTTCGGCCGAACTTTCGCTGGCTGCAGCCTACTATTCGACCAACATTGCCCGCTCGGCCTTCTATCCCAACATCGTGATTTCGGGTTCGGCCGGTTGGACCAACTCGGCCGGTAGCGCCATTGTCAATCCGGGCAAACTGTTGCTCTCGGCTGCCGCTTCGCTGGTTCAGCCCATTTTCAACCGGGGCAGCAACATAGCCAACCTCAAAGCCGCCAAGGCTCAACAGCAGATTGCCGCCATCAACTTCCAGCAGGCCATCCTCAATGCCGGCGAAGAGGTGAGCAACGCCCTCTATCAGATACAGACGACCAAAGAGACGCTGGTCAACCGCGACTTGCAGGTAGCCTCGCTCGAGAAGGCAGTCGAGTCTACCATGTCGTTGATGACCTTGGGCACCTCGACCTACCTCGAGGTATTGACGGCCCAACAGTCGTTGCTCAACGCCCAGTTGTCGCAAGTATCCGATTCGTATCAGTGCATGGTAGCCGTCATCAATCTCTATCATGCTCTGGGCGGTGGCCGTGAGATCGAGGAAAATACAAAGTAAAAACGTAAAACTTAGATACTATGATTAGTCCGTTAGCATACGTCGATCCCAAAGCGGTGATTGGAAACAACGTAACCATACATCCCTTTGCCTATATCGACAAAGATGTTGTCATCGGTGACAACTGTGTGATATATCCATACGCCAGTATATTGGCGGGAACGGTCATGGGAAAAAACAACCGGGTCTTTCAAGGGGCTATCCTCGGTGCCGAGCCGCAAGACTTCCACTACAAGGGTGAACCCACTCGACTGACTGTCGGCAACGACAATACCATTCGCGAGTATGTCATCATCAACCGCGCTACTCATCCCGCGGGCGAGACCGTCATCGGCAACCACATCTGTATGATGAAGGGTACCCGCATCGGTCACGATTGCCGGGTCGACGACGACTGTATCCTGGGCATCGATTGCGACCTCTCGGGCGAATGCCACATCCACAGCAAAGCCATTCTGGCCGGCCGTGTGATTGTAAAGGAGAAGTGTCGTGTGGGTAGCTGGACCCTCGTCAAGAGCGGTTGCCGCACGAGCAAGGATATACCTCCCTATATCCTGGCGGCACACAACCCCATCATGTACAAGGGTATCAATGCCTTTATCCTGCGGCGTCAAGGCTTCAGCGAAGAGACCATCGAGAATATCGCGCTGGCCTACCGTCAGGTATACTCGTCGGGCACCAGCCTCGAGAATGCGATTCTGCGTATCAAGGAGGTTGTGGCTCCCAGTCCCGAAATCGATTATATCCTCAAATTCTTTGCCGAGTCCAAGATGGGCATCATTGCCACCATCGGCGAGGGCAAGTAAGGGAATAGCCGTAATGAACAAGTGTCGGTCCGGTTCGTAAGAATCGGGCCGTGCTTGTTTTAAAGCCGGCCGCTCTTCCCGATTTCGTGACCGGTCGCAGCTTCCTCGTCGCCCGAATCGAGGCGTGCCCTGGGGCAAGGTTGGGTTTGAGCGAGGGCGGGGGAATGTCGCATGCTGTTTATGATTATTAACAGAGAACGGGGATAATATGCCGCAGAAAACTTTCGGAGTTTTCAAAGTTTTCTATACATTTGCTCCGATTTTCAGTAGAGAACTTATGATGAACGAGCTGCAACTGCGCATAATCGAGCAAGCCACTCCCATGTTTTTGCACTATGGAATCAAAGCCGTCACGATGGATATGATTGCCGCAAGGCTGGGCATGTCGAAGCGCACGCTGTACGAGAATTTCAAGGAGAAGAACGAGCTGTTGCTGGCCTGTCTCGAGAAGGCCGAGGACGACCGCAACGTGCGGCTGAAAACCTACTATGCCCAACGGCAGAATGTCATCGAACTGTTGCTGAAGGTGCACGAAGATATACTCTGTTTCATGCGCAATGCCAGCCCGGCCTACTTCATCGACATGGAGCGCTATTATCCCAAGGTCTACGACCGTTACGAGCGGGAGAAGGAGATTCACAAACGGGCCATCGTCGACCTGTTGCGCGAGGGGATAGGCGAGGGGATGATACGCAGCGACTGCAACCTCGAGATTGTGGCTACGTTGCTCTCTCTGCAATTCGAGTTACTGAAAAATGCCGATCAGGTATTCAAGTCGAAATACACCTTTACCGAAATTTTCGAGACCATATTCAAGAGTTTTATCCGGGGTATCGCCACGCCCGAAGGGGTGCGCTATACCGACGAATTTTTTGCCGGTCGCGAAAACAAATAATCTTGTAGAGCAGTATAGATATAAATAGCATAAAAAAAAGAAACCTTTAATAACCGAAAGAACTATGGACAGAAACAAGCTCGTCTCCCGAGTTGCCGCCCTGTTGGCCCTGTCGCTTTGGCCGGCCCTGCTGCCGGCTCAAACCCAGCCTGCCCGGTCGCTGGCCCTCGATTTGAAGACCGCCATCGGCATCGCCCTTAGCGAAAACCCTACCATCAAGGTCGCCGATATGGAAATCGAGAAGAAAGACTACTCCAAGAAAGAGACCATCGCCGGCCTCTTCCCCCGCATAGACGGTTCGGCCTCGTATAGCCGCACCATCGAGAAGCAGACCATGTATATGGATGCCGAGGCCTTCGACATGAGTGCCATGTTCGCTCCCATCTACAACACCATCGGGCAGTTGCACCCCGAGTTTCAGGTGCCCCAGTTGGGTGGCGGTTCCTCTTCGTCGGGCGAGACCGGCATGAAGGTGGGTACCGACAACACCTACTCGGTGGGCCTCAGTGCTTCGCTGCCCATCATTGCCCCGCAGTTGTGGAAGAGCGTGCAGCTGTCGAGTGCCGACATCGAGCAGGCTGTCGAGTCGGCCCGTTCGTCGCGGCTCAGCATGGTCAATCAGGTCGAGAAGGCCTATTACAATCTGCTGTTGGCCCAGAACTCCTACGAGGTTATCAAGATGAGCTACGACAATGCCGTGCTCAATGCCCAGGACTACAAGCACAAGTTCGAGCAGGGAACGGCGTCGGAGTACGACGTGTTGCGGGCCGATGTGCAGGTGCGCAACCTCGAGCCCACCCTGCTGCAAACCGAGAACAGCGTGAAGCTGAGCAAGCTGCAGCTGAAGGTGCTGATGGGTGTCGACATGGCTCTGGAGATTACCCCCACCGACCGGCTCGAAGATTATGAAGCCTCGATGTATGAGGAGACGATGAACATCGACACCTCGCTTGAGCAGAATACCGACCTGCGCCAGTTGGACCTCCAGACCGCCTACCTCAAGAAAGCGGTCGACGTGCAGCGCATGGCGTGGTTCCCCACGCTCTCGGCCACGGCCAACTACAACTGGATTTCGATGAGCGACGGCGGCATGTTCAGCGACTTCCGCTGGAGCCCCTATTCGTCGATAGGGCTTTCGCTTTCGCTGCCCATCTTCCAGGGTGGGGCACGCCACTTCCGCATCAAGCAGGCCAAGTCGAACGTCCTGCAACTGGGCTTGCAGCGCGACAACCTGTTGAACACCCTCTCGATGCAGGTGCAGATGTCGATGGATAATATCCAGAAGTCGGTCAAGCAGATAGCCTCGAACAAGGAGGGGGTCCGTCAGGCCGAGAAGGCATACGCCATCATGCAGAAGAGTTTCGAAATCGGGTCGGCTACCTTCATCGAACTTAACGACGCCGACCTGGCCCTCACCAATTCACGCCTCTCGTACAATCAGGCCATCTACGATTTTCTGGCTGCCAAGTCCGACCTGCAGCTGCTCCTGGGCAATGCCGACCTGGAGCAATACCGGCAACCCGACCAGAAGAGCACCAAGTAAATACACGACATCGAATAATATAAGAAACGACACGATATGAAAAAAGAGCATTTGATTGGCATGTTGGCCGCTTGTTCGGCCCTGCTGTTTGTGGCCTGTTCGGGAGAGAAGGAGAATACCGAACAAGCCGAAGAGGAAACGGTTCAACTCGTCAAGGTGGCCCGGGTCACCGAGCAGGCCGTTCCTCAGGTCGTCTCCTACACGGCCACAATCGAACCCTATAAGCGCAACCTCATCAGTTCGTCTCTGCCCAACCGCATCAAGAAAATCTATGTCGAGGTGGGCGACCACGTCAAGGCCGGGCAGAAGCTGGTCGACCTCGACCGTGCCAACCTGGCCCAGCAGAAGCTGCAGCTCGACAACCTCGAGCTCGAGTACAACCGGGTGAAAGAGCTCTTTGCCGTGGGTGGTGCCTCGCAACAACAGGTCGACCAGATGCGCACCCAGTACGAAACGGCCAAGACCTCGTATGAGAACCTCGACGAGAACACCGTGCTGGTGAGTCCCACCAACGGCGTAGTGACGGCCCGTAACTACGACAACGGCGACCTGGCCACCGGTGCCATCCTCACCGTCATGCAGATACAGCCGGTGAAGGTCGAGGTGAACATCTCGGAGAGCGACTTCACCAAGGTGAAGCTGGGTATGCCGGTCGATGTCAACGTCGAGGTCTATGGCAACGAGGTGTTCAAGGGCAAGGTATCGCTCATTCACCCCACCATCGACCCGGCCACCCGCACCTTTGTGACCGAAATCAATATCCCCAATGGCGACAACCGCATCCGTCCGGGCATGTTTGCCCGCGTCAATATCGACTTTGGCAACGTAAACCGCGTGGTGGTGCCCGACCAGGCAGTCGTGAAGCGTTCGGGTTCGGGCGACCGCTTTGTCTATGTCTATAAAGACGGCAAGGTTTCCTTCAACCAGGTGCAGTTGGGCCGCCACATGGATACGAGCTACGAGCTCATCTCGGGCGTCGAGAACGGTTCCGAGGTGGTGATTGCCGGCCAGTCGCGCCTGAAGGACGACGCCCCCGTGAAAGTGGTCGAATAACCGTGCAGCCTTTTGTCCAATTCCAAAACATTCACCCTTAAAGAAAAATTTCTATGAGTCTATACGAAGGTTCGGTAAAGAAACCCATCATGACCTCGCTCTGTTTCGTAGCGGTGGTTATCCTGGGTATCTTTTCCTACACCAAACTGCCTATCGACCTCTATCCCGACATCGAGACCAACATGATTATGGTGATGACGGCCTATCCCGGTGCCAGTGCCGCCGATGTCGAGAACAACGTGACCCGACCCCTCGAGAATGCCCTCAACGCCGTGAGCGACCTGAAGCACATCACCTCGGAGTCGAAAGAGAACATGTCGCTCATCTCCCTCGAGTTTGAGTATGGCGAAGACATCGACGTGCTCACCAACGATGTGCGCGACAAGCTCGATATGGTCAAGTCGGAGCTCCCGGATGATTCGGAGAACCCCATCATCTTCAAGTTCAGCTCCGACATGATTCCTATCGTTATCCTCTCGGTGCAGGCCAACGAGAGCATGCCGGCCCTCTACAAGATACTCGACGACAACGTGGCCAGCCCGCTGGCCCGTATCAGCGGGGTAGGTTCGGTGTCGATCAGCGGTGCGCCCGAGCGCGAGATACAGATTTATGTCGACCCCGTGAAGCTCGAGGCCTACAACCTCAGCATCGAGACCATCGCCTCGGTCATCGGGGCCGAGAACCGCAACGTGCCCGGCGGTACGTTTGACGTGGGTTCCGACACCTATTCGCTGCGGGTACAGGGCGAGTTCAACGACGCCTCGCAGATGAACGACATTGTCGTGGGCAACTACGGCGGCAAGTCCATCTATCTGCGCGATGTAGCCGTGGTGCACGACTCGGTCGAGGAGCGTGCCCAGGAGACCTATAACAACGGTGTGCAAGGGGCCATGATTGTGATTCAGAAACAGTCGGGTGCCAACTCGGTCGAAATCTCCAACGAGGTGATGAAGGCCTTGCCCCGCTTGCAGAAGAATCTGCCCAGCGACGTGAAACTGGGGGTAATCATCGATACCTCCGACAACATACGCAACACCATCGATACCCTGTTCGAGACCGTGTTGCTGGCTCTGCTTTTCGTCTCGATAGTCGTCTTCTTCTTCCTGGGACGCTGGCGGGCCACCATCATCATCGTGATTACGATACCTATCTCGCTGGTTGCCTCGTTCATCTACCTGGCGGCCACGGGCAACTCGCTCAACATCATCTCGCTCTCGTCGCTCTCCATCGCCATCGGTATGGTGGTCGACGATGCCATCGTGGTGCTCGAGAACGTGACCAACCACATCGAGCGGGGCAGCTACCCCCGGCAGGCGGCCGTGCACGGTACCAACGAGGTGGGCCTTTCGGTGGTAGCCTCTACGCTCACCCTTATCGCCGTGTTCTTCCCCCTCACGCTGGTTTCGGGCATGTCGGGCGTACTCTTCAAGCAGTTGGGTTGGATGGTTACCATCATCATGGTCATCTCTATCGTGTGTGCCCTCTCGCTTACCCCCATGCTTTGCTCGCGCCTGCTGAAGCTGCAACCCAAGCAATCGCGCGTATTCAAGCTGCTCTACGGACCTATCGAGAAGGGGCTCGATGCCTTCGACAACGGTTACGCCCGTCTGTTGCACTGGGCCGTAGGCCACCGCACCATTGTCATCGTGGGCTGTATGTCGTTCTTTGTGCTCAGCCTCGTGCTGGTACGCTTCGTAGGTAACGAGTTCATGCCCACCCAGGACAATGCCCGTATCGGGGTCACCGTCGAGATGCCCATCGGTACCCGCACCGAAATCTCGAAAGATGTGGCCATGCGCCTCTACAAACAGTGGATGGAGCAATACCCCGAAATCGTGATGTGCAACTTTACGGTAGGGCAGGCCAGCACCGACAACGTCTACGCCTCGATGTCCGACAACGGCTCGCACATCATTACCTATAACATCAGTCTCACCGACCCCGACAAGCGCAAACGCACCCTGTCGGAGATTTGCGACCTCATGCGTAAGGACCTGGCCGGATACCCCGAAATCAAGAAGTCGCAGGTGAACCTGGGTGGCGGTATGTCGGTGATGGGTGGTGAAACGACCATCGACTACGAAATCTATGGCTACTCCTTTGCCGAGACCGACAGCGTAGCGGCCCAACTCTCGGCCCTGCTGCGCGAAATCAAGGGCGTGAGCGAGGTGCGTATCAGTCGTGGCGACTACCAGCCCGAATATCAGGTCGACTTCGACCGCGAGAAGCTGGCCCTCAACGGCCTCAACCTCACCACGGCGGCTACCTACCTGCGCAACCGCATCAACGGTGCCACCGCCTCGCAGTTCCGCGAGGAGGGCGAGGAGTACGACATCAAGGTGATGTATGCTCCCGAATACCGCACCTCGATCGAGGATATTGAAAACATCATGGTCTACAACGCCCAGGGCAAAGGGGTGCGCATCAAGGAGCTGGGCACCGTGGTCGAGCGGTTCTCGCCGCCTACCATCGAGCGTAAGGACCGCGAGCGTATCAACACCGTATCGGCTATCCTCTCGGGGGCAGCCATGAGCGACGTGGTGGCCGAGGCACAGAAGAAGATCGACCAGATGTCGATACCCTCGGGCATCTCGATTCAGCTCTCGGGTTCGTATGAAGACCAGCAGGATTCGTTCGGCGACCTGTTCACGCTCATGTACCTCATCGTCATACTCGTGTTCATCGTGATGGCGGCCCAGTTCGAGTCGTTGACCTACCCGTTCATCATCATGTTCTCGTTGCCCTTCGCCTTCTCGGGTGTATTCCTGGCGCTGTGGCTCTCGGGCAATACCCTCAATGTGATGTCGCTCATCGGTGCCATCATGCTTATCGGTATCGTGGTGAAGAACGGTATCGTGCTCATCGACTACATCTCGCTGAACCGCGAGCGGGGCATGGGCATCCGCGAGGCCGTGGTCAAGGGCGGTCACTCCCGTCTGCGCCCGGTAATCATGACGACCCTTACCACCATCTTGGGTATGGTGCCCATGGCCATCGGTACCGGTCAGGGTTCCGAGATGTGGCGACCCATGGGTACGGCGGTAATCGGCGGCCTCACGGTCTCGACCATCCTCACCCTTATCCTCATTCCCGTGCTCTACTGTGTATTCGCTTCGGTGGGTGTGAAACGCCGTCGTCGGAAACACCACGAGCGCCTGTCGGCCAGTAACTCCAATTCATAAATATTACGTTCGGTTCCCTATCTCTCAACGATTAAAAAAGGGGAAATAGGGACCGGACTCTAAAACCAACACCATCGGATATGAAATCGGTATTTATCACTTTCGACCAGGCACACTATGCCCAGATTCTCGAGACCCTCGACAAGCTGTCGTGCCGGGGATATTCCTACTTCGAGCAGATGCGGGGCCGCGGCTCCAAGACCGGCGAGCCTCACTATGGCAGCCACGCGTGGCCCTCGATGTGTTCGGCCATCATCACCATGGTCGACGATGCCAAGGTAGAGCCGCTGCTGAAGCGGCTGCGGCAGATGGACGAGGCGGCCCCCCAGTTGGGTTTGCGGGCCTTCGTCTGGACCATCGAGCAGTCTGTCTGACGGCTCTCTGCCTTGTCCCGTTATAAACATCAGGGGCTGTGTCGATTCGTTCGATGCAGCCCCTGATGGTATCGAGCCGCACAGAAAAACGGGCCGGCCGTTAATTTGTCGGGCGATACCCTTCTCTCATTCGGGCAATTTGTCTATTTTTGTAGAACATAAAAAATTGAGGACTATGAAACATGCGACTGTTTGGACCCGACTTCTGCTTGGTTCGGTGGCCTGTCTGCTGCTTCTGCCGGCCTGTGGCGGAGGTGAAAAGAAACAGGAAAAGATAGAGATTACCCCCTATATTCTCAACCTGCATTTGAAGTATTCGTTCATCGACAATTTTGAGGATGGTCTGGCCCGGGTGATGATGAAGACCAAGACCGAGTCGGGGCGCGAGACGGGAGTCTTCGGCTGTATCGACGAGAAGGGGCACGAGGTGATACCCTGCATCTACGAGTCGGTATATATGGAGCCCGGTGGTGTGTTGGTTTCCCCGAAAGAGGGAGACAACAAGCTCTTTGTCTATCGCGACGGTACGCTGCAGGAGTTCCCGGTGCCCGACGGTCTCGAGCCGCAGGGAGGCTTCTACGATGGCCGGGCGAGAGTGCATGACGAGGATTTCAACTATGGCTATATCGATACCGGGGGGAATCTGGTGGTGCCCTGCCGCTACAATTCTGCCGATGATTTCAGCGAAGGATTGGCCGTGGTCGAGCAGAACTGGAGAAAAGGCTATATCGATGTCGACGGCAACGAGGTGACCCCTCTGATTTACTGTAATGCGATGGAGTTCTACAACGGCCTGGGCTGTGTGCAGAACGAAGAGGGTCTCTATGGCTATGTCGATGCGACGGGGCGCGAGGTGATACCCTGCCAGTTCGAATCGGCCGACTTCTTTTACGGCGATGTGGCTCCCGTATGTCTCGATGGGAGCTATGGACTCATCGACAAGACGGGCAGGTTTGTCTCGGCCACGCGATACAAGTCGATGGGCGTTTGTACCTCCAATCTGTTCTATTATGGCGAAGACGGCCTTTATGGTTTTGTCGATGCCCGGCAGAACGTGCTGACCCCGGCCCGATACAACAAAATAGATATTTGTCGGGAGGGGATGGTAGCTGTGGCCCAGCAGGGTAAATATGGTTTCGTAAACGAGAAGGGCGAGGAGGTAATCCCCTGCATATACAGCCGGGTGAACTGGTTCGACCAGGGCTTTGCCCGGGTAGCCCGCAACGGTCGGGTAGGGTATATCGACAAGACGGGGCGCGAAATCTTCCTGCTCCCCTCGAACCGCTTCTCGAGTGCCTCTCGCTCGGGCTTCGGGGTATTCTGTTTCGAGAGCGGCGGCGAACTCTTCATCTTCGACGAAGAGGGCAACCGGCTCGACAGCAACGGACTCGAGACTCCGGATGCGGCTTCGGCTTCGGCCGGAAGCGACGCCTCGGCCGGCAGCAGTGTCGCGGGCGGTTCGGGTGTAGTGGTGGTGCCCTCTGTCTCGGCACCGGCCTCGACCGGCAGCAGCCAGAGCGACCCTGTCCGCCGGGTCGAGTGGGAGATTCGCCGCAACCGGGCTATCGAGGAGCTGGCCCGCCTGCAGGTGAAACTTATCGAAGACCCCAATTCGGCATATATCAAACACAACATACAGACACAGCAAAACATCATCAACACCTGCAACGAGATGATTGCCATCTACCAGTAACGGCCAGGGCTTTTCTATTCTGTGTCGGGATGAAAGGATTTCGGCGGCCTCCTTGCCTTTGACCGGCAAGAGAGGCTGAGTCACAAATTTTCGGGCAAGTGGGGCTGAGGGTTGATGGCTTTCTCGTATCTTTGCAGAACGATTAAAGAGGATTTGTTATGAATATTCTTCTCGATGTACATACGCACACGATAGCCAGCGGGCATGCCTTCAGCACCTTGCAGGAGATGGTACAGGCCGCGGCCGACAAGGGTTTGCAGATATTGGGTATTACCGAACATACGGGGGGAATCCCCGGCACCTGCTCCGACATCTATTTCCGCAACCTGCCGGTAGTGCCTCGCCGGATGTATGGCGTGGAGTTGCTGTTGGGTGCCGAAATCAATATTGTCGATTATGCAGGGCGGCTCGATTTGGAAGAGAAGTATTTCCGGTTTCTCGACCTGCGCATAGCCGGATTGCATTCGCTCTGTTACCGGCCGGGCGACATCGACCAGAATACGGCCGCCGTGCTGGGGGCTATCTGTAACCCGCATATCGACATCATCAGCCATCCGGGCGACGGCACGGCCGAGTTGTATTTCGAGCCGCTGGTGCTGGCTGCCAAGGAGAACGGCGTGTTGCTCGAGATCAACAACAGTTCGCTCAATCCCTACCGCCACAAAGAGAAGGCGATGGCCAACAACCTCGAGATTCTGCGCCTGTGCAAGCGCTACGGGCAGCCGGTCATTCTGGGGAGCGACGCCCACATCTCCTTCTCGATAGCCGATTATCACTGGCTCTATCCGCTTCTGGCCGCCACCGAGTTCCCCGAGGAGCTCATCCTCAACGACAAGCCCGACGCCTTCAAGGCCCGGCTGAAACGGAACCGCGAGGATACGGCGCTTTAGAATCGCTTCATGCCGTAACGGTCGAAGGTCTTGCGCCGCGAAATCCACAGCGTGAGCAGTACCGATATGAGCGACGAGGCGAAGATGGTAATCATCAGCATAATCTGATATTTGATGGCCACGCTGGGGCTGCTGCCGCCCAGTATCTGACCCGTCATGGTGCCGGGCAGGGCGATGAGTCCCATGACCGCCATCGAGGCGATGGTGGGGTTGAACGACTTGATGAGGGCCTCGCGCATGAAGGGGGCGAGTGCCTCGCCGGGCGTGGCACCGTTGCCCAGCAGGTAGAGGTAGAGTTGCCGCTCGCGGTTGAGCGAGCCGTAGAACGAGTTGAGAGCTATGACGTTGGCCGATAGCATGTTGCCCAGTATCATGCCGCTGATGGGGATGAAGTAGCGGGCCGTGAAAATCTTTTCGGGTCGAACCACCAGCCCCAGAAAGTAGAGGTCGATGATGAGCAGCGACACGAGGAAGGCCACCGCCACGGCCATGAAGAGCATCTTTTGCGGCAGCTTGGTGCGCTTCAGCACCGTCGACGAGGCGATGACAATCATCAATACCACCCACAGCAGGTTTATCCACAGGTTGTCCCACAGGAACAGGTACTCGAGGTAAAACCCGATGAAGAAGAGTTGCACCGTCATGCGCAGGGCGGCCCAAAGGGTATCTTTCACCAGGCCGGTGCGGTAGCGGTAGAGAAAGTAGGTGGGGATAATCAGCAGCAGAAATCCCAGCACCATGTGGCCGTAGCCAATGTTTATCGTTTCCATGAATCAATCTCCGATATAGATTTTACGGTCGAACGAGTCGATGAATCGGGCGTCGTGCGAAACCATCAGTACGGTGGCCTCGTGCAGCGAGTGGATGTAGTCGATAACCCGGGCGATGGAGTCGGGGTCGAGGGCCGAGGTAGGCTCGTCGAGCAGCACAATATCCTTTTGCAGCAGGGCGGCAATCATGAGCATGATGCGTTGCCGCTGGCCGCCCGAAATCTCGATCGACCGTTTGTCGTACAGTTCGTGTTCCAGCCCCAGCCGGTCGAAGTGTTCCAGAACCGTTTCGCGCGAAGGCTTCAGAGCCTGGTTTATCCGCAGCCTGAAGGGGGCCTCGATCAGTTCTTGTATCGTGTCGTAGGGGAGGGTAAACTCCTGAGGCAGCCAGGCGGTGCGCCGCCGTACCTGTTGCACGGTGGTGGCGTCGAGTGTGCGGCCGTCGATGCGGATGCTCCCCTCGTCGGGCAAGACAAAGCCGGGTACCGAAGCAAGAAGGGTGCTTTTACCGTGCCCCGAAGGGCCGTAAAGCACCGCTTTCTCGCCCCGGGCGATGCAACACGTGAAGTGTTGCATCAAGGGCTTGTTGTCATAAATAAAGGTGAGATTGTCAAACTCGATCATTTTGCCGGTTCCGGATTCTCGGTTTGTGCTTGAGGTTTCAGCCAGCGGTCGAGCCAGCGGAAGAAGATCCGTTGCCACAGCACGCCGTTCTGCGGTTTCAGAATCCAGTGGTTCTCGTCGGGGAAGATGAGCATCTCGGCCGGTACGCCGCGCAGTTTGGCGGCATTGAAGGCCGACATGCCTTGCGAGGCGAGGATGCGGAAGTCATATTCGCCGTGAGTGATGAGGATAGGCGTATCCCATTGGTCTACGAATTTGTGGGGCGAAGTGGCAAACGTGCGTTGAGCCGTAGCGTTCTTCTTGTCCCAGGGTGCGCCGCCCATATCCCAGTTGGCAAACCACATCTCTTCGGTCTCGACATACTGTTGCTCGAGGTTGTAGATACCGGCGTGGGCGATGAAGGCCTTGAACCGTTTCTGGTGATGGCCGGCCAGCCAGTATACCGAGAAGCCGCCGTAGCTGGCACCCACGGCACCCATGTGGTCGCCGTCGACATAGGGCTCTTTCTTCATCTCGTCGGTAGCGCTGAAGTAGTCCTTCATGTTCTGACCGCCGTAGTCGCCGCTGATCTGTTCGAGCCACTCCTGTCCGAAGCCGTAGAGACCGCGGCGGTTGGGGGCGATGATGATGTAGCCGTTGGCCGCCATCAGTTGCAGGTTCCAGCGATACGACCAGAACTGGCTGACGGGTTGCTGCGGACCACCCTGGCAGTAGAGAATGGCGGGGTATTTCTTCGAGGGGTCGAAGTGGGGCGGATAGACAATCCAGGTGAGCATCTTCTTGTTGTCGGTGGTCGTGATCCAACGCTCCTCGACCTTGCCCATGGTGAGCTGGTCGAGTATCTCCTTGTTTTCGAACGAGAGCTCTTTCACCTCTTTGCTCTGGGGGTTGACGCTGTAAATCTCGTCGGGTTGCGACAGCGAGTGACGCATGGCGATGAGGCAGCTCTCGCTCACGGGAGCCAGCGAGGCGTAGTCGTAGTAGCCGGTCGTAATCTGCTCGATTTTCTTGTCGAGGCCCACGCGGAAGATGTGAATCTCGCCCTGGTAGGCCGAGCGGATAAAGAGCGACTGTCCGTCGGGAGCCCAGGCCAGTTCGTCGGTGCTGTAGTCGAAGTCGGCTGTGAGGTCTTGTTTCTCGCCGGTAGCCATGTTCATGATGAAGAGGCGGTTCTTGTCCGACTCATACCCGTCACGCTCCATGCTGCCCCAAGCCAGGTATTTGCCGTCGGGCGAGAAGGTCGGCGTGGTGTCGTAGCCCATCATGCCCTCGGTGAGGTTGCGGGTCTGCTTGGTAGCCAGGTCGTAGAGGTAGATGTCGGAGTTGGTCGAGATGGAGTATTCCAGACCGGTCTTCTTGCGGCTGGTGTAGGCCACTGCCTTGCTGTCGGGAGTCCAGGCAAACGACTCGATGCCGCCGAAGGGTTTCATGGGCGACTCGTAGGGCTCGCCCTCCATGATGTCGACGATGCCCGAAAGCTCCTTACCGTCGAACGAGGCGATGTAGGGGTGCGGAATCTCCTCGACCCACTCGTCCCAGTGTTTGTACATGAGGTCGTCGATCACGCGGCCGGTAGCCTTGTCGAGGTCGGGGTAGATGTCCGAGGCCTTCTGGCTGTACTTCACGTTGCCGATGAAGAGGATCTGTTTCTCGTCGGGCGAGAAGAGGAAGCCGTTGATGCCCTTCTCGTGGTGGCTTATCTGCCGGGCGTTGCTGCCGTCGGCCTCCATGATCCACAGTTGCGAGTCGCCGCTTTTGCCCGAGAGGTAGGCAATCTGTTTGCCGCCGTTAATCCACACGGCGTTGCCCTCCGACTCGGGGGTACAGGTAATCTGTTTCTTGTTCTGTCCGTCGATGTCCATCACGAAGAGCTCGCGGTTGCTCTTGTTCTGCTTCACATCTTCGTAGGTAACCCCGAAGAGGATTTTGCTCTTGTCGGGCGAAACCACAGGGTCGCTCACCCGGCCAAAGGCCATGAGCACCTCGGTAGTCAGGATGCCGTTTTCGACTTTCACGGGCTGCTTGCCGATAATGTCGCCGGTCTTTCCAGCTGGCTGACAGGCTGTTACTAATAATGCTCCTGCCATCATCATACAATTTAGTTTGTTCATAAATAAAGGTTTATAGATTGTTTTTGTTCGGTTTCCCTTTCTGTCGCCGGGGCGGCTTGTTCTCGCCCACGAGGTGGGCCGGTTTGCGCCACGGCGTGTTGCCGTAGAGTTTCTCGAGCAGGTCGTTGCGGTGCATGCGCCTGAGCGAGTTCTGTATGTCGTTGCGCTTCTCGGGCAGATACCAGAAGAAGTATTTCCGCTGGTTCAGTTTCTCCTCGGGCTTGCGGGCGGTGTAGACCTTCTCGCCCGTGTAGGGGTGTATGCCGGTGTAGTAGATTTCGGTCGAGAGGGTCATGGGGGTAGGGGTGAAGTCCTGCACCTGCTCCAGCTTGAAATTCATGTGCTTGGTCAGGGCGGCCAGTTCGGCCATCTCCTCCTCGGTGCATCCGGGGTGGCTCGAGATGAAGTAGGGGATAATCTGCTGGTTGAGCCCCTGCTCGCGGTCTATGCGGTCGAAGGTGCGCTTGAACTGCTCGAAGAGCGAGAACGAGGGCTTGCGCATGATGGCCAGCACGCGGTCCGAGGTGTGCTCGGGGGCCACCTTCAGCCGTCCCGAGACGTGGCGGGCAATCAGCTCCTCGGTGTAGCGGCGGGTGTTTCGGTTCAGCGCGTCGTCTTTGTGGCGGTGCAACAGCAGGTCGTAGCGCACGCCGCTGCCGATGAACGACTTCTTGATACCCGGCAGGGCATCGACGGCGTGGTAGATGTCGAGCAGGTCGCTGTGGTCGGCGTTGAGGTTGGGGCATATCTGGGGGGCCAGGCACGAGGGGCGTTTGCACTTGTGGCACAGCTCCAGGTTCTGGCCGTGCATGCGGTACATGTTGGCCGAGGGGCCGCCCAGGTCGCTCAGGTAGCCCTTGAAGTCGGGCATCGCGATAATCTGCTTCACCTCCTTGAGAATCGACTCCTTGGAACGCGAGGCGATGAATTTGCCCTGATGGGCCGAGATGGTGCAGAAGGCGCACCCGCCGAAACAGCCCCGGTGCAGATTGACCGAAAACTTGATCATCTCGTAGGCCGGTATCGTCTTCCCCTTGTAGCGGGGGTGAGGCATGCGGGTGTAGGGCAGGTCGAACGAGGCGTCGATTTCGGCCTCGGTCATGGGCGGGTAGGGCGGATTGACCACGATTACCCGCTCGCCCACGCGCTGCCACAGCCGCTTGGCGTGGTATTTGTTCGACTCCTCCTCGATGTGGCGGAAGTTCTCGGCCTGCTTGCGCTTGTGTTGCAGGCACTCCTCGTGCGAAGCCAGCACGATGTTGTGCTCGTCCTCGACTGTCGAGGGGGTATTGGCGCCCGGCTGTATGGTGGCCGTCTGCGGTATGTCGGTGAGGCGGTCGATGGTCTCGCCCTGTTGCAGCCGGCGGGCAATCTCGACGATGGGCCGCTCGCCCATGCCGTAGATGAGCAGGTCGGCGGGACACTCGGCCAGAATACCCGGCAGCAGTTTGTCTTGCCAGTAGTCGTAGTGGGTGAGGCGTCGCATCGAAGCTTCGATGCCGCCGATGATGACCGGCGTGTCGGGGAATAGCTCCTTGAGTATGCGGCTGTAGACCACGGTGGGGTAGTCGGGGCGCATGCCGTGCCGCCCGTTGGGGGTGTAGGCATCGTCGCTGCGCAGACGCTTGTTGGCCGTGTAGTGGTTCACCATCGAGTCCATGGCTCCGGCCGAGATGCCGAAGAAGAGCCGGGGCGTGCCCAGCTTCTTGAAATCGCGCAGGTCGTCCTGCCAGTTGGGCTGGGGCACGATGGCCACCCGCAGCCCCTCGGCCTCGAGTATGCGCCCGATGACGGCAGCCCCGAACGAGGGGTGGTCGACATAGGCATCGCCCGAGAAGAGAATCACGTCGACATAATCCCAGCCTCGCATCTCCAGCTCTTTGCGGGTCGTGGGCAACCAGTCTTGCAATCGGTATTCTTTCATCACTTTCGTAGCGGTATAGGTTGGTCAGGCAGTAGGCTTGTCGGCCGCTGCCTGTTGTAACAAATCTTCCAGTTTTATCAGTTCGTCGCGATACTGAGCCGCCTCGATGAACTCCATCTTCTTGGCCGCCTCGACCATCTGTCGGCGAGTGCGCTCGATGGCCTTTTGCAGTTGGTCGCGATTCATGTATTTCACAATCGGGTCGGCCGCCACATCCACATGCTCCAGATACTCGTCGCTGTAAGCCCGGGCCGGTTGGCTCGGCTTGGCAGCTTTTGCCGGCTTGGCCGGTTGCGGCTGTTGCGGTTTGGCCTCGGTGTTGGCCCCCAGCAGCGAAGAGTTCTTGGCCTTCTGGATAGCTTTGGGGGTGATGTGGTGAGCCTCGTTGTAGGCCAACTGCTTCTCGCGGCGGCGGTTGGTCTCGTCGATGGTCTTCTGCATGCTCTCGGTAATGCGGTCGGCATACATGATGACCCGTCCGTTAAGGTTTCGCGCGGCCCGGCCCACCGTCTGGGTGAGCGACCGGTGCGAGCGCAGGAATCCCTCCTTGTCGGCATCGAGTATGGCCACGAGCGATACCTCGGGCAGGTCGAGCCCCTCGCGCAGCAGGTTCACGCCGATGAGCACATCGTAGACGCCGGCCCGCAGGTCGTCGAGAATGCGGATACGGTCGAGGGTGTCGACGTCGGAGTGTATGTAGTTGCAGTTGATGTCGAGTTTGGTCAGGTAGCTGTTCAGCTCCTCGGCCATGCGTTTGGTCAGGGTGGTGACCAGCACCCGCTCGTCGCGCTCGATGCGCTGCTGTATCTCCTCGAGCAGGTCGTCTATCTGGTTGAGGCTGGGCCGCACCTCGATGACCGGGTCGAGCAGACCGGTGGGCCGGATGACCTGCTCTACCACCACGCCCTCGCTCTTCTCGAGCTCGTAGTCGGCCGGGGTGGCGCTTACGTAGATAATCTGCCGGGCCAGACTCTCGAACTCGTCGAACTTCAGCGGCCGGTTATCCACGGCAGCCGGCAGGCGGAACCCGTACTCCACCAGGTTCATCTTGCGCGAACGGTCGCCCCCGTACATGGCCCTGATCTGCGGTACGGTCACGTGGCTCTCGTCGATGATGGTAAGGAAATCGTTGGGGAAATAGTCGAGCAGGCAGAAGGGGCGGGTACCCGCTTCGCGGCCGTCGAAGTAGCGCGAGTAGTTCTCGATGCCCGAGCAGTGGCCTATCTCGCGAATCATCTCCACGTCGTAGGTCACCCGCTCATAGAGCCGCTTGGCCTCGAGCTCCTTCCCGATCGATTTGAAAAACTCCACCTGTTTGCCCAGGTCAATCTCTATCTCGCCGATGGCCTTGTCGATGCGCTCTTTGGTCGTCACGAACAGGTTGGCCGGGAATATCTTGTAGGCATCGAAGGTGCCTGTGCTGCTGCCCGTAGCGGGGTCGACGGTGCGTATCGACTCAATCTCCTCGCCCCAGAACTCGATGCGCACGATGGTATCGTCGTAGGCCAGGTAGATGTCGACCGTGTCGCCCTTCACCCTGAAGTTGCCCCGGTTGAGCTCCACCTCGTTGCGCGAGTAGAGCGAGTCGACCAGATGCCGCAACAGCCGGTTGCGCCCGATGTTGTCGCCCACCTTCACCTCGACCACGTTGCTGTGGAAGTCCTCGGGGTTGCCGATGCCGTAGAGGCACGACACCGACGAGACCACAATCACATCCTTGCGCCCCGACAGCAGGGCCGAGGTGGTGGAGAGCCGCAGGCGGTCTATCTCTTCGTTGATGGCAAGGTCTTTCTCGATATAGGTGTCGGTCGAGGGGATATAGGCCTCGGGCTGGTAGTAGTCGTAGTAGGAGACAAAATACTCGACGGCATTCTCGGGGAAGAACCCCTTGAACTCGTTGTAGAGCTGGGCCGCCAGCGTTTTGTTGTGGCTCAGGATAAGGGTAGGTTTTTGCACCCGCTCGATTACGTTGGCCATGGTGAATGTCTTTCCCGAGCCCGTCACGCCCAGCAACGTCTGGTAGGGAGTGCCGTCGAGCACGCCCCGGCTCAGTTCGTCGATGGCTTCCGGCTGGTCGCCGGTGGGACGATAGGGAGAAATAAGTTTGAAATCCATGACATTCGTTTCTTTAAGATTCGGGTATAATCAAACAGAGGATGATGTATATCACCACCGGGGTGCCTATGGCTCCCAGCGACAGCAGCACATAGATGATGCGAACCACCGTAGGGTCCAGCCCCAGGTATTCGCCCAAGCCAGCACACACGCCGCCAATCATGCGCCCCTCGCGAGGCCGGGTAAGTCGTTTGATCATATTCGTCGCAATTTAGTCGGGGACAGGCTCTCCCGGGCATGCAGGCCCGATTCCGCATCGGCTGTGCCGAAACTTCGCCTACCTCCGCAATTTATTGCAAAGATAGAACAAAGCAAGGGTAAAAACAAAATTGCACCCCCTTCGTTTTATAAGAAGAGGGGCTCTCTTTTGTTGCCGGCGAATCGAGAGGTGTTGCCTGTTTCGGCAGGAGAAGGGTCCGCGTCGGGTGCGGTCGGGAATATGCTGGTCGATACAAACCGGGAGGTAGCCGATAAATAGCCCCTAATTGTCGCCGTCACCGTTAAATTTCTATTATTTCTTTTCCATATTCGGCCGAAATCTCTAACTTTGCAACCTGATAAAGAAACGAATAATGCGAAAACTGATCTGTTCTATCGTTTGTGCCTTGCTCCTTGTCTCGTGCGGTGAGTATAACAAGATACTGAAAAGTACTGATTATGAGCTGAAATATGACTATGCCAAGAAGGCATTCGAGCGCAAGAAGTACATGCAGGCCGCTACCTTGCTCGAGGAACTGGTGGCTATCTTCAAGGGCACCGACAGGGCAGAAGAGTCGCTCTATCTGCTGGCCCGCAGTTATTATCTGAATAAGGACTATGTCACCTCGGGCGAGTATTTCCAGGCCTATTACAAAAATTATCCCAAGGGCGAGTATACCGAGTTGGCCCGCTTTTACTGCGGCTATGGCTACTACCTCGACTCTCCCGAGGCCAAACTCGACCAGACCGGTACCTACAAGGCTATTGACGAGATGCAGCGCTTCCTCGACTATTTCCCCAACAGCGAGCGGGCCAAGCAGGCACAGGATATTATCTTTGAACTGCAAGATAAGCTGGTTTACAAAGAGTTGCTTAATGCTCAGCTCTATTACAACTTGGGCAACTACATGGGCAACAACTACCAGTCGGCCATCATCACGGCACAGAATGCCCTGAAAGAGTATCCCTATACCCGCTATAAGGAGACCCTCTCGATGCTTATCCTGAAGTCGAAATATCAGGAGGCCGTGCAGAGTATCGAAGAGAAGAAACCCGAGCGTTTCCGCGATGTCATCGACGAGTATTACTCGTTTATCAACGACTTTCCTTCGGGTGAATATACCAAAGAGGCCGAGAATATTTTTAAGGTGGCTAACAAATACGTAAAAGATTAATCTTTAAAATAATGGATTACAAGAAAACAAATGCACCGACAAACACCGTAACACGCGATATGGTGGCTTTGTCTTCCGACACGGGAAACATTTACGAGACTGTATGTATTATTGCCAAAAGAGCCAATCAGATTGCCGTTGAAATGAAGGCCGACCTGGAAAAGAAACTCCAGGAGTTCGCTTCGTGCAACGATAATCTCGAGGAGGTATTCGAGAACCGTGAGCAGATTGAGATCTCGCGTTACTACGAGAAGCTGCCCAAGCCCGTTCTTATTGCTACGCAAGAATATATAGAAGGTAAAATCTATTACAAAAACCCCGAAAAGGAAAAATCGGCTATCGAATAATAGCCTGCCAGGCATACTTGCAAGCCGCACTATCGAAATGGAATAGTGCGGCTTGCAGATTTTTCTCGCACACTCCCCTTGTCGCAGGCGTGGGGTGGGCGACAGGTAGAGAGTGACCGAAAAAAATAACCGCACAATTAGTTCATTAAAATATGATCAATAGAATACTAATCCGTTCCAAAGTCATACAGATTGCCTACTCCTATTTCTTGACGAAAGACAAGACGGTGATGGATGCCGAAAAGGAACTCTTCTTCAGTTTCGAAAAATCCTACGAGCTGTATCATCTGTTGCTGACCTTGATGGTTGAGTTGACCGATACGCAGGCTGCCCGGGTCGAAGCCGCCCGCATGAAGTTCCTGGCAACTCCCGAGGAGAAGAATCCCAACATGCGCTTTGTCCACAACCGCTTTATCGAGCAGTTGCGGAATTGCAACGATTACAAGGATTATCACGAGAAGAAACCCATCACCTGGACCAACGACCCCGAATTTTTGAGAGACTTCTCGGAGCGGATTGTCAAGAGCGACCTCTACAAAGAGTATATGGAGGCTCCCGAGGATTCGTATGAGAACGATTGCGAGTTCTGGAAAAAGGTGGTCAAGACCATGTTCTGCACCGACGAGGAGCTGCTCGAGCTGCTCGAACAGAAATCGCTCTACTGGAACGACGACCTGGAAATCATCACCACCTTCGTGCTGAAGACCATCAAGCAGTTCAGCGAGGCAAACGGCGAGTCGCAGGCCCTGCTGCCCATGTTCAAGGACGACGACGATGCCGAGTTTGCCAAGGAGCTCTTCCGCAACACCCTGCTGCATGGCGACGAGTATCGCAACTACATCGAGAACTTCATCCGCAATTGGGAGATCGAGCGGGTTGCCTTCATGGATATAGTCATCATGATGGTGGCCATGAGCGAGTTCTACAAATTCCCCTCGATACCTACGCGGGTTACCCTCAACGAGTATATCGAACTGGCCAAGTCGTACAGCACGGCCAAGAGCGGCCAGTTTGTCAACGGGGTGCTCAATGCTATCGCCGATAATCTCAAAAAAGAGGGCGTTCTGACAAAAGAGTAAAAAAATTGTTATATATTTGTGGACTCTCATTTTCGAGGGGACCATATGTAAAAACTATTAAAAGCTAAATTATGACAACACTATCCATTCTTTTACAAAGTGCAGCCAGCAGCGGAATGTCGAGCATCCTGATGATGGTCGCCTTGATTGCCATCTTCTATTTCTTCATGATTCGTCCGCAGACGAAACGTCAGAAAGAGATTCGCAAATTCCGCGAGGGTCTCTCTGCCGGCGATAAAATCGTAACGGCCGGGGGCTTGTTCGGAAAAATAAAAGAGGTTAAATCCGACTCCTTCATCATCGAGATTGCCGAGAATACCCGTGTGCGCATTGCCAAGGATTCGGTATATCCGTCGGTAGCCGATGCCAAAGACAGCGGTGCTCAACAGGCCAAATAATAGAGCCTCGTGCAATAGGCTCCTCTAACGGAGAAATAAAAAGATAAAGTTTTTTATCGGCAGAGACCTACGGTCCCGATAAAAAACTTTATCTTTGTTGTATATAGCCATTGCGTGATAGTATGAAAAAGAAGATTTCGGCCCGCATAGCCACACGATTCAGAGCGATTGCCCGTAAGATAGGCGCAACCTTTCGTCAGGAGCGCACGCGCGAGTTGTTCACTTTTCTGGGTTTCGTGTTGCTGTCGCTGGTATTCTGGTTCATGCAGGGGTTGAATGAGGAGGTCGAGAACTCGTTCCAGATTCCGGTCGAGTTGCAAAACTTGCCCGAGAAGACCACCCTTATCAACGACTTGCCCTCGCATATCGAGGTGCGCATACGCGACAAGGGCCCCGTGATGCTGGGCTATGCCATCGAAGGATTGAGTCCGTTACGCATCAATTTCCAGGAGTACGACAAGGGGGGCAGCTCGTTCCTGTTGTCGCCCTCGCAACTCGAGACCGTCATGCGCAAATCGCTGCGTCCCACCACTACGATTCTGTCGCTTATCCCCGACACGCTGAAGGTGCAGTATACCCACAGTGCCGGCAAACGGGTGAAGCTGGTGGTGAAAGGGCACGCCTCGACTACCCCGCAATGTGTGTTGAGCGGGCCCATGACTGCCAATATCGACTCGGTCATGGTCTATGGCGAGAACTCGTTGTTGAAGCACCTCAAAGAGGTCTACACCACCGAGTTCGAGGCCAAGCGGCTGAGCGATACTTTGCGCACGACCGTGCGCATGGCCCGCATACCCAACCTGCGTATTGTCCCCGAGCAGGTCGAGGTGACGATTCCCGTCGAAGAGATGACCTCGAAACTGCTCGATATACCTGTCGTGACCCAGAGTGTACCCGCCGGATGGTCACTCATCACCTTCCCCTCGTCGGTACAGCTCTCGTGCATGATGCCCTTTAGCCGGTTTGCCTCGGTCAGCGAAGAGAGCTTCCTGCTGGGGGTCGATTACGCCGACCTGTCTGGTCGTTCCGCTCCCGGCAAGTTGGGCATCAAGGTGCTGAAGGCTCCCGATTTTGTGCGCAATATCGTGCTGTCGCAAGACAGTGTTGACTATATTCTGGAACAGAAGAGACCGGTCTTTACCGTATCGTCCGATACGGTTATCGTCTCCATCCCCGATACGATATGAAACGAATAGGAATTACAGGTGGCATAGGCAGCGGCAAGTCGGTTGTCTCGAACTTGCTGCGGGTGATGGGTTACCGAGTGTACGATACCGATTCGGAGGCCCGGCGCCTGATGAACACCTCGCCCGAATTGAAACGGCAGATAGCCGAAGCTTTTGGCGACGATGTCTACACCGACGGTTCCCTGAACCGTCCGTTGCTCGCCTCGCGGGCCTTCGGTCACCCCGACCGGGTAGCCCGGCTCAACGCCATCGTGCACCCTGCCGTGCGGGCCGATTTCGACCGCTGGAGCCACAGTCGTCCCGACGAGCTCTGTTTCGTCGAGTCGGCCATCCTCTACGAGTCGCAGCTCGACCGTCTGGTCGACGAGGTGTGGTTGGTAACCGCTCCCGAAGCGTTGCGCATCGAGCGAGTGCAGCAGCGTAGCGGACTCACGGCCGACGAGGTGCGCCGCCGCATGGCCTCGCAGATGGACGAGGAGGAGCGCCGCCGTCGGGCCACCCACATTCTCTATAACGATGGGCGGCAGTCGCTCATTGCCGCCGTGCTCTCGCTCTTGGAAGAGCCGCGGTGAGAAAAAATTTCGCCCGATAAATCGGTTAAACCCGACAAGTATATTATTTTTGCACGACAAATTGATTAAGTCATTAAATATAAAACACCAATTTTTATGTTGAAAACGATTTTATCTATCTCTGGGAAACCGGGTTTGTATAAGTTGGTATCTCAAGCCAAGAATATGCTGATTGTCGAATCTTTGCAAACCGGTAAACGTCTGCCTGCCTATGCCCATGAAAAAATCATCTCGCTGGGCGACATCGCCATCTTTACCGACGAAGACGATGTGCCTCTGGGCGAAGTATTGGAATCGATCAAGAAGAAAGAAAACGGTGGCAAAGTGTCGCTCGATACGAAGAAAGCCGATGCCGAGGCGCTGCGTGCCTATCTGGCCGACGTGCTCCCCAACTTCGATCGCGAGAGAGTGTATGTAACCGACATCAAGAAACTCATCAGCTGGTACAACCTGCTGGTCGAGACGGGCAACACCGATTTCGTAGAGGAGAAGAAGGCCGATGCCGAACCTGAAAAGGAGGCTGCTGCCGACAAGGCCGAAAGCAAATAAACCAAGGTATCGATCAGGTGCGATTCCATCGCACGGCGAACAGATAAACCAAGGGGCTGTGACTCGTTCGAGTCGCGGCCCCTCTCTTTTTGCCGGGTCGGGAGGCCAGGCTGAATAGGGTTGGGGGCGGTTGGATGGCTGGTCGTTTATCTCTCTTTGAGAGAGGTGCTACCCGGGGACTTCGGTCAGCGTGCGGGTCTGTATGTCCAGGCTCCCTCCGTGCGCACGTCGTGGCAGGCGATGCCCTGCTTGTAGCAGTCGTTCAGCCACAGGCGGGCCCGCGACGGATGCACGTTGGCCCCGATGATAACCTGTCCGATGTCGAAGAGCCGGACCACGTCGGCCAGTCGTCCGTCGAATTGCCGGTCGACCACGGCATAGTCGATTGACAGCCGTTCGCCTGGTAGTTGGGTGTCGGAGCCCTTCCGGCCGGGGGTGTCGAGCAGGAGCAGCCGTTTGCCGTGAAAGAGGGCAAAGGGGTAGTCGACAAGGAGCTGCGGCCCTTCGACCGGAGTGGTCCCCGGTTGTATCAGGGTGTAGCTTGCGTAGCCGTTTTGTTGGCGATAGGGCTCGCCGGGCAGTGGCCCCTCGACCGGCAAGGTATCGGGTAGTAACAGGTAGCAGTGTCCCCGGTCGCTCAGTTGCACCACGGTCGATTGGGGGTCTTCATAGACTACTATTTCAGGGCATGGAGCCCGATGGGTAGCCAGGTCGGCAGCCAGAAAGAGAATGGCAGCCCCCAGCGTAAGCCCGAGCAGTCGCTTCGAACGCCGCTTCACCGTCAGGTAGATGAGGATTCCCCCGATAAAGTAGCCCCACAGGTAGCGGGGTTCCAGCCACACCCCCTCGAGGTGGCTGCCCGGCAGGTGGTCGATGGCGAGACTCAGCCCTTCGATAAATCGCAGCAGCAGGTCGGTGGCGGTTGCCAGCCAGAGGTAGGGCAGATGCAGGGCGGTGAGCAGCAGCATGAGCAGGGCCAGCCCGAAGATGACGGGCAGGAGCGGCAGTACCACCAGATTGCCAACCAGAAAGAGCAGGGGCAGGGTGTGGAAGTAGTAGATGGCGATGGGCAGGGCGCCCGCTTGTGCGGCTATCGACACGGCCGTGCACGAGCTCGCCCAGCGCACGAGACGGTAGGGCGACTTTCCCCCGACGTTCAGTCGGCGGTAGAAGAGCAGGATGGCGGCGACGGCGGCGAAACTCATCTGGAATCCGGCATCGAACACGAGGCGGGTGTCGTAGAGCAGCATGAAGAAGGCGGCGGCAAACAGGGCATTGAGCGAACTGTTACGTCGTTCCAGAAACTCGGCTGTCAACAGGAACGACGCCATGATGCTGGCCCGCACGGCCGAGGGGGACAACCCCGTGATGCAGGCATAAATCCACAACACGAGCAGCGTGAGCAGGGGGCGCAACTTGCGGCCCGTCTCGCTCCAGGCCAGGGGGAAGAGCAGCAGGTAGACCAGCGAGGCAATGACTCCCATGTGCAGCCCGCTTACGGCCAGTATGTGCGAGAGTCCCGAGGCCGAGAACGACTGTCGCAGGTCGGGCGGAAAATCGGCTCGGTCGCCCAGCAGAAGGGTTTTCAGCAGCAGGGCGCTGTGGGGCGCGAGGTGGCAGGTGTCGATGCGGTGGGCGAGTGCGGTTTGCTGCATGGCTGCCCAGGCCCGAAATTCCGAGCGGGGTTCGTGGCCGATGTACCGCCATCGCTCGTCGGCAAGGTATTGGTTGCGGGCGATGCCCTGGTTGCGCATGAAGGCGGCCCGGTCGAAGTCGCCCGGGTTCCCAACCCCGGCAATGGGGCGCAGCCGAAATTCAAAGACCACCCGGTCGCCGTAGTCGAGCCGTCCGGCCGACAGACTCTTTTCGAAATAGAGGGCTACCTTTTCGCGATAGGGTACCGTGTGGCCCAGGGTATCGACCAGCCCGGTAATCGAGGCGGGGCAGTAGTAGGCCCCCTCTTTCTCGACCGCTTTGTGGTCGATGTGGGCGACGGCTACGGGATAGAAGCCCTCGGGCTGCCGGTAGGGGCGTTGTTGCAGGTAGTGCAGGGTGGCTCCTGCCGATAGGAGAATCAGGAAGAGTCCCCACCCGAAGAACTCGCGCTTGCGGTATTGCTCCTCGATGGTGCCCCGCTTGGTCTGCAGGCCCCACAGCACGAGTCCGCCCAGCCCCGGCAACAGACAGCCCCACAAGGGGAGATGCAGCAGGGCCTGCCCCACGATACCCGCCAGCAGCGGGAGCAGCAGTCGAATGAATGGTGTACGGGCGGCCGACAGGGGATTTCGGGTCATGGCAGTATGTTTTTCGGTGTCTCAGACAAGGTAGGCGAGCGGTGTAAAAGCACCCGTGTTCGCTTAGAATCGGCGGGTCATGTAGCGCATGAAGTCCGAGGCGAGGCCGCCGTTCTGTCCGGCATTCTGGACGAAGCAGAACTCCCGCTCGCAGGTGAAATCGGCAATCTCGATTACCTTCAGCCGACCGTCGGCAATCTCGGTCGAAACCGCCTGTATCGACATCATGCCCACACTGTCGGTGTTGTAGAGGAACCGTTTGATGCCCTCGGTTGTGCCCAGTTGCATGGCAATGTTGAATTGCGACAACTTCAGTTGCTTTTGCGCCAGCGCCTTTTCAAAGACCTCGAGGCTGCCCGAGCCGCTCTCGCGAATGACCAGCGGCAGTTGCCGCAGCTGGTCGAGCGAAATCTCGTCGTACCGCGCCAGCTTGCTGCGGGTGCTGGCTATGCACACCAGCTCGTCGCGCATGAACGGGGTGTAGTGCAGGTGGGGCTGGCGGCTCACCCCTTCGATGAGCCCCAGGTCTATGCGGTTCTCTTCGACGGCCCGCTCGATGGCACGGGTGTTCCCGTTGACGAGCGACAGCTTTATCTGCTTGAACTTCTGGCTGAACGTAGCCAGATAGGAGGGCAGCATATATTGGGCGATGGTGGTGCTGGCACCCAGTCGCAGTTCGCCCATGTGGCGCTGGGTGAGCAGGTTCATCTCGAAGTCGAGCTGCTTGTAGTGGGCGAGTATCTTCTCGGCATGCGAGAGCAGCAGTTCACCCTCGGGGGTGAGGGTAATGTGGGTACCCATCCGCTCGAACAGCCGGGTGCTGTACTCGGCCTCGAGCTCCTGGATGTGCTTGCTGATGGCCGGTTGGCTCACATACAGCTCTTTCGAGGCTTTGGTAAAACTGAGGTTGTGGGCTACGCTGCAAAAAACTTTTAGTCTGAAGTCTATCATGGTGGAGGGGCTTATGGCGTTATCGATTCCAAATATCCCAGGCGGCCAGGGCCTGCAGGTGCAGCATCTCGGTGCCGTTCTTGGTCTTGCACCCCTGGCGGGCCGCCAACTCGAGAAAGCGGGTCACCTCGGGGTTGTAGATGAGGTCGTAGCAGAGGTGCTCGGGGGTAAGGCATTCGTAGGGGATGCGGGGAGCCTCGTCGGTGTGGGGATACATGCCCACCGGCGTGGTGTTGACGATGATGCGGTGGGAGGCCATCCGCTCGGGGGTGAGGTCGTCGTAGGCGATGATGTCGCCGCGCCGTTGCCGCGAGACGAAGGCAGGCTCGATGTGCAGCGACTTCAGTCCGGCATAGACCGCTTTCGAGGCGCCGCCCGTTCCCAGGATGAGTGCCCGTTGCATGCCCTCGTCGATGAGCGGGGCAATCGATTGGGTGAACCCGATGATGTCGCTGTTGTAGCCTTTGAGCCATACGCGGCCGTCGGGTTGCCGGGTTATCTGTATGACGTTGACGGCCCCAATCGCGCGGGCCTGCGGGTCCAGCTCGTCGAGCAGCGCGATAACCTCCGTCTTATAGGGTATCGTTACATTCAGCCCGCAGAGCTCCCGGCGGTCGGCAATGAGTTGCCGCAGAGTCGAGAGGTCGGGCATCTCGAAGTTTTCGTAGGTGGCCGCTATCCCCTCACGTTCGAATTTCGCGTGGAAAAACGAGCGGGAAAACGAGTGTCCCAAGGGATACCCCACCAGTCCGTATACGTGGTTCATAGCTATCGTTTCAGTTTATCCGTTGTATTTCGATTCGGCCAATATCTCGCCGGCATCGTCGGGCGAGGCCAGCAGTTCGGCCGCACTTTTCTTCTTCTCCTGGGCATATCGCTTGACTATCTGGTAGCCGATCCAGCGGCCCAGACGGCCCGGCGAATCCTGATGCAGCACGGCTACAAAGGGGGCCGGTTCCACATATTTGTGGATGAGCATCGACTCGGTGTTGAACAGGTGCTTCTTGCTCACCACCTGGTGCCAGATTTCGGCCTCGTTGGTCTGGCACCATTGCGCCTGCTCGTCGGTGTAGCCCAGCAGGCGGTATTCGTCGGCCTCGGGGAATATCGAGGCGAGGGCATAGAGAATCTTCCCCTCGTAGACCATGCGGTCGAGCAGAGCATTGCGTTTCGATTCGTAGGGGTAGCGGGTGCGCAGCCACACCTCCAGAGCGTCGTAGGCTATGCGGTCGCTTTCGTGCAGCCCCCGTTCATATATATAATAGCGTTGTTCGTAGAGCGGGTAGTCGGCCCCCAGGTAGCAGTCGAGCGAGATAGAGAGCAGCGAGTCGACCGTAACAATCGACTGGTTCAGCCCCGACACATGGGTGAGCAGGCGGGGACGCGGTGCCTGCGGAAAGAGCTCGCTGTAGCGGTCGAAGCCCTGTTGCAGGGCGGCAATCCAGGCCGTGTCGCTGGCAAAGTGCGACTCGGTATCGGCATAGAGTTGGGCAATGGCTTCGTGGGTGAGAAACAGGTTCAGCCCCTCGCGGAAGTCGGGGGCGTCGCCCAGCCCCAGAATCTGCCGGCAGTAGACGGAGAAGAAGGGGGCGTATTTCTCCCTGAAGCCGGCCGCCGCGGCGGTGTCGGTCTGTTGCACGTAGGCCGGGAGTTCGCGGTCGAACCGTTCGATGGTCACGGGGTGTCGGGTTACGGAGCTCCGGGCCTCCGAAGCTTTTCCGTTGCAGGCGATGAAGGCCGCCGTCAGCAGGCATATCGCCATGGCATAGCTGTTTTGTTTCAGGTGTCGTATCATATACACGCTTTTTGTCTCGCTTTTGCAAAAATACTTTTTTCTTTCGAGAAAGCCATCGGTGCGAATCCAGTTTTACGATTTGAGTATAAGGCAATAAATCTCCTTGAAATTGACATCTTTTTCGAGCTTTATTTATACCTTTGCATTTGAAACTGCGAAATAGGCCCGGATGGTACGCCGCCTGTTTGGCAATTTGTCAGGATTCCGGCGGGGCCGGGTCTTGTGTTAATGATAGCAGATACTGGTTTATGAAACATTCATATTGCTTTACGCGGGTGCTCTCCCTCCTTTTTGCATTTGTGCTCGGGCTCTCGGTCGTTTCGGCCAAAGACTTCGTGCTGGTCATCGATGCCGGTCACGGAGGGCGCGACGCGGGTGCCCTTGGCAACAAGGCCAAGGAGAAGGACATCAACCTGGGGGTAGCCCTGAAGCTGGGGCGCATGGTGGCCAACAATGTGCCGGGGGTGAAGGTGGTCTATACCCGCGACAAGGATGTCTACCTCACCTTGCAGGAGCGGGCCGATAAGGCCAACCGGGTGGAGGGCGACCTCTTCATCTCGATACACACCAACTCGATCGACAAGAAATCGCCCAACCGCAAGACCGTGGCCGGTGCCTCTACCTGGACACTGGGTCTACACCGCAGCAAAGAGAACCTCGAGGTGGCCAAGCGTGAGAACTCGGTTATCTATCTCGAGAACGATTTCTCTACCCGTTACGAAGGGTTCGACCCCAACTCGACCGAGTCGTACATTATCTTTGAATTCATGCAGTACAAGCATATGGAGCAGAGCATCAACTTTGCCTCGGACATACAGCACGAGTTTGTATCGGTAGCCAACCGTGTGGACCGCGGGGTGCGGCAGGCCGGATTCTGGGTGCTGGCCAAGACCGGCATGCCGGCGGTTCTGGTCGAGCTCGACTTCATCTGCAACCCCACGCAAGAGCGGTTCCTCACCTCGGAGAGCGGGCAGACCAAGATGGCCCAGGCCATTTACAATGCCTTTGTCAAATACAAATCGGATTACGATCGCAAGCAAAACTCGCGCAAGGGTTCGGCCCCTGCGGTCACCTCGTCGACTCCGGCTCCTGCTCCGGCTCCTGCACCTGCCGAAGTAGAGAAACCGGCCCCCGCCAAAACTCAAACCGGCAAGGCCGAACAAGACGACGCCTCGGGTGTTACCTATTACAAGGTGCAGTTTATGGCGCTCCCCCGCAAGTTGCCGGCCAACTCCAAGGAGTTCAAAGGCCTCTCGCCTGTCGAATGCTACAAAGAGGGGAGCATGTATAAATACACCTATGGGAAATCGACCGATCGAAATGGTATACAGCAACAATATAAAAAGGTGAAATCGTTGTTTCGCGATGCCTTTATCATCCAGTTCCGTGACGGAAAGCGTGTAAAGTGAGAAACAAGACGATAGCCCAACTAAAAAGAATAATATGAAAAAGTGGTTTGGAAAAGAAGCAAAGATTGCCCTCTCGGTGCTGATTAGCATCCTCATTCTGTATGTAGGCATCAACTATTTGAAGGGCATCAACGTGATGAAACCCTCTAATTACTATTATGTGCAGTTCCCCAGCGTGGGCGGGTTGGCCCAGTCGGCCCCGGTGATGATCGACGGCTACAAGGTGGGGCTCGTGCAGGAGATTGTGTACGACTACGACACGAATCAGACCATCAAGGTACTGTTGAATCTCGATAAGAAACTGAAGATTCCGGTCGACAGCCGGGTCTACCTCGAGACCGATATGTTGGGAACCTCGTCGGTGGTAATCGACCTGAATCCCCACGTGAGCGAATACTACGAGCACGGAGCCTTGCTGCAGGGCGAAGTGAAGTCGGGGCTGATGCAGAGCCTCCAGAGCGAGCTGCTGCCCCAGGTTGTCGTGTTGTTGCCCAAACTCGACAGCATCTTGTCGGGGTTGCAAACCCTGGTCAACGATCCGGCTCTGGTCTCGTCGGTAAAACGGCTCGATCGCATTACAGCCAATCTGGAACGCTCGTCGGTACAACTCTCGGGCATGATGCAAAACGATGTCCCCGTGATACTCGACAACGTGCAGGGCATTACGGCGCAGATCAACCAATTCTCCGATACCCTCAATGCGCTGCCGTTGCAGTCGACCATGGCATCGGTGCAGAAGACCAGTTACAATCTGCAGCAAATCACCTCGCGGCTTACCTCGCCCGACAACAGTCTGGGGCTGTTGTTGAATGACCGGGGGCTTTACGATCGGGCCAATGGTGTGCTGGGCAGTGTCGATTCGCTCATGATCGACTTGCGGCTTAATCCCAAGCGATATGTACACTTCTCGCTGTTCTGAGAAGAGTAACAGATTTTCCTTATTTAGAATCGATATAAATAAGGAAGAATCTGCAATTTTTTTGTAATATTCCCAAAGCTACCCTTATAGGGGTGTGTTTACCCGATGGGAGAGAGGTGCTGGAAATGTGCCGAAAAACATATAAAGGTTTGTAATCGCTTGAAAGATAAAGTGATGATAGATTGTGAAAACGGAAAAAATATCTCGAGAGACGATATTTTATAAGAACTTTGAAATCAACCGTTTGTAACTGAAATGTAAAAAGCAAATATTTTGCGATTTGTTTTTGCGGAAAAATAATTTGAATTTTGTACACGCAAAAGTTTTTTGATAGAAGATTTACATAAAATGGGTTCAGAACAACATGTTCAGTTGTGGGACCAATGTCTAACAATTATCAAAGACAACATAGCCCCCGAGGCGTTTGAGAGTCTGTTCAAGCCGATTACTTCGTTGGGTGTTGATGGCGATAATGTGTTGACTTTGCTTGTCCCTTCACATTTCGTGATAGAGCAGATCGAGGAGCACTACCTCAACCTGCTGAAAAAGGTTTTGCCTCGCATCTATGGGGCAAACGTCAAGTTGGTGTATCGTGTGCAGATTGTCCGTCAGCCCGAGGCTACGGTCGACCTCTCTGCTACGACCAAGTCGACCGCTGTCAAGAAAATGCAGCAGGCGATGCCCGACCTTTTGGACCCGTTCAAACAACGCGTATACGATGAGCTCGACCCCCGTCTGAACCCGATTTACACTTTTGAAAGTTATTATCAGGGGGCAAGCAACATGTTGGCGCGTGCGGCTGCCGAATCGATTGCCGAGAATCCCGGTCGCAATACCTTCAACCCCTTGTTTCTCTTCGGTGAGTCGGGGGTGGGAAAGACCCACTTGATTCAGGCCATAGGTTTGCGCATCAAAGAGAACATGCCGGCCAAACGGGTGCTTTACCTGTCGGCTCACGATTTTCTGGTGCAGTATACCGATGCCGTGCGCAACAATCGCGTGAACGATTTTATCGGCTTCTATCAAAGCATCGACGTACTGTTGATGGACGATATTCAGGAGTTTGCCGGGAAGACCCAGACCCAGAATACCTTCTTCCACATCTTTAACCATCTGCATCAGAGCAACAAGCAACTGGTACTCACCTGCGACCGTCCGCCGGTCGAGCTGGTGGGCATGGTTTCGCGTCTGTTGACCCGCTTCAAATGGGGTTTGACGGCCGAGGTGGAGCGTCCCGACTACAAGTTGCGCTACGATATTCTCATGAGCAAGGTACACCGCGACGGCTTGACCATCGACGAGTCGGTAATCGACTACATCGCCCGCAACGTGACCGACAACGTGCGCGACCTCGAGGGGGTTATCGTTTCGCTCATGGTACGTTCGAGCGTCTTGAAGAAGGAGATTTCCATCGAAATGGCCGATCAGGTGCTGGCTGCCAGCGTGAAGATGGTGCAGAAGCAGATTACCATCGATACCATCAAAGAGGCGGTTTGCGGCTATTACGGCCTGGATACCTCGCGTCTGCTCGAGCGCACGCGCAAGAGAGAGGTGGTTGTGGCCCGTCAGATGTCCATGTACCTGGCCAAGAAATACACCAGCCTTTCGCTGGCCGGTATCGGCGACGTGCTGGGCAAGAAAGACCACGCTACCGTGCTGCACGCCTGCAAGACCATCACCGAACAGATAGGGGTAGACAAGAAGTTGCGGAGCGATCTCGAGGAGATTGAGCAACGGATACAAGGATAACCTCCATAGGGATACAGAATAACGAAAGAGGCCCGGAACAACAGCGTTCCGGGCCTCTTTCGTATCGTTGCAGGGGAGGGTGTTGAACTCTCTCCGTCTCTTATTCGGGCATTTTGAAGCCCTGTTTCACAATGAAGTCGAGGAAGATTTTGGAGAACAGTTCGTTGTTCTCGCGCGTGTAGCGCACGTCGGTGAATACCTGAGCCAGAGTCTCCTTGTGGTTCTCGGCTACGAATTGTCGGTTCTCGGGCAGACTCTCTTTTTCGGCATAGAGGCGCTGTATATCCTCGGGCGTGTAGTCGCGGTAGCTCTCGTGGTGAACAATCGCCTCGAGGGGCAGGCGGTCTACCTGGGCGGGCATGTCGGCCGGATAACCTACGGTGAGGGTGGTAATGGGGATCACCAGACGGGGCAGTTGCAGGGCTTCGGCAATCTGGGGAGCGTTGTAGGTGGTAGTGCCCAGATAGCAGCAGCCCAGACCCGAAAGCTCGGCTGCGGTGCAGAACTGCTGAGCCACGAGCAGGGCGTCGATGGCTGCTGTAACGAACGACTGGAAGTTGTCGTAGCCCGGTTGGGCGTGGTTCAGCTCGCACCATTTTACAAACCGGTTAAAGTCGGCGCAGAAGGTCAGCACCACCGGCGCGTGGGTGACGGTAGGTTGGTTGAAGTGGGCTGGAGCCAGTCGCTCTTTGTTCTCCCGAGTACGGGTAACGACGACGCTGTACACCTGCATGTTGCCCGTTGTGGGGGCACGAAATGCCGTTTCGAGAAGTTCGTTGAGCAGACGGTCATCTATCTCCTTGTCGAGATATTGCCGTATCGTTCTTCTCTCTTTCAAACTCTTTATCATAGGTAATGGGGATTTGAAGTGATAAGTTCGTAGTAGCAAAGGTAATGAAAATATTTGACAACGGCGGTATGGCCGTGGTGTCGATTGTCTGTGGATTTTCTTCATGGATACTTGCAAATAGAAATAATTGTACTTTGTTACTAATGTCGATTTTTTCTTGTGTTTCTTGGATGTGTTTGTCTGATTTTCAAAAACGGAAAACTTTTTGTTATGGTCAAAATTCTAAATATCTGATTGTTAATACAGTTTTGTTTTAAATCGGGAAACTTTATAAATTGTTGATATTTAAAAATGATATTATTTGTGTATGTAGAATGTTTTTTATAAACTTGCACCGTAAATCTTTCTGCTGAAAAACCTTTGTCTAAAAATTAACTAATTAACATAATAGAAAAAATATTTGTCTCGTGGAACCAACTATTTATACTTATGACGAGGCTTATCAGGCGTCGTTGGAGTATTTCAAGGGAGATGAGCTGGCTGCCCGTGTGTGGGTAAACAAATATGCTCTGAAAGATTCGTATGGGAATATCTATGAAAAGACTCCCGACGATATGCACTGGCGTATCGCCAATGAGATTGCTCGTATCGAGCAACGGTATCCTAACCCGCTTTCGTCGCAAGAGCTGTTCGATTTGATGAGATCGTTCCGCTACATCGTGCCGCAGGGAAGCCCCATGAGTGGCATTGGTAACAACTATCAGGTGGGGTCGCTCTCCAACTGTTTTGTGATTGGGCTCGATGGTGCCCCCGACTCGTACGGCGGCATTATCAAAATCGACGAAGAGCAGGTGCAACTGATGAAACGTCGCGGTGGCGTGGGTCACGACCTGTCGCACATCCGCCCCAAAGGTTCGCCCGTCAAGAACTCGGCCCTCACCTCTACGGGGCTGGTACCCTTTATGGAGCGTTACTCCAACTCGACCCGCGAGGTGGCTCAGGATGGCCGTCGCGGTGCGCTGATGCTTTCGGTATCGATCAAACACCCCGACTCCGAGTCGTTCATCGACGCCAAGATGGTCGAGGGACGTGTGACGGGTGCCAACGTGTCGGTGAAGATTCACGACGACTTTATGGAGGCTGCTATCGAAGGCAAGCCCTACATCCAACAGTTCCCCATCGACTCGCCCGATCCCAAGGTGACGAAGGAGATCGACGCGCAAGCCCTTTGGAAAAAGATTGTGCACAATGCCTGGAAATCGGCCGAACCCGGCGTACTCTTTTGGGATACCATCATCAGAGAGTCGGTACCCGACTGCTATGCCGACCTGGGCTTCAAGACCGTATCGACCAACCCTTGCGGCGAGATTCCCCTCTGTCCCTACGACAGCTGCCGTCTGTTGGCCATCAACCTCTACTCCTATGTAGTCAATCCGTTTACCCCGGAGGCCTATTTCGACTTCGACCTCTTCCGTAAACATGTGATGCTGGCACAGCGCATCATGGACGATATTATCGACCTTGAGATGGAGAAGATCGACAAGATTATCGAGAAAATCAAGGCCGACCCCGAGACCGACGAGGTGAAGAGCACCGAGCTCAACCTGTGGTACAAGATACAGAAACGTACCCTGCAAGGCCGTCGTACCGGTGTGGGCACCACGGCCGAGGGCGATATGATTGCCGCCATGGGTTTCCGCTACGGAACCGAAGAGGCTACCGACTTCTCCGAAAAGGTACATCGGGCTTTGGCACTGGCCGCTTACCGTTCGTCGGTGACGATGGCCAAGGAGCGTGGCGCCTTCTCGATTTTCGATGCCGACCGTGAGACCAACAACCCCTTCATCAAACGGTTGAAACACGAAGATGAAGAGCTCTATGCCGACATGTGCAAGTACGGGCGTCGCAACATTGCCTGCCTTACCATTGCACCCACGGGCACTACGAGTCTGATGACCCAGACCACCTCGGGCATCGAGCCGGTATTCATGCCGGTTTATCGCCGTCGCCGCAAGGTGAACCCCAACGATCCTGCCGTACATATCGACTATGTCGACGAGACGGGCGATGCCTTTGAAGAGTATGTGGTTTATCACCATAAATTCATCACCTGGATGCAGGTAAACGGCATCGAAGTGAAAAAGAATTATAGCCAGGAGGAGGTCGATGCCCTGGTGGCTCGCTCGCCTTACTACAAGGCTACGGCCAACGACATCGACTGGTTGCAGAAGGTGCGCATGCAGGGCCGCATCCAGAAGTGGGTCGACCACTCGATTAGCGTTACCATCAACCTCCCCTCCGACGTGAGCGAAGAGATGGTGGGTCAGCTCTATGTCGAGGCTTGGCGCTCGGGTTGCAAAGGCTGTACGGTCTATCGCGACGGCTCTCGCTCGGGTGTGCTCATCTCGGCCAAGAAGGAAGAGAAGAAACCCGTGGTTCCCGCACAAGCCGAAACGCTGGTACGCCCCATCGAGCTCGAGGCCGATGTGGTTCGCTTCCAGAACAACAAGGAGAAGTGGATTGCCTTCGTGGGTCTGAAAGATGGCAAGCCTTACGAAATCTTCACCGGTCTTGCCGACGACGACGACGGTATCTTCTGCCCCAAGAATGTAGTGAAGGGTAAGATTGTGAAGGCCGTAAACCCCGACGGTACGAAGCGTTACGACTTCCAGTTCTCCAACAAGCGCGGTTACAAGACCACCATCGAGGGACTCTCCGACAAGTTCAACCCCGAGTATTGGAACTATGCCAAACTCATCTCGGGAGTACTTCGCTACGGCATGCCCATCCCGCAAGTGCTCAAGCTGGTATCGAGCCTCGAACTCGACAGCCAGTCGATCAACAGCTGGAAGAACGGTGTAGAGCGCGCTCTGAAGAAATACCTGCCCAACGGTACCAAAGCCAGTGGGCAGACCTGTCCGAATTGCGGTAACGAGACCCTCATCTATCAGGAGGGATGCCTCATCTGCACTTCGTGCGGTACTTCGCGTTGCGGATAATTTGGGTTACCTACGATAAGAAATGAAAGCTCCGGGGCGGATTCTGCAAAGGGTCCGCCCCGGTTGTTTTTTCCCGAGGAAGCTCTTTCTCCGGGTGTGGGGGATGGAGATGTCGGTCGGGAGTAGGGCAGGATACCGACCGTGTTCGGGGAGTTACGGTTGTCGTATAGCTCGGTAACGGTAGTATTGAGCTTTTCGATAACGATAAATGAGCCGTAAACTAACGCGCTTTTAATTTCGCTGCTGTAGTTTTGCAACAGAAAACCAACATATATTTATCGTTATGAAAAAGAATATCGGAAATTCAATGGCACTTTATCCCACCCCTGCGGTTGTGGTGGGTGCCCAGGTAGAGGGAAAAGCCACGTGGACTCTGGTAGCCCATGTAGGCATTGTGGCTCACGACAGGCTGCTTGTCAGTCTGCATGCCTCGCACTACATCAACCGGGGCATTAAGGAGAGTGGCCGGCTGTCGGTCAATATCGTTACCGAAGAGTGGCTGCCGAAAGCCGATTACTGCGGTATCGTGTCGGGGCACAAGCAGGACAAAAGCACCCTGTTCGAGTCGACGGCAGGCGAGGAGGGGACACCTATGGTGAACGAATCGCCCTTGACCATGGAGTGTCGGGTCGAGGATGTGTATGTGTGCAACGGTTTCGAAAACTTTATTTGCAGCATCGCCCACACCTATGCCGATGAGAGCATACTCAACGACCGGGATAAAATCGACTACAACCGGCTCAAACCGGTGCTGTTCGAGTTTCCTACCTATCAGTATCTGCGCACGGGCAGTGTCATAGGGCTCTGTACCGAAGCCGGAAAACAGTATGAAGCGAGTCAAGCATAGGCCTATGAAACGGTGGTTGTATCTTGTGATTCTCCTTATGATTGGCAATTTCACCGGCCATGCCCGACAGGTAGTCGATGTGCATAGCCACAACATTCTGCCCGATTATCGGCAGGTGCTTGCCCGGCATCATGCCGAGCTGGAAGAGGGGTTCCCGCTCCCTGCCTGGGATGTCGATTCGCACTTGTCGTTTATGGACAGTGCCGGCATTGCCTGCACGGTGTTGTCGATGCCGGCTCCGCAACCCAGTTTCGGCGACAGCGAGGAGTGCCGGCAGGTGATACGGGCCTGTAACGAATATGGTGCCCGACTGAAAGCGGCCTATCCCGATCGCTTCCGCTTTTGTGCTGCCCTCCCTCTGCCCGATGTGGAGTCGGCCGTGGCCGAGGCCATCTATGCCCTCGATACACTGGGGGCCGATGGGGTGAAACTGGCGACCAACAGCCGGGGGCAATACCTGGGCGACGAGGCTCTCGACCCCCTGATGGAGGTGTTGGATAGCCGGCAGGCCGTCATCCTCATTCATCCGCACAAGCCGGTCCCGGTCAACGAGCCGTTGACCGGGCGGGTTCCCCTGGCCGCCTGTGAGTATTTGGCCGAAACGACCCGGGCTCTGATGAACATGCTGGCACGCAACCTGCTGGTGCGTTATCCTCATGTAAAGGTGGTTGTGCCGCATTGCGGCTCGTTCCTGCCGTTGGCTGTTCCTCGCATGAAGGCGATAATGCCGGCCTTGCAGGCTCGCGGCTCGATGGGCGAGGTCGATATGGAGGCCAACCTCTCCCGGCTCTATTACGATTTGGCCGGTGCCGCTTCTCCGGCCGTTATCCGCACTCTGCTCACCATTACCACGCCCGACCATATCCTGTACGGTTCGGACTATCCCTACCAGCCGGCCGAGGTGCTCACTCGCAACCTGCGGCAGTTGGAGGCCGCTCTGGAGGCCGACGGGGAGTTGTCGGCCTATGCCGATCTCTTCTTGCACGAGAATGCCGCCCGGCTTTTCGATTTGCCGTCGGAGGGTGAGGCGGGTACTGCATTGGCCGACCGTTCGTCGGTTGTCGAGGCCGAGGTCGATACCGCCATGCTGGTGCGCATCTCCGAGATAGAGATTTATCCCCAATACCGGGATGCCTATCTCGAGGCGGCGTTGGAGGTAGGGGCTACCTCGGTTCGCGAAGAGCCGGGCGTGATAGCCATATTCCCCATGATTCAGCAGCGCGACTCCTGCCAGGTGCGCATCCTCGAGATATATGCCAGCCCCGAGGCCTATCGCCATCACATCGGTACCGCCCATTTCCAGACCTACAAGCAGGGCACGCTGCACATGGTCAAGACACTCGACCTGGTCGACATGATACCGATGAACCCGGCTGCCATGCCCGAAATATTTCGCAAGATGCAGCGTGTAAAGTAGGGACTGTCGTAAAAAGAATAAAACTTTATAACGAATTGATTGCCAATGTAAT
>NZ_CAMMHD010000018.1:0-77148 GCF_946496565.1 uncultured Barnesiella sp.
AGCGCGGAATGACAAGAACGTCACCCCGCACCTCGATGCGGGGTCCAGAAGAGGATAAGCGAGGCTTTCATTTACGGAGTCCTTGCCAGTATTTACCTCATGCGGTATTCCCCCCCCCTTTGCGGACTGTCTCCTTTGCGGGTATTTTCTGGATTCCGCGTCGGGGCGCGGAATGACTACATACAAAAAAAAAAGAGCTCCAATTACCTGAAGCTCTCTTCGTAGCGAGACCGGGGTATAATCCCGGGACCTTCCCGATACTGTATCGGGACGCTCTAACCCTTCGCTATCAACTGCTCGATATATATTCTACACTTCTTATTCTTTATCTCTCTCTCCCGAGCCATGGCGGCCCCTTTCTCCGTATAGGATTCGCTATACACCAATTCCCAAGGCCTGCCGCTTCGGGTACTCGGCGTAGCTCCCGCATTGTGCTTCGACAAGCGAGTGGCTATATCGTGAGTATAACCTACATAGTATCGATTGCGTGTACGTGAATAGAGGATATAAACGTAATACATTGGAGGAGGTAAAAAAATGCCTCACTGAATCGTGAGGCAACTTTTATTTTTCGTAGCGAGACCGGGGTATGATCCCGGGACCTTCCCGATGCTGCATCGGGACGCCCTAACCCTTCGCCACAATAATAAAAAGCACCAAGCCTCACTTCAAGTGCTATATGAACTTAACGAAAAAGAGCTCCAGTTACCTGAAGCTCTCTTCGTAGCGAGACCGGGGTATGATCCCGGGACCTCATGATTATGAATCATGCGCTCTAACCAACTGAGCTATCTCGCCATCATGTCTATTTTTGTACCGACCACTTGTCAAATGCGGTGCAAAGATAAACGATTATTTTGGACTACGCAACAAATCGGCGCATTTTTTATCAACAATTTATGCCACAATTCTGCGAATGAGTCGATAAATCTCGCCAATCCACAACACAATGGAGGTAGCGGCAAAGATATAAACCCAATCCATGAGCTGCAGCGGGGTCACGCTGAAGAGCGCACCGCCCACACTCACGATGAGTATCTGCCCGGCCAGGATGATGAGCGTTACCCACAGGAAGCCTTTGCAGGTGTTCAAGCGGCTGAAGGCCGACTGCACATTGCCGAAGGCCTTGGCGTTGAACATGTTCCAGAATTGCAGGAAGACGAATATCGAGAAGAAGAGGGTAAGCTCGTAGCGGGTAAGGCCTTCGTGCACGGGACTGAAGTTGAAGAAGTTGGCCAGGAAGAGACTCAGGTCGAACTGGGCTATCGAAGTGACATCGACATGCTTGAAGTATTGCAGCAGCCCGAAGAGGAGCAGCACAAAGGCGATACCGGTACCGATGATGCCCTTGCCCATGGCACGGGTCACGATATTGTCGTTGAGGTGGCGGGGCTTGTCGCGCATCACCCGTTCGTCGGGCGGCAGCGAGGCCAGAGCCAGCGCGGCAAAGGTATCCATAATGAGGTTCACCCACAGCATCTGCGTGACGGTGAGCGGCGACTCGGTGCCCAGGAAGGCCCCCAGCAGCACGATGAGGCAGGCCGCTACGTTGATGGTCATCTGGAAGAGAATGAATTTCTGGATATTGCGATAGAGCGAACGGCCCCACAGCACCGCTTTGGTGATGCTGCCGAACGAGTTGTCGATGATGGTGATGTCGCTGGCCTCCTTGGCTACCGAGGTGCCGTCGCCCATCGAGAGGCCCACCTGGGCGGCATTGAGGGCGGGAGCGTCGTTGGTACCGTCGCCGGTCACGGCCACCACCTCGTCTTGCGACTGCAGCAACTTCACCAGCCGCTCCTTGTCCATAGGTCGGGCGCGGGCAATCACCTTCAGGTCGGGGATACGCTCGAGCAGCTCCTTGTCGGAGAGGTTGGCAAACTCGGTACCGGTGATGATGTTGCGGTCGCCATCCTCGGGCTTCCACAACGAAATCTGGCGGGCTATCTCGCGAGCCGTAGCCGGGGTGTCGCCCGTCACAATCTTCACCTTGATGCCGGCATTCAGGCACTCGGCCACAGCCTCGGGCACCTCCTTGCGCACGGGGTCGGCAATAGCGGTCACACCCAGGAAGGTGAGGTGGATATGAGGCGACAGATGGCCGGCCATGAAGTAAGGCTCGTCGGGACCTACCAGCGCATAGGCAAAGCCCAAAGTACGCATGGCCTGGTTCTGATACTGCAACAGTTTCGCCTCCACGCCCGGACGGCTGCTCTCCATGGGCACGAGCCCCTGGGCCGTAACCATCTGCGAACAGAAATTCATCACATACTCGGGGGCACCCTTTACATAGATCACCCGACGGTTGAGCAACGGCGAGTCGACCACCGTAGCCATATACTTGCGCTCGGTCGAGAAGGTGAGCTGCTCCACCACATGAGCCCGGTTGCGCAACTCGGCATAGTCGACACCCTGGTCGGCCAGCCACAGCAGCAGAGCCCCCTCGGTGGGGTTACCCAGCACCTTCACCCCGTTGGCACCCTCGTCGAGGTGAGCCGTCGAGTTGGCGGCAATGCCTTCGGCAATAATCGCTTTGATATTCGAGTCGGAGGCGTAGTCAAAAGCAGCCTCGCTCACCCGCATCTGGTTTTGGGTGAGGGTTCCCGTCTTGTCGGTACAGATGACCGTAGCCGCACCCATCGTCTCGCAGGCGTGCATCTTGCGCACCAGGTTGTTGTTGGCCAGCATGCGCTTCATACTCATGGCCAGGCTCAGGGTCACACTCATGGGCAACCCCTCGGGCACAGCCACCACGATAACGGTCACGGCAATCATGGCCGTCGAGAGCAGGTAGCTGCCGAAGCTGAGCCAGTCGAGCACCGGATGGTCGGTGAGGTAGATGACCGTGCGGGCCACAAAGATGATAGCGGCAATCACATAACTGGCCTTCGTGATGAACGATGCCAGCGTATTGAGCTGCTTGTCGAGCGGAGTTTGGGTATTGTTCTCGATTTGTGAACCGGTATAGACCTTGCCATACTCGGTAGCGTCGCCCACCTGAGTCACCTGCATCACGCCATAGCCGCCCAGCATGGTCGAACCGTTCATCACGGCGTTGGAGGGATAGGTAGCATCCTTGTCGAAGTCGGCTTCGACCGTCGTCTTGGTGGCCATGGGCTCACCCGTGAGCGACGACTCGTTCACCTGCACCGAGACGGCACTCAGCAGAATACCGTCGGCCGGTATCTCGTCGCCGGCATTGAGCATGACGATGTCGCCCACCACCACCTCGCGTTTGGGAATCTCGACAATATGTCCGCCCCGCACCACCTTCACGGGCAGGTCGTCGTTCACCTGATTGAGAATGTCGAACTTCTTGGCGGCACTCATCTCGAAGAGGAAGCCCACCACCGTAGCCAGCAGGATAGCCAGGGCGATGCCGGCCGGTTCGAACAGGGCCGAAGCCCCGGCCTCGCCAGTTGCCACGTGATAGACTGAAACGGCTATCGACAGCAACAAAGCTACCAATAAAATACGAATGATAGGATCGGAGAATTTCTCCAGAAACAATTTCCACATCGGGGTTCGGGCCGGTGGCGTCAACACGTTTTCGCCATACTTTTCCCTACTTTTCAACACCTCGGCCTCAGTCAAGCCGGTGTATTCCAATTTCGAGCTCATCGATTCAATCTATCTATGGTTTTATTTTCTTTTATCGTTTCTTGCCGATTACGCAAAAGGGCAATAACCTCGTCGAGCGAGAGCAACGACTGCTCGCCCGTAGTCATGTTTTTCAGAGCTATCTTGCCGGCGGCGATTTCGGTCTCGCCCACCAGAGCCACATACTGGGCCCCTATCGAGTCGGCATAGCTCATCTGTTTCTTCATCTTGGCCGGTTCGGGATAGATTTCGGCCCGCACGCCGGCAGACCGCAACCGAGCGAGGTGGCCCAGACAGACCTGGCTCTCGCGCTCCCCGAAGTTGACAAAGAGCACCTGTGTCGACTGCATCGACTCCTTGGGATAGAGGTCGAGCTGGTTGAGCACGTCGAAGATGCGGTCGGCACCGAACGAGATGCCCACGCCCGATACACCCGGCAGACCAAATACACCGGTGAGGTTGTCGTAGCGGCCGCCACCCGTGATGCTGCCTATCTGCACATCGAGCGCCTTCACCTCGAGAATGGCACCCGTATAGTAGTTGAGGCCGCGCGCCAATGTCAAGTCTATCTCGAGCGTCGAGCGCAACGGCGAGGCCGAGAGTTTCTGCAAGATATACTCCAGCTCGTCGATACCCTTCAAGCCCGTCTCCGAGCCAGCCAATTCGCGGCGCAGCACCTGCAGCTTCTCCTCGTTGCTGCCCTGCAACTGGATGATGGGTTGCAGTTGGGCCACAGCCTCCTGCGAAAGCCCCTTCTCCATCAGTTCGGCATTCACCTTGTCGAGCCCCATCTTGTCGAGTTTGTCGATGGCCACAGTAATGTCGACAATCTTCTCGGGAGCCCCTATCCACTCGGCTATACCGCTCAATATCTTACGGTTGTTCAACTTGATGGCTACCCGTATGCCCAGACGGGAGAATACCTCGTCGATCATCTCGATGAGCTCTACCTCGTTCAGCAGCGAGTCGGAGCCCACCACGTCGGCATCGCACTGGTAGAACTCGCGATAACGCCCCTTCTGCGGACGGTCGGCCCGCCACACGGGCTGAATCTGATAACGCTTGAAGGGGAAGGTAAGTTCGTTGCGGTGCATCACCACAAAGCGGGCAAAGGGCACGGTGAGGTCGTAACGGAGCCCCTTCTCGCACAGGCGGGCAGCCAAGCGGTTGAGGTTGCGCTCGGCCAGGTCGGCCTCCGAAACATCCGAGAGGAAATCGCCCGAGTTGAGCACCTTGAAGAGCAACTTGTCACCCTCCTCGCCATATTTGCCCATGAGGGTCTGCAGGGTCTCCATGGCCGGCGTCTCAATCTGCCGGAACCCATAGAGAGCAAAAACTTGTTTTATCGTATCGAATATGTAATTGCGCTTGGCCATCTCGTCGACCGAGAAATCGCGCGTACCTTTGGGAATGGAAGGTTTTGCCATCATATTTTTCATTGTCTATTTTATGTTCTTCGCGGGGAGAGCTCCCGGCTTCAATCTATCCCGGCAGCCACCTTGCCGATTGCAGGCTTCACGGCCCGGCTGTCCAATCGAAACCTATCGGGTATCTGCTGCCTTCGCTTTTTTACCGAGCAAAGATAATGCAAAAAAGTGATATAGCGTACATACTCCGCGATATAGTTGGTTCTTTATCCTTGAGAAAAAAGCCGGTATTCACCCCCCCTTCCGAATATCCTGCCCCGAAAGCCGACGACAGGTATCCCTGGCCACGACCTCTGAAAAACGCAGGCACCCGACTCACGCTCGAGAGTCGGGTGCCTGCAATATCATAGTCGTGCGTCAAAACCGATAGGCGGTTCCTACCGAAACCCGGCCTACGCCGATAAAGTGGTGAGTGTTGGTTTCGAACAGCTTATCGTCCCAGAGGGTCATCGAAGGCTCCACAAAGAGGTCGAGCGTGCGCGATACGTTCCAGCGCAACTGAGCGGCACCGCGAGCCACCCAGCCTATACCGCCATCGCGGTTGTAGTTGCTCCAGCCCAGACCGGTACCCAACGAGGCAATCAAGTGGAACCGACGATCGGGGTCGGGCTCGAGCAGCGACGAGAGGTTGAGCAGATAGTCGGCATGGAGCGTCCCTACGTTGAGTGTAGGCGAAGTTCTCGGGGTAATGAAGTCATAGCCCAACCCTACCGATACACCCGATGCGGCCGTAAACCAACGACCCAGTGCAATGTCGGTAGCGACCGACACCTTGCGGTAACGGTCCATCAATATCGTTTCGCTGAAGAGCGAAGGGCCTACCGATACCGATACAAAGGTGTTGCGGTCGGGAGCACGACGGCCACCCTCTACCGCATTGCGGCCCAGCTTGTAGTTGAGGCCCACCAGCACGCGGGCTTCGGTATCGACACTGCCATAGGTGTGAGGCAGGTGCGAAGCCACGAGTTGCGGCTCGACAAACAGGTCTATCCCCGACGAGAGGTTGAACCGTCCCTGAACGCCGGCCCGGGCTCCATACACAAATTCGTTCTGTTTCCGGCAATTGCCCACGCCGCCATACACACCACCCAATACCAGCAGGTCGAAGAAGCGGTCGGGATTATACCCTACGGTAAAGGCCGAGAGATTGAACAGATAGTCGGCCGAGAGCGACAAGGCCATATATTGCGGTTGGGTGCGATAGTAGCCGTAGTCCAAGCCCAAACGCCAGGCCGACAGCGGAGTATACCACTTACCCAGCGAGAGGGTGGCTCCATAACCCGAAGCGAACTGCAGGCCTGACTTCCGGAGCCAGCGGCCCGTATAGCCTACCGACACGAAATATTTGTTGTCGGTATCGTAGGCGGCATGATTGGCCTGGTAGTCGTAGTGGTTGAGCCGGTATTGAAGGCCCACGTTCACCGAGGTGAGCATGTCAATCGGCAAACTGGCCATGCCTTCGCGCGAATAGTTCTTCCCGAATACCCGCAGTTGAGGCTCGACGAACAAGCCGATACCCGAACCGACATTCCACAACCCTTGCAGACTCAGGGCGGCACCGGGGTAGAATCCCGTGTGGTTGCCGGTAGCATAGGAGAGCACGGCACCTACCCCCAGGTGAGTCTCGAAGATGCGCGACGGGTTATAGCCGTAGAGAGTCGAGTTGATATTCCACAGGTAATCGAGTTGCACGAGGCCGAACTTGCGATACCCGATCTCAGAGTCGCGATAAGCGCCGGCACCGGCCGAGAGCCGCACACCCGATGCCCCCGTAAACCATTTGCCCACATAAGCCGAAGCCATGGGCCCGATGCGGTCGAGCGGATGAAAAACCAAATTGCGGTGCATAATACCGGCAACACCTACGCCTGCTCCGTAAAATATATGGTCTACGAAGTTTTCGTGGCGAAACTCCTGGGCCTTCTCCATCGTACCATGTGTGCGCCCGTAGCCATAGAGCGAATAGGTGAGACCGGCCGTAATCGTGGGCACGACATCGATGCTCGAGATAAGCTGCTGTTCCCAACGGTTATCCTGCCCTACAATCAGACGGGGCTCGATGAACAAGCCAAACATATCGTTGAGCCGGAAGAGACCTTGCAGACCTACACCTGCACCCACGCTGTGCTGGAAATAGCCCTCCGACGATACAAAATCGTAATTGAGACCGGCCACCCCACTCAGCGAGAAGAGGCGGCTGCGATCATAACCATAGAAGAGGTTAGTCAGGTTGAACAGATAGTCAAGCTGACCACCCACGGCCCACGTGTGGTGCGTCGTAAAGCGGGCATCGAGCGACGAGAAATTGGCCAGCAACCGCACGCCCGAAACCGGATTCCACCAGGTGCCTATACCGCCGAACAGGCGATAACCCTTGTTGGGTAACGGGTCGGAGATTGAGGTATTGAGCACACTGGCAAAGCCACCGCCTATCGTCAGGTAGAGGTCGCCGATGCTCCGAGGCAAGTCGAACGGGTCTTGCTCGATAGTCGAGCGATTGATTGCAGGCGAAACCGGCCGATAGGTAAGTCCGGCCCATACCGAAGCCAACGGGTCTACCGCACTCAGGTGGTCGCCCCAGGCTCCGTTGGCAAAGACATCGACCCGAGGCTCTATGAACAGGCCCAGATTTCCAGACAAGCGGAACTCGCCGTGCAAACCGGCCCCCACACTCCAGCGACTCTGGAGCTTTTCATCGACAGCCACCTTGTTATAACCAGCTCCCAAAAGGCCCGACATCTCGAACACCCGACCAGGGTTATATCCACCGAAGAGGGCGTGCATGTTGAAGAGGTAATCGAGCTGGGCTCCTACCGATGCCTTATGGGTATTCCGGTCGGTTTTCAGATAACGGACCGTCCCCGACAAGCGCAGCGACGATACCGGCGTGAACTGCTCGCCAATTGATACCATGGCAGTATAACCCGAGTCGAGCAACGGGTTCAACGAACTGGTCAAGGTCGACGACAGACCACCTGCCAACGAGAAGAAGAGACCTTGATTAGCCCCCCAGAACGATTCGTGCCGACGTACCGGCGCCGAGAGCAACCGATACCCCAGACCGGCCATGAGCGAGGCCTCCCAGTCGTATCGCATCCAGGTAGAGATGCCGTCGATGCCGTCGGTATAGATACCTACCCGCGGCTCGAGGTAGAAGAAGGTGAGCGGCGAGAAGTTGAAGCGCGTCTGCATACCCAGTCTGAAACCTCCGCCGTGGGTCCAGTTGCCCCGGCGGTACAACAGTTGATATTCACCGCCGGCTACCCCTATCAGCTCGAAGATGCGCGACGCATTGTCTTTGTGCAACAAGGCCGAGAGATTCATCAGATAGTCGGCCGAGAGTCCGGCAAAATAGGGGTTGACCTCGCCCAGTCCATTGTGCAACCCGGCATTCAGGCCCAGCCGCACACCATGTACGGGGGTGAACCAGTCGCCCACCGTGAGACCGCTACGCAGCCCCAACCCCGGCGTAGAAAAGAGAGTCCCCGCCGAGCGGACGGCAGTGACTCCCGCCTCGCCCGTAAAGAAGAGGTGGTCGCCAAACTTTTTCCGGGCAAAGCGCTCGTTTCTGGCCGGACGCTGTAACATGTAATTCAATCCGTTGAACTGGGTCGTATCGTTATTCGCAGCCTCCTGTGTCTGGGCCGACGCGCTCCACGCACACAGCACCATCAACAGGCAGGCACACCTTACTGCCCCTTTACAACCACGCATACTGTATTTCGAATTTTTCCTTTTCATACTTACTCCTCATCATCATGTTGTTGCAACAATTCCAGCACATCGCCATCGATGCTGGCCACATCGCGCAGCGACGGGTCTTTCTTGAACGCACTTTCCAGATACGAGAGTGCGAGCACCACTTCGTCGACACGATTGGCCGCAACGGCCTTGATGTAGTTCTCGCGGGCCGAGTTACCCAACAGCTTGGCCTTCTCCCAAGCCTGGTCGTTGGCTTTGATGGCCAGCAACATCAACACTTCGTTGAAGGGCGAATCGGCCGAAACCTCCTGTATCACCTCGCTGTACCTGCCGTTCAAAGCCGCCGCATACACCCTGGCCTTGTGATAGACCCCGGTATCGGGCAAATCGGCGGCCAGCGAATCGGCCTGACCGAACTTGCCGACCGCCATCCAGGCGACTACCTGGTTGAGCCGGGTTTCATCGGGCAACTCGGGCAAACTCAGATAGGGGACGAGCAACTCGGCATCGGGCTTACCCTTCTCGATAAGGAGGGCTGCCAGGTCGGTGGCAGCTACCAGGAACTTCGGATAGACCTCGAGAGCCCGCCGGCATATCGCCTCGCGCTCGTCGGCCGAACCGGCCTGGTTGTACAACCGCCAGAACTCGTTGCGGGTGAGCTCGGCACTGTTGGTCCGATACAGAGTCCTTATCTCTTCGTCGGTGAGGTAGCGATACTGCGAGAAGAGCAGTTCGTAGCTGACCCGACGCAACTGCGGCAAATAGGTGCCCGTAATGAGCGGACGATAGAAGGGCAGCGACACCACCTTGCGCCACTGCCGGTTGGGATTGTCGGGGTATTGGTCGATAATGGCCTGTATGGCGTCGGCCTCCTGGTTCTTGCCGTCGGCCCGAAGCAGTTCGACCACCCGGCTCCAGGGCTCTACCGCGGCATCGGTACTTATATCGAGTTGCCGACGAGTCGACTCGTTCAGCTCTTTCAACACCCAATCCATGGCCGACGACATACGCTGCCCGGCCAACTTCAGGTTCTTTTCGTAACTACCGTCGGGCGAAGCCGTTCCCGCAATGGAGAAGCTCTTCAGCCGGGCATTGGGGTCGTTCTCGACCTCGCGCAGGCGGGCTACCAGCCGTTGCATCTCCTCGCGGTTGTTGCCGTCGTCGAGGTTGAGCCGGCTCTGGTTGACCCGGAAAGTCAGATTCACATCGCCCCGGGTATCGCGCAACTGCATCTCGGGTTGCGGGAAAAAGCGCTCGTTCTTCACCGCACTGCCGGGAATGTCGTACTCGAGGAACCGCAGCGGGTTGACCACGCCGCGGGCAATCACAAAGGTATCGCGGTAGAGCACCCGGTTGTAGTTCTCCATCGCCACCATCATGTCGCAACGGAAGTCGTCGTTGGGGTTCTCGACATAGGTCGAGTCGTTGTAGCCCACCCAATCGTCCTTGCGCGACGAGGTAGTTTTTATCTGCACATATTGCGACAAGGGGTCTTGCCGGGTGTCGTAGTCGTACATGCGCTCTTGCGTGATGGCATACTCCTTGCCGTCGAAAACTACCGGTTTGAGAAAGACCATCTGCCCGCGAGAGACATTGTAGATACCCGGTTGTATAATCATGCGGGCATCGGTCGTGAAGAGTTCGCGGGGAATCTTCACCCGGGTCTTCACATGGAAGTAGTTGCCCTTCACCTCGATATCGGTAGGCTCGGGCACCACCTTGTCGACGATGCGTTTGGCCGAGACCACCACCTCGTTCAGCGCCACGGCCGAAGGTTCGAGTTCGACATCGATGGTCAGTTCGCCACGCACGGCTACTTGTTTCTCTTCATATCCCAGCGACGAGAAGAGCAAATCGCCCTCCGAATCGATTTTCACCAAATACTTGCCATCCTCATTGGTAGCCCCCACCAGCTTGTTGGTAGCGGCGTTGAAGATGCTCACCCGGTAGAGCGGCTCACCCTCGATATTGGTGACCGTTCCCCGCACATTGATGTCGCGAGCCCACAGCGGCAGCAGTGCAGCCCCAATCAAAGCGCCTGCCACCCAGCAGGAGCGTAATCTATTTATCAGCATAGTCACAAATTATTATCACTTGAATATATAGGAAAACGAAAGGCCCAGCCGAATGGGAATCGGCGACCATTTGCGCAAGTTGGGCGTAGCGGGTTTCTCCTCGCCTTCGCGATAATCGAACGCCCGCAACCGGGCCATACCCACACCGAGCGTAGCCTCGAGGTTCCAGTGCCTACTCAATACGAACGCATAGCCATACGACAGCCCGGCGCCCCATATATCGCCCTGATACAGATGTTGCCTGATGTTCATGTTGTACAACCCGCCCAGAAAGCTAAGGCCCACGAAATGGCGGGCCATGGGACGGTTGAACCAATAGCGCAACTCGGGTTGCAATCGGGCATGTGTGGCCTTTACGTCGGCAACGGAAAACGTAAATGGATTGGCCGTGGCACTAATATCGAGGGTCAGCCGGCTGTTGAGCCGCATCTCCAGTGCCAGGTTGGGCGACAGTGTGGCCCAGTCGATTACATTACTCTTAAGCGCTACGCGCTGTGCATTGACAAATTGAGTACATAGGATAGCACACGCTATCCACACAATCTTATACCAATATTTCTTCATACGTTCTATCGGGTCGATCAACGACCCGTCTCGCCGGCAGACTTCACCCGAAGCACTTTGCCAACGATTCCATTCAAAAAAATTAGACCTTAAACAAAAACTATCGCAAAAGTAGGCAAATTGCTCATATTTACCAAAAAAGCTTTTACTTTTATATCTTTTAAAAAAAGCCGCTGCCCACACGGAGCAACGGCTTGTACATCTATCGGCTCAAACGGTATGGTATCGTTCCTTACTCGTCGCGACGACCTCCCACAAAAATGAGAATGTAGTACACCAGCGTAGCCAACGAACCCAGAGCAGCTACTACATAGGTGTAGGCGGCCCACTTGAGGGCATCTTGTGCCTTGTCGTGAGTCGTGGCATCGGTCACACCGGCCTGATTCAACCACGCCAAAGCCCGCTGACTGGCATTGATTTCGACCGGCAACGTAATGAAACTGAACAACGTAGTGGCAGCAAACAAAATGATACCTACAAGCATAATCTGAGGCATCACCTGTATGGTGAAGATACCAATCAGCAAAATCCATTGTACCCAGTTTGAAGCAAAGCTGACAAACGGAACCAGAGCCGAGCGCAATGTCAGGAACGAATAGGCTCGGGCATGCTGTACCGCATGGCCACACTCGTGAGCAGCTACAGCCGCAGCAGCCACGCTGTTGCCGTAGTAGACCTCGCGGCTGAGGTTGACCGTGTGGGTCGTAGGGTTGTAGTGGTCGGTCAGGCGACCGTCGATCTGTGTCACCGTGACATTATTGATGCCATTCTCCTGCAACATACGCATGGCAATATCGCGACCGGTAAGTCCATAGGGAATAGGCACTTGCGAATAGCGTTCGAATTTGCTCTGCAACGTACGCTGTACGGCGAAGCTCACCAACGCAATAACTATGAACAAGACATAAATCATGACTTTCTCTTTTATTTTCTGTTAGTAACCTGCCGCAAATATATAGGAAATAGTGCATCAATTGTGTTAATTCAAGAGGAGTTATAACCAAATTGTGTTAAATCAGAATCTTCGAACAGAAAATCCGAACAAATGAAGAAAGAGCCGCGTCCTACCCGAAAAGCCAAAAAAATTTAACAAGAGTTCCAAGGTCAAAGAATAATCTCTACATTTGCGTCTGACAGTATAGTCAGACATATAAGACAAATTATTTTTTTGACTTCAAATCATCGACTCATGCAAGCGACCAACTATTACAGAACAGGGTTAGACGTTGGCTCTACGACCGCCAAGATGGTGATTCTCGACAACCACGGACAGGTAGTATTCTCGCGTTACGAACGGCACAACGCTCAAGTAAACCGATTGCTCGAAACCTACTTTCGCGAAGCCCGCGAGCAACTGGGCGACGTGACTACGGCCATCGCCGTCACCGGCTCGGTAGGTATGGGCACGGCCGAACAGTTGCAGGCCGGGTTTGTACAGGAGGTGGTAGCCGCCACCCGGTACGCTCAGGAGAGATACCCCGAAGCCTCGGCCTTGATCGACATCGGTGGAGAGGATGCCAAGGTAGTCCTCTTTCAAGGCGAGAATATCGACCTGCGCATGAACGGGAACTGTGCCGGCGGCACAGGAGCCTTCATAGACCAAATGGCTGTATTGTTGGGCGTGAGCATCGAGCGATTGAACGAACTGGCCCTGCAGGCCGATCACATCCATCCCATCGCTGCCCGATGCGGTGTATTTTCGAAAACCGACATCCAAAACCTGGTCAGTCGCAACGTCCCTCTCGCCGACATTGCCGCCTCGATTTTCCATGCCGTAGCCGTGCAGACGATTGTCACACTGTCGCGGGGATGGACCTTCCGCCCGCCCATCCTGTTGTGTGGCGGCCCACTCACTTTTATCCCGGCCCTGCGCAAGGCCTTTGCCGACTACCTGCAAATTGCCGAGAGCGACTTCATCCTCCCGGCCGGAGGCAACTTGCTGCCCGCTCTGGGATGCGCCTTGTGTGCCGATGAGAACCAAGTCACCTCGCTTTCGCGCCTGTCACAAGCCATCGCCCGGCACAACGACACACCCCGCCAGGCCTCTTTGCCTCCCCTCTTTGCTTCGGCTCAAGAGTATGAGCGATGGCAAGCCGAGAAGGCCCGCTACAACTGGCCCTCACGGCCGCTTGCACCGGGACACCAGCAGGCAGTACTCGGCATCGATTCGGGCTCTACCACGACAAAGATTGTAGCCGTGGCCCCCGACGGAGCTATCCTCTTCACCCACTACGCCCCCAATCTGGGCAACCCCATCGAGGCGGTTCGCCAGGGACTCGCCGAACTGAAGAAACAGTGCGACGACCGGCAGACCCGACTCGACATCATCGGCTCGTGCTCGACCGGCTATGGCGAAGAGCTTATCAAGGCGGCCTTTGCCCTCGACGGGAGCATGATCGAGACCATGGCCCACTACAAGGCTGCGCGGCAGATGGAGCCCGAGGTAAGTTTTATCCTCGACATCGGCGGGCAAGACATGAAGGCCATCTTTGTCAAGCAAGGAGCCATCATCCGCATGGAGCTGAACGAAGCCTGTTCGTCGGGGTGCGGTTCATTCATCGAGACCTTCGCCCGCACGCTCGGCTACAAGGTTTCCGACTTTGCCCAAGCCGCCTGCACCGCCTCGCGACCTTGCGATTTGGGGACCCGCTGCACGGTATTTATGAATTCGAAAATCAAACAGGTACTGCGCGAAGGGGCCACCATTGCCGACATTGCCGCAGGCCTCTCCTACTCGGTCGTAAAAAACTGCCTCTACAAGGTACTGAAACTGAAGCACAGCAAAGAGCTGGGCGATACCCTTGTCGTGCAGGGAGGCACCATGCACAACGACGCTATCGTGCGGGCCTTCGAACTGGAAACCGGCCGACAGGTAGCCCGAAGCAACCACCCCGAACTGATGGGGGCCTATGGTTGTGTCCTTCAGGCGCTGGAACGGCAGTCGGCACCCCGCACACTCGACTCGCTGCTTGCCTCGACCGGCTACACCAGTCGTCAGATTCAGTGCGGCGGTTGCGAAAACCGTTGCTTCGTATGCCGCTACACCTTCCCCAACGGCAACACCTTCTACTCGGGAAACAAATGCGAACGGATATTCACCAACCGGGGCGAAAGCGAAAATCCCGGCCAGAACATCTACCCCTACAAGTACCGGTTGCTTTTCGACCGGGCGACTCCCGAACAGGGCTCGCCGGTCGTGGGGATTCCCCGGGTACTCAATCTCTACGAGAACTATCCCTTCTGGCACGCCCTCTTCACCCGTTGCGGCATCCGGGTCGTGCTCTCCGACCTGTCGACTTTCGTCAGCTACGAAAAGGCACTGCACACGGTCATGTCCGACAACATCTGTTTCCCGGCCAAACTGGTGCACAGCCACATCCAGAATCTCGTACAAAAGAAGGTCGACCGCATATTCCTCCCTTATGTTGTCTACGAACACGAGAGCGACGAAAAGATGTCGAACAGCTATACCTGCCCCATCGTAGCCGGATATTCCGACGTGATACGCAGTGCCATGTCGCCCGACATACCGGTCGACTCGCCGGCTATCACCTTTGCCGACATCGACCTGCTCACCAAGCAGTGCACCCGCTACCTGGCTACACTGGGTATCCCGCACGAACAGGCCCGCGAAGCGGTGAAGCAGGCCTGGCAAGCCCAGCGACAATACACCATCGACATCCGACAAAAGGCCAAGGCCATCGTACGGGAGAGCCGACAGAAGGGCGAACCTGTCATTCTACTGGCCGGGCGCCCCTACCACACCGACCCGCTCGTACAGCACAAACTCTCCGAGATGATTGCCAACCTGGGGGTGAATGTCATCTCCGACGACATCGTGCGGGGAGATGACGGAATCGATACCCACGACACCTACCTCGTCAAACAGTGGGCCTACATGAACCGCATCTTGAAGGCCGCCGAATGGGTGGCCCGACAAGGTAACGATATTCACTTCGTGCAGATGACCTCCTTCGGCTGCGGCCCCGACGCGTTCCTGCTCGACGAAATCCGCGACATCCTGCACCGCAACGGCAAGCCATTCACCCTGTTGAAAATCGACGACGTGAACAACATAGGCTCCCTGAAACTGCGGGTACGCTCGCTGGTCGAGAGCCTGCGACAAAACAATCGCCCCGTCACGACCGAAGCATTCCGCACGACCCAGGTATTCCACAAGAGCGACCGCCGTCGAAAAATCATCGCCCCCTTCATGTCGGAGTACATCACACCCATGCTGGTACCGCTTTTCAAACTGTCGGGATACGACGTCGAAGTGCTGCCTCCGAGCGATGCCGCTTCGGCCGAGACGGGATTGAAATATGCCAACAACGAGGTTTGCTACCCGGCCACCCTCATCGTGGGCGACATCATCAAGGCACTGGAATCGGGGCGATACGACCTCGACCACACGGCCGTAGCCATCACCCAAACCGGCGGACAGTGCCGCGCCACCAACTACCTGGCCCTTATCAAGCGGGCCATGCTCGATGCCGGGTTCGGCCATGTGCCGGTCGTCACGCTGAGGCTGGGACGAAAGGCCGTAAACGAACAAGAGGGATTCGAACTGAAGTGGGGCAAGATACTGTCGGTAGCCCTCAATGCCCTGCTCTACACCGATACCATCTCCAAGTTCTACCACGCCTCGGTCGTACGGGAACGGGAGCCGGGAGCCGCAGCCCGTCTGCGCGACCAATATCTGGCCATGGCCGAGAAGCCTATCCTCGACAACACGCCGTCTCTGCTGGTCGAATATGCAGCCCGGGCCGCTCGGGATTTCAACGGCATCTGCCTCGACAAAACGTGCCCCCGCGTAGGCGTAGTGGGCGAGATTTTCCTGAAGTTCAACTCCTTTGCCCACCAGCACGTGGTCCGCGTCCTTACCGAACAGGGCATCGAGGTTGCCCCGCCGCTGCTGTTGCCCTTCTTCATGCAGGGATTCGTCAACCGGGACAACAAGGAGTCGATGTACCTGTCGAAGCAGCACATCCCCCACTTCCTCTCCCGGATGGCCTATCGGCTCATCGACAAACGGATAGCGCAGTTCAACCGCACGGGCTCGGAGTTCCGCTACTTCGTCCCCTTCAGCGACATCTACGAAGAGGCTGCAAACACCCGAGGCGTAGTATCGGGTGCCGCCCAGTTCGGCGAGGGGTGGCTGCTCCCGGCCGAGATCATCGAGTTTACAAAACAGGGTATTCACAATGTCATTTCGCTACAACCTTTCGGCTGCATTGCCAACCACATTGTATCGAAAGGCATCGAAAAGAGACTGCGCATGCTCTATCCTGAATTAAATTTATTATCTTTGGATTTTGACAGCGGTGTAAGCAGCGTGAATGTAACCAACCGATTGTTGCTTTTCACCCACCACTTAAGAGCCTAACGACCATGAAAACCCAACCGACACATACCGTCCCCAAAAGCGGAGCAACCGAAAATATAGAAACCCGCATTATCGAAGCGGCCAAACAGGAGTTTATCGAAAAAGGATTCGAGCAAACCTCGATGAGCGACATCGCGGCCGTCGTGGGAATAAACCGCCCCACGCTGCACTACTACTTCAGGACAAAAGACAAAATGTTCCAGGCGGTCTTTGCCTCGATTGTGAGCAATTTCCTGCCCCATATCGATGCCATTTTTTCGCAAGACAAACCATTCGAAAAGAAACTGGAAGAGATTATCGACATCTATTTCGACATCTTCACAGCCAACCCCTCGCTACCCAAATTTATCGTCGGCGAGATTCACCGCGACGTCAATCACCTCATCGATACCTTCTACATCCTGAAGTTCGACCAGTACCTGAGCCACATCGGCGAGCTGCTCAAACAGGAGATTGACAAGAACCATCTCGAAAAGGTACCGATGCAGTTCCTCTTTATGACTTTTTACAGCCAGATTACCTTCCCGTTCCTCAGCCGTAACCTTTCGAAAAAGCTCTTTTTCCACGACAATCCCGAGGAGTATGCCCGGTTTCTGCCTCAATGGAAACAGCATATCATCGCACAAATCCTGCTCCTGCTCAATCCCCGGGAAGGCCTGCCCCTTTAAAAGGGAGCACCCCCGTCGAATCACTTCGCCGGAGGCACCATTCACTGTAGCAGTAGAGACTTAGCTAACAATAATCATCATACACTTTTTATAGAAGTCACTTTACAATCTTCACTCTGTACTCGCCACAGCGTATTACATAAACACCTGAAGGATAGGCTGTCATATCGATAGTTGCAGTACCATCTATCGGCTGAGTCACAACCGGAGTTCCGCTCAGGCTGTAAAGTGTGGCGTCGACCCGACGATCGGACTCTACCCGCACTACCCCGGCCGCACGGTCGTAATAGGCTTTGACGGCAGGAGCCACAGCCTCTTCGACCGACGAGGGCGCAGTCAGAACCGTAAGACGGTCGAGGCAAAAGTAGGTCGGGGTCTTGGGTCCACGCTCGCCTGGGCGGATCGACTCCATCGTGAAGTAAAGCGAAGCGACTCTTCCCAGCGGGCTCAAATCGACCCACTCCCACGATTTATTCAAAGTCCAGGTGTTGGAATCTTTGCCCCGGTAATCGGCCAGATAACAGTTACAATTAAAGCAAGTAATATTCTTCTCATTTACAAATTCATTTTAATGGATTATTTCATTTCGTCCGCCTCTGTCTCCACTCTGGTGGAAGGCGATTCGATAGGATAACGCACCGAGTCTGTTTTCCCCCTACTGGAGAAATGAAAAAAAATGATTTCTCGAATACTTTTGGCCTGAGAAGCGCAGCCATACATCTATTATACAAGCTATTACGACTATCAAAAAAAAAAGAAACGCCTCCGTCGAATCACTTCGCCGGAGGCGCCATACCCTATGGCAGTAGGGACTTAACTAATAAATTATCATACACTTGCTATAAAATTTATTTTACAATCTTCACGCTATAATCGCCACAGCGCACTACATATACGCCCGAAGGACAAGCGCTCATGTCGATTGCAGCCGTACCCTCTACATGCTGATTCAGCACCAAAGCACCGTTCATGTTGTATACAGCAGCCATAACCGGCTCGGCTGACTCTATGCGCACGGCACCATCGGCGCGATTGTAGTAGGCTTTAACGGCAGCTACCGTAGGCTCTTCGACCGACGAAGGTTCGGTCGACACCGTGAGTTTATCGAGACAGAAATAGCCGGGTGTATTCATGCCCCATTCGCCCGTATCGCTCGACTCCATCGTGAAATAAATCGAAGACACCTTGCCCAGTGAGCTCAGGTCGACCCATTCCCACGAGTCGTTGAGTTTCCACTCGTCGGAGTTTTCCGAACGGTAATCGGCCAGATAATATTCAACCGTTCTTATTTCGTCTCTATTCCCGTCAAGGCCATGAGCTACCAACTTGAACCAGGAACCTTGTTCAAATTTAGCGGCATAATTATTCCCGTTTTTCATTACATAATAGGAATAGGGACTGTTGCACACATAGCAACCTACGGCATAATGAGGAGACGAAATCTTTACTTCACACGATTTCCAGTCTTCGGTTTCATTACTGGTTTCCCAATATGCGCCCAGATAGGGAGTACCTTCACCGGCTACTCCCCCTTTGGCCATACACCCATATTGGTCGTCATAATCGGCCGAAGCTAAAATGGTGGTCATCTTACTGGCAAAGAATCCGCAAGAATACTGGGGAAAGGGCGACCTGTGTGCAAACGTAAACTCTTGGGATTTCACCTTGGCTTTATCATTAAAGACCTCGGTCCACAAGCCATCTTTGTCATAATTAATAGGTTCATTGGGGGTAGACAAATCCAACACAATGTTTTCGGCCGAAGCCATGCCGCTCAAAAGAACAGCCAACGCAAGTAAAATTTTCTTCATTGCTATATGATTTAATTGATTGATAACTATCGTTTTACAATTCGCATATTTTTCACGCTACCGCCATTTTGGACGGTCAGCACATAGATGCCCGGCGCAATGGACGACAGGTCGACGGCCGCTTTTCCACCCGAGACGACACCCCGGCAAACGGGTATGCCCCGCAGGTCGACCAGCCCGAATACCGAACCGTCGACGGCTACAATCGTAAGCCGGTCGTGCACCGGGTTGGGCCAGGCCTCGACGGCAGTACACATCGCCTCGTCGATACCGCTCGCCTCGGTCACCTGCACATCGACGGTGCGGGTCGCCTTTTTCCCGTTCGAGTTGACCGTGAGGGTCAAGCGGGTATCCCCTATGCTCACGCCGCTCACCGTGAGGTCATAGCCCGAGATGCGGGCCGTAGCAACCGAGGAATCCTCGACCTCGACGGCCGACACAATGGAGGCCGACAGATTGTCGGCATCGGTCACTGCTTCGAGCAACGAGATTTTTACCGGCTCACGGCCTATCGACAGCCGGTCGGGAAGAGCGATGACGGGCGCCTCGTTGTCGGGAAATACCGGCAGGGCCGGGAACCAGTAGTAGGGCTCGAGCTCTATCGTACCGAGCAGCTCGCCCGAAAGGCCGTCGACCACATGCACCCAGTTGTTCATGTAGTGCGACAGGTATCCGCTCTGGGTCGCCGTCACAATCAGGCGGTCGTTTCGAGGGTCTACCCGCAGGCCGGCACCCTGGAACTGCTGCACATAGGCCTTGTCCTGGTCGGGCAGGGTGAAGAAGTCGGCATCCAATTCGTCGGTCGGAATATGATAACGTGCAATTTGGTTTCCTTTTTCGTTTGCAAAATAAAGAAAATTATTTCGATATGCCGCACACAAACTGCCCGCATTCCACGCGCCCCAGGTGCTGGATACCCGGCAATCGTCGGGCAAGAGGCGGCTTCGGGTCTCGAGTGTAGCCACATCGATGCGCACGAGCGACGTGGCATCGGCGGCCCACACGCCACCGTCGCGTCCCAGCGTCAGGGTCGAGATGGTAGGCATGTCGATTGTGGTGTGCAACGTGTGGGTTGTGGCATCGATTACCAGCACACCCACCGCCTGCTTGGCGGCAAACACATAGCCGCCGGTCCGCACCATGGCACCGATTTGTCCGGCATAGAGGCCGCCCTCGCTGGCGGTCCCGGCAATCTCTTCGCCCAGGCTCATCGACTCCAGGTCGAAGCGGGTGATACCCGACGAGGTCCCTATGTAAGCCGTGTGTTCATCCACGCCCACAAAGGCCCGTCCGTCGCCCCCTATCTCGTCGAAGGCGGCCACCTTCTTCAGGGTGAGGGCATCGGCTACGACCAGACGACCGCCGGTCGAGGCATCGGCCGTACTGCTGGCCTGCTTCGAGACAAAAAAGAAACGCCCGCCATAGATGGCGCCATACTGTGTGGTCACCCCCAGCGTTTCGCCGGGATTCTCCCGACGGAAAGCCCGATAGACCCAACGTCCGTCAGACGTGAGGAAGTTGACCGTACCGTTGTCCCAGCCATACCAATCCTCATTGACCAGAAAGAGGCCCTGCGTGTAATCGACGGGGGCCTGTTCGTAGGGCTCCACCGCCACGGCCCCGGTATAGTCGGGGCGACTGCCGTCGGCCTTCTCGTAGAGAAACAGATAGGTAGCGCCGGCTTGCAGACGGGTGGCATTTACATCGGCCTCGACCGTAGTGCCGTCGGGCTGTTGTTCGAGACAGCGCCACACCCCGGGCTCGGCCTCCGAAGGCGAATTCCAGTGGTCCTCCTCATCGGTACAGGTCCAGCGGTTGTAGTTGCCGGGAGTCGAGGTGAAGAGACCCGAAGTCTGGTATTTGGGATAGGTGCTGTTGCCGCCCACAACGAGCGCGACGGTATTCTCGCCGTTCAGGTCGAAGCCGAGGCCGTCGACCGTATATCCGCCTTGACGGCGGGTGAGCGAGAAGAGCCGCGGGTCGGCCTTCACCACCTCGTTGAGCATAGCAATGACGGTAGTCTCGACGGTACCCCGATAACCCCAGGCCAGCGCCTCGGGCGACCGTCCGTCGTTCCAGGCAATCACCAGCGCCACCTCGGTATCGCCCTCGCCGGTCCAACTGACAATATCGGCCAGCGGGTAGGCCCCGACGAGCGCAAACAGGCTGCTCGCCCAGGCGGTCAAAAGGAGTACATAGCGTTTCATCTCTTCTATCTCTTTTTTTGAGGGGACCTCCCGGAGCCGAGCCCCGGGAGGTTGCCCTCTATGCCATGACCTCGGTCGCTCAGCGTCTGAGGTCGGTATTTACAAACACTTTCAAAACCTCTACCGAATGGTCGTCATACACGACCTTCACCAGATTGATACCCGGCACGGGAGCGGGCAACCGCTTGCCGTCGACCGAATAGTATTCGCGTGTCAGCACCACCTTGTCGGCCCCGACACCCTCGATGCCGGTGGGAGTAGCCACCCGGAAGGAGATTCGGAGCGTCGCCGTCGAGGTGGTCAGCACCAGCGTATAGTCGCCGGCCGGGAGCTCCTCGCCCTCACGCACGAGCGTAAGCACGGCCCCTTCGCTCGAGAGCGAGAAGGTCTGCCCGGCAAGCTCGGTATCGCCCTGTTTCAGGCGGACCGTAACGGCATCGGCCTCCACGAGGCTGCGATTGAAGGTGATGGCAAAGGTGGTTGTCTTTCCGTCGATTTCGAGCAACTCGCCACCGTCGAGCGTCATCTCGGGAGCAGTCGATACGATGGAGAGTTGGGTGAGCCAGGGCTGTATGTCGAACGCCTTCCAGTAGTTGGCCTCGGCATAATCGCCGCACGACTCGGCCGGCACATAGATTTTACAGCTCTCGGGCACCTTGTCGAAGGTGTTCGAGCTGGCCCCCGAGGGGAGCGCGCTGTTGATGTAGAGGCTCTCGAGGGCCGAACAGCCGCCAAAGGTATAGTTTGCTACCGAAGCGATGGCGCCGTTTACCACCACCCGGGTGAGCGAGGTATTGTTTCTGAAGAGGTTCGATTCGAGCGCCTTCACGCCGGTACCCAGCTCGGCCGACTGCAGGGCCGAACAACCGTAGAAGGCCGAGGCTCCCAACGAAGTTACCCCGTCGGGCACCACAATCGAGGTGAGCGAAGTACAGCCCGAGAAGAGGGCCGAACCCAGCGTGGTCACCTTATCGGAAAATTGAGCCGATTCCAGCCCCGTGCAACCGTAGAAGGCCGAGCGGCCGAAGGTGGTCACTCCGGGAGCATCGGGCAATCGTTTCAACCCGCGGCAGTTGTAGAAGGCGTAGTCGGCAATCTCGACAATCCGGTCGGAGAGCACCACCGAGTCGAGCACCGTACAGCCGTAGAAGGCATAGTCGGGAACTGAAGTTACCCCACCGCCGATGCGTGCCGTACGCAGGCCGGTACACTCTCTGAACACATAGCCGCCCAACGTCGTCACCCGGTCGGGAATATCGACCTCGGTCAACTTCGCACACCCCTTGAAGGCATACTCCCTTATTTCGACAATCTGCTCGGTCAGGGGCAGTTGGCTGAGGCCGCTGTTCTGGAAGGCATATTTTCCTATCGCCGTAATGTTGGCGGGCAATACCACCGATTCCAGAGCCGTACAGCCGCTAAAGGCATAGTCGGGTACCGCAGCAATGCCCGTGCCGAGCGTGGCCGAGGTCAATGCCGTACACTTTTCAAAGGCGTAGGAACCTATCGAGGTGATGCTGTTGGGCACCGTCAACTCGGTAATGCCCGTACAGCCCGAGAAGGCCGAGGCTCCCAGCGTCACAATCCGGTCGCTCAAGGGCAACGACTTCAACGCCGAACACCCTTTGAAGGCACTGGCTCCTATCTCGGTCACCGAGGGGCAGGCAATCTGCGACAACATCGTGCAGGAGTTGAAGGCATAGTCGCCAATCTTGGTGATGCCGTTCCCCACGGTGAGGGTCTCCAGCTTCTTGCAGTTGCTGAAGGCATAGGTGCCCAGCATGGTGACACTGTTGGGAATATCGAGGGTCTGTATCGCCGCTCCATAGAAGGCACGGCTGCCAATCGACTGCAACCCGTCGTTGAGGGTAAGGGTCGTGAGCGGACAGTTGAAGAAACTCCACTCCCCTATCGTCTGCACCGTAGCGGGCAATACCAGCGAGGTGAGGCCGGCACTGTCGAAAGCGCGGTCGCCGATGGCGGTGAGCCGGTTGCCCAGCGTGAGCGACGTCAGCTTCTTGCAGTCGGCAAAGGCATAGTCGCCGACAGTCGTGAGGCCGTTGCCCAACGATACGGTCGTGAGCGAAGCGCACTTGCTGAAGGCATGGCTGCCCAGCGAGGTCACCCCGTCGGGCAGCGACACCGAGGCGATGGCCGTCTCGGCAAAGGCATATTTCCCGATTTCGCGCAAAGCCGATTGCCCGGACAGGGTCAGGCTCTGCAAGGCACTGCAACCGTAACAGGCATAATCGCCCACCCGTGTCACCGTAGCCGGAAGCTCCACCGCAGCCAGAGCCGAGCAGCCGTAAAAGGCCGAATCGCCTACCTGCGTGAGCGAATGGCCCAGCGAGGCCGAAGCCAGTTTGGCACAGCCGTTGAAAGCCAGAGCCTCTATGGTAGTCAGACCGTCGGGCAACGCTACGGCGGTCAAAGCCGTACAGCCGGCAAAGGCCGAACGTCCCAGAGTCTTGAGATTTTCGTTTGTCGTGAGCGTAGTCAGTGCCGTACAACCGCCGAAGGCTTCGGCTCCAATCGTGGCGGCCGACTCGGGCAGCGCCACGGCAGTCAGCCCCGTACAGCCGTAGAAAGTCCCCTCGCCTATCGTCTGCACCGTGGCGGGGAGCTCTATCGAAGTCAGTTTGGTACACCCCATGAAAGCCATGTCGCCGATGGCGGTCACCGTACAGGATTGGCCATCGAGCTCGACCGTGGCGGGTATGGTCAAGGTGCCCGAAAAGGTTGCATACGAGTCGTCATACATGATGACTGCCGTGTGGGGAGCCTCGCCCGGAATGGCCACCACGGCCTTTTCGCCCACGGTGAGGGTGACCGGGTCGGTCGATACCGAGCCCAGCCGGTTTCCGGCCACACAATAGTAGCTGCCGGCATCGGCCGTCGTAGCCGACGCTATCGAGTAGACAGCCTTCACGGCCCCTTCGATGGCGACCTTGTCCTTATACCACTGATAGGTGAGGCTGTCGCCCCGGAATACCGGCACAAAAGCGGCCGGCTCGCCCGGCGACACCACCAGGCTCTCGGGCTGACTCTTTATCGAGGGTTCGGTGAGCCCGTTCTTGGCGGCAGCGGCCAGCGGTTTCCAGTCATACGACTGCATGCCGGCCGAGAAATTCCAACCGTCCCAACACCCGTCGGTGAGCTTACGGCCCGAGATTCCCATGTTGCTGTAATACCACGAATCGCTATCGGCCGACTTCGTCCAGTACGACCAGTAGCCCTGATACCACCCCGACTGCCAATAGTCCTCGGGGTCGGTACAGCTCCACCCGTCGTAGGAGTAGCCCGACATGGGTATCAATCCCAACTCGTTGGCCTGCCGCACCTCACCATCCTTGACGATGGCAAAATCGCCGCTCTTGTTCACATCGTAGCCTAAGCCCGAGACCGTGCTGCCGAACGCCGTGCCCGACTCCGAGGCAATGACAAACCGCGGGTCGGCTGCCGCAATGGCCGTAATCATGGTGGCGCCGGTAGCCTCGCCGTCCCAGCGGAAGCCCCACACCAGGGCACTCTCCTCGCCGTCGACATTCCACTGCACCGCCAGAGCCGCCCGGTTGGCGCCCTCGCCGGTCCAGTTTTCAATCATTTCCATCGTGAAGGTTCCATCGGCAATAGCCCGAGGCGATACCTGCTGCACGGCGGTAGGGTGCGGCCGCCCCTGCACAAGTATCTGTGCCGGCAACTGCATCACCGCAAACAGCAAAAGCATGAAAACATAAATCTTTTTCATTTCGGTTAAATCTTTAAGTATTAAAATTGAACAATCGTTTTTGCCATTTCAATACTTGCAAGATATGGTTTACCCCTGCCCATGGAACCGCCTCCGGCCTGCCGGCCCGGAATCGTTTTTTGCCACAGCTCATACCTCGCAAGCTATCGGGACAATACGCACGGCAGGTCTTCTGACTCACTCCGGCAGCCGAGGCCTTCCCAATCGCACGGATCAGTGACTTGTCTCTCGGCTCCTTTTCGATGGAGTTCACAGCAGCGGGACTGTTCGGGACTCACACCCGATTCCCTTTTAATCGGCCTTCAACGGGCCGAACCGGTGCGCACTATACGCTATTTTATTCTTACTATTCTATCTCTCTTTTTCTTACTTTTCCTCGATGTGCAAATCGGTCACTCCGGCCACCTCGGTCGAGCACTCGCCCAACCAGCCGTTGAACTGATTGACACCGGTATAGATCTTGATAAAGTCGATGCCCTGCAAATGCACGGGATTGCCCTCGGCATCGACCGCCCAGTCGATTTTGAAGTTGGACTTTTCGCTGTCGTTGGGGTGGTTGTCGGCATAGCCCCAATCGTAGGCATAGAGCACATAGTAAGAGCCGTTGCCGCTCTCGTCGACGGCATTGTCGGGCAAGCGGGTGCCCTCGAACGTGAGCGTCTCGTCGGAGAGCCACTGCGGGTAATAGGATTGCTTGTGGAAAACGACCTTCGACACGTAGCCGGTCCCGCCCTGGTTGTCGGTCCAGCGCACATAGGTCGAGTCGGTCACGCTGGTATCGGTACCGGGCACCGGAGTCTTGTTTTCGTCGGGGCGGTAATAGGTGATTCCGTAATTTTTCACCGTCTCTTCCTTGTGATATTCACTGCCGGCCAGTTCGTACCACTCGTCATCGGGGAGGCCGTTGCCGTTGACATCGACCGATACCATCACGATACCGGGCTCGCTGCTGCCGCCCGATGCGGCAGTGGGTTTGCCCGTGGAGTAGAAGGCATTGCCCAAGACCTTGAAGTCGTATTCGCCGGGACGGTTGACAATCGTATGGTCAAATCCCACGACGATATAACCGCCGTAACCGCCCAGCGACACCATCGTACCGGCATTGTAGGCCAGACAGTCCTCGGCCTTCTGCCGCATGGTCTCCTCGGTATCGCCCTCGCTATACTCGGGCAGCTCGTTGACAAACTGCCCCGGAGCCGGGCGATACTCATGCACCCGGGTGATGTAGGGGCTGTAAGCTACCTCCTCCTGGCGGACCACAATCTGCATGAGGTGTTCGACAGGGTTGGCCGAGTCGTAGATGTTCAGCTTCAGCCAGTAGGTACCGGTCTCGTAGGCCACGAAGGTATAGTCGCGGGTGGTGGCCACGAGCGAGTCGACCACCGTCGATTCGTACGAAAGGTGCCACTCGTACCGCTCACCCGTAAACTGCGGGTGGAGGGTCAACTTCTTCATGCGTTCTACCACATAGGTATCGTCGAGCCCCAGCGAAATCAGAGCGGGGGTGTCGTTCTGGCAGGCGGTCAGCAGACCGAGCCAGAGAATCGACAGAAAGTAGAAAATTCGTTTCATATTCAAGAGTTAGTTTTTGCTCAAAAAAGCCATGTGGGCGGGAATGTCGCCGGTGCGGACCTTCCACTTTAACCGTCCGTCGCGACCGTAGCAGAGCAGATTCCCGCTCGACACGTAGTTCTTGGCGTCGGTCACATAAATGTCGCCGTTCTGGGGATTCACCTTCAATCCGTAGGGTACCTCGATGTCGGTCTCGGTACCGTCCGTGATGAAGTTGTCCGATACCAACCGGCCGGTGCGCACGTCGACAATACCGTAGGTCACCCGGTTCTCCTGCGATATATCGCTCCAGGCCACGCTGTAGAGGTAGAGCGAGTCGCCGCAAATCTCCATCTCGCTACACGGAATATCGAGCGTGTCGCTCACCTCCATGCGGCCGGTGCGCTGGTCCTTCTCCAGAACAAACAGGCGCGAAGGCACCGACTTGTAGTCGCCCCGCGACGATACCCACAACTTGCCGTAGCGGTCGGCCCGGATGCGATGCAGGTTTATCCCCACGGGAATCTTGCGTATCTGGGTCATCGTGGCGATGTCGACCACCGAGACCGTATAGTCGTAATTGGGCTTGCGGTATCCGCCCGAGTTGGCCACATAGATGAGGCCGTCCTGCACCACCAGCTCGTCGGGCTGATAGCCCACCGTCACCTCGGCCGTCACCTCGAGGGTGGCCGTGTCGACCTGGAAGACGGCGCCGAGCTGGGCATTCGGGTCGATGCCAACCGGCCCCACATAAGACGACACATAGGCGTAGCCGCCGTCGAAGGCCACATACCGGCAGTTGGGAATATCGACCTGGCCGATACGCTGGCAGGTACGGGCGTCGAGCACCTCGACCTTGTGCGAGCAGTTGATGACGGCATAGAGTTTGGAACCGTAAATCTGTATGTCGTTCCCCACGTCGCCCAGCTCCTTGACCACATTGGGGTTGCGCTCGGCATAAAGGTTGCGGGCATACTGCCCCTGCTCGAAGTCGACAAAGTCGAGCGTACATTTGTTCGACCCCATGTTGCCCTCGTTGAGCAGATAGAGCCCGGCAAAGGGCGACTCACGGTCGAGCATCGGCAACGACTCGTATTCGGTGAGGACAATCACATCGTCCTCCCGGCACGAGGTCATCGATACCAGCATCGCCAGCATCATCCCGATAATTATATGTAAAATTCTGCCTCTCATCATAATTCGATAGCTATGCCAAACCGATAGTTACGCATCGGCATGGGGTAATTGAGCACTACGTCGTAGGCCTGGTCGAACAGGTTGTTGACCTCGGCCGTCACTTTCAGATTCACAGCTTTGATTTTGAACGACTTCACCAGCGATATGTCGCTCGTGTACCACGGCTGCACATAGTTATACTCGATATTCTCCTGCTGGTTGTACCGCTCGCCCACGTAGACAAAGCTGTAGTTGAGGCCCCAATCCTTGTAGGTGAGCCCCAGAATGGCCGAGCCGCTGTGCCAGGGGATATAGGGTATCTGGTCGCGGTAGTAGTTGTCGCTGGGGTTGGTGATGTCGATGGCCTCCTGATAGGTATACTGCACCTTGGTCATCAGCCCGATTTCGAGCGGCAGACGGAAGGTGGCCGTGGCCTGCACGTCGACACCCCGGATGTCGACCTTCCCCAGGTTGAGCATGGTCCAGCGGAACTGCTGCCCCTTGGGATAGGCGACAATCTTGTCCTTCACCAGATTGTAATAGGCATCCACACCGGTATGGAATCCCGAGAGGAATCCCGTCTTGGGTGCCACGGCATAGGTAAAGCCCACGTTGTACTGGGTGGCACTCTCGGGCTTCAGGGCCGAGTTGCCCATATCGGTGTAATAGAGGTCGTTGAAGGTGGGCATGCGGTATATCTGCTTGTAGAAGGCTCGCAGCACCCAGTTGTATCGCTTGAGCGGCTGGTACGAGAGGAAGACGGCGGGTGTCACCTTGCTCTTGTTGGGAGCCTTGGTCTGCCCCTCGGCCGTCTCGTCGACCAGCGTAGCCAGCACGCTGGCCTGCATCTTCAGCCGGTCGGCCAGCGAGAAGGCGGTAGCGGCCGAAATCCAGTGGGTGTAGCGGCTGGCCGAGAGGTACTCCGACAGCCCGTTCCACTGCATGTCGTAGGCCACCGACACGTCCCAGTTGCGGAGTATCGAATACTTGTTGGCCAATGACACGTAGACCTCGCGCTGCTTGTACTGGTTGTCGACCCGCATCAGCTTGTCGTCGTTGTTCACATAGTGGGTATAATCGAACGCATACTTGGCATTGACCTTGAGGCTGTACTTGCGGGTAATATCCTGCTGATAGACGCCTTGCACGAAGGTGTTGCGGTCCCACAACCGCTCGCCGTTGCGCCACACGTTGTTGACGATGGCGCCGGGGATACCCCGCTCGGAGCTGTAATGGTAGACGTAGGCTTTCCAAAAACCGTTGGAGAGATAGCCCTGCAGACCGCCCTCGAAACGCACGGCATCGATGTCGCCGTTTTGCCGGGTAGCCGTGGTGTCGTAGGCCACCTCGCCCGAGGGGGTAACCCGCTTGTAACGGAATTTGTACTTACCGCTCGAGTTGGTCCACTCGCTGTTGAAGGTCATGCTCACGCTCTCGCTGAGCTTGTATTCGAAGAGCACCGAGGGGTTGACCAGGTCGAACGACCCCGTTTTGAACGAGGCCTTCAGGTGCGACTTCTCGCCCGGCTTGAACTTGGGCCGACGGGTGGTGAGGTAGATGGAACCGGCCGAACCGAACTCGCGGGCCGACTGGAATATCTCGCTCTTCTGCCCGTTGTAGAGCGAAATCTCCTCGATATTCTCGAGCGAGAATTTTCCCAGATCCACCTGGCCGTTCTGGGCATTGCCCAACTGGATGCCGTTGTAATATACACCCATGTGGTTGGTACCCATGCTGCGGATGTTGACGGTCTTCAAACCGCCCACACCGCCGTAATCCTTAATCTGTATACCCGAAAAGTAGCGTATGGCATCGGCCACCGAAAAGCTGTTGAGGGCCTGCAGCTCCTTGCCGGCGAGTTTCTGTGAGGGTATCACCTCGCTATACCGGTTGGCCGTGACCATTACCTCGCCCAGCGACCGGGTCTGTATCGAGTCGGTCGACGAAGTCTCATCGGCCCACACCCGCACGGGCAGAGCAGCCAGTACCCCAATCGCACACACAAACGATACCCAACGACAAAGTCTTTCCATCGGACTATTTTTTAACAGCCTCGGAGCGGGTTCTTTCGATACAAGTCGGTGTAAACAGACGGACGCGTGTAGGCCACCCTTCCGCAGATTCACAAGCTCTACCCCCCGAAAGCTAATGACTAAAAGCATGGCAGGTCTTCTGACTTACTCCGGTAACCGAGGCCTTCCCAATCGTCATAATCAGTGGCTTTCAAGTATTCTCGGCACCTCTACGGGAGCTTACAGCAGCGGGACTGTTCGGGATTTTCACCCGATTCCCTTTTCATTCTACGCCCCGGACGGGGTTTCGAAACCAATGCGTGACAAAGGTAACACAAATTATTGATACTGTTCTATTTTTTCTTGGAAATTATTCCAAACCAAACCTGCACCCCAATCGTTACTTGTGAAAAAAGTATTGATTCGTAATAAAAAATAACGGTTATAAATTTGTATCAATCACAAATTTTACCGAATATTGCGAAAATTTTCTTCATCTACATACAATACACTTATGGAAGAAAACCAAACCTTGAAAAACGACAATTTCGTAGTGCGCGTATGGCGATTCTACCTTGAAGGATTCCGATCGATGACCTTGGGAAAAACACTTTGGGCAATCATTCTTATCAAACTGTTCATCATGTTTTTTATCCTGCGGCTCTTCTTTTTCCCCAACATTTTGCAAAAAGAGTTCGATACCGACGAGGAGCGGGCCAATGCCGTCATCGAAAATCTCACCAATACCAATAATTCTCAACAACAACAATCACAGGAGTTATGAACGATCTTTTCACGCTCGTAGACTGGTCGAGGGCACAATTTGCACTCACCGCTATTTATCACTGGCTGTTTGTCCCCCTCACGCTGGGGTTGGGCATAATCGTCAGTATCATGGAAACCATCTACTACCGTACCGGCGACGAACGATGGAAAACCATTACCAAATACTGGATGACCCTCTTCGGCGTCAACTTCGCCATCGGGGTGGCAACCGGTATCATTCTCGAGTTCCAGTTCGGTACCAACTGGTCCAACTACAGCTGGTTCGTGGGCGACATTTTCGGGGCGCCGCTCGCCATCGAGGGCATCATGGCCTTCTTCATGGAGGCGACCTTCATCGCCGTCATGTTCTTCGGCTGGAACAAAGTGAGCAAACGGTTCCACCTGGCTTCGACCTGGCTCACCGCCATAGGGGCCTCGATTTCGGCGCTGTGGATTCTGGTAGCCAACTCGTGGATGCAATACCCCGTGGGCATGAAGTTCGACCCCGAGACTGCCCGCAATGTCATGGACGACTTCTGGGCGCTGGTACTCTCGCCGGTAGCTGTCAACAAGTTTTTCCACGCCGTATCGGCCGGCTGGGTGCTGGGCGGTATCTTCGTCGTGGGCGTGAGTGCATGGTATCTGCTTAAGAATCGCGAAAACTTCCTGGCCAAACAGAGCATCCGCGTGGGGGCCTGGGTAGGTCTGGTGGGGGCTCTCGTCGTAGCCTACACCGGTGACGGTTCGGCCTATCAGGTAGCCGACAAGCAACCCATGAAACTGGCTGCCATGGAGGGTGTCTACCACGGCAAGGAGGGGCAGGAGCTTATCGCCTTCGGTATTCTCAATCCGGCCAAGGAGTTCAACAACAACGAGAAGGAGTTTCTCTTCGACATACCTATCCCCAAACTGCTCTCAATACTGGCTACGCGCCAGGTCGACGGTTTCGTGCCGGGTATCAACGACATCATCGACGGCGGTTACCCCGACAAGAACCTCAAGGGTGAGGAGATTATCGCGCTCTCGGCCCAGGAGAAGATGGAGCGCGGCCGCCTGGCCATCGCCGCTCTGGCCGACTTCAACACGGCCCGGCAAAACAACGACACCACGGCCATGAATGAGGCCCGGGCCCGACTCGATGCCAACTACGAATACTTCGGCTACGGCTATGTCGACTCGGTCGAACAGCTCATTCCCCACGTGCCGTTTGTCTTCTACTCGTTCCACATCATGATTATCCTGGGCGGTTACTTTATCCTCTTCTTCATCCTCGTGCTCATCCTCTCCTACAAAGAGAAACTGCATAACCTCAAATGGATGTTGTGGGTAGCCATACTCACCATTCCGCTGGGATACGTCTGCCTCGAAGCCGGCTGGATTGTGGCCGAGATGGGCCGCCAACCGTGGGTTATCCAGGACATCATGCCTACCTTCGCCGCCATCTCGAAAATCGAGGTAGCCTCGGTACAGACCACCTTCTGGCTCTTTGCCGCCCTCTTTACCATCCTGCTCATCGCCGAGGTGGGTATCATGTTGAAACAAATCAAAAAAGGAACCGAAAAAAAATAAAGACACGCTATGGAACTGAACGAACTATTTTACCAGCAATACTGGTGGTTTCTCATCTCGCTGCTGGGCGCAATACTGGTATTCCTGCTCTTTGTGCAGGGCGGACAATCGCTGCTGGCGACCATGGGTAAAAACGAAATTGAAAAGAGCATGATGGTCAACTCGCTGGGCCGCAAGTGGGAGTTCACCTTCACCACCCTCGTGGTGTTCGGCGGGGCCTTCTTCGCCTCCTTCCCCCTCTTCTACTCCACCAGTTTCGGCGGGGCCTACTGGCTGTGGATGGCCATCCTGTTCAGCTTCATCATACAGGCCGTATCGTATGAATACCGTTCGAAGAGCGGCAACTTCCTGGGCAAAAAGACCTACGACGCCTTCCTCTTTGTCAACGGCGTGGTGGGCCCCCTACTGCTGGGCGTAGCCGTGGGTACCTTCTTCACCGGAGCCGATTTCGTGGTCGACAAGGCCAACCTCACCACTCCCGGGGCACCGGTCATCAGCAGCTGGACCAACGACTGGAACGGCCTGGAGGCTCTGCTCGACGTGCGCAACCTGTTGCTGGGCATCACGGTGCTCCTGCTGGCCCGCACACAAGGAGCCCTCTACTTCATGAACAATATCAAGGACGATACCCTCTTCGAACGGGCACGCAAACAGGTGCTGGTCAACGGCATCGTGTTCGTGCTCTTCTTCCTCTCGTTCGTGGCCGCTACCCTGATGGCTACCGGCTACGAGACCAACCCGCTCACCGGCGAGGTATTTACCCGGCCCTACAAATATTTCTACAATTTCGTTGAAATGCCGTGGGTAGCCTTCATGTTCCTCGTGGGTGTGGTGCTGGTGCTCTATGCCCTCATCCGCTCGGTATTCGGGCAGCACTTCACCCGAGGCATCTGGTTCTCGGGTATCGGCACCGTGCTGGTGGTTCTCAGCCTCTTCTTCATCGCCGGCTACAACCACACCCCCTACTACCCTTCGGCTGCCGACATGCAGAGCTCGCTCACCATCTGCAACAGCTCGTCGAGCCTCTTCACCTTGAAAACCATGAGCGTAGTATCGCTGCTCATCCCCTTTGTACTGGCCTACATCGTCTATGTATGGCGGGCCATGGACAAGAAGCCCATCACCGCCAGCGAAATGGAGAGCAACGAACACAAATATTGATACTTGCGTATTCCCCAAAAAGAGCTTACTTTTGCAGAGGTAAGCTCTTTTTTTGTATATGGATGACACCTACCTGACCATATCGCGCACCTCGGAGGGAATTTACAAGGAGAAGATGAGTAAGTTCCTCTCCTTCGCTATCCCCGTGACCACCGTCGACGAGGTGAAGCGTGAACTCGAAAAATACCAAAAGGAGTATTACGATGCCCGCCACGTGTGCTGGGCCTACATGCTGGGACACGAGCGCACCCAGTTCCGCTCGAACGACAACGGCGAACCCTCGGGGACGGCCGGGAAACCGATACTCGGGCAAATCAACTCGGCCAACCTGACCGACATCCTCATCGTCGTGATACGCTACTTCGGAGGCATCAAGCTGGGTACCAGCGGACTCATCGTGGCCTACCGCGAAGCGGCTGCCGAAGCCATCGCCGCCAACGAAATCGTGGAGCGGCTGGTCGAAGACGAGGTGCAGTTCGGTTTCGAATACCCCCTGATGAACGAGGTGATGCGTGTCGTCAAAGAGGAGGGGCCCACCATCGTCTCGCAACTCTTCGACATGGATTGCGAGATGACCCTGCGCATACGCCGTTCCCGCATGGAGAACCTCAAAAACCGGCTGTCGAAAATCGACGGCCTTCACTTCCTAAACGAACCTTAACCGATGATGACCGAACAAGAAAAAATGGAGGGAGGGCAACTGTACGACGCCTCGGCTCCCGAACTGCTGCAAAAACTGTTTGCCACCCGCGATAAACTTTTCGAACTCAACTACCGCCTGCTACCCTCGCAAACCGAGGAGCGGGAGCAGCTGCTCCGCGACATTCTGGGCACCACGCCCGAACGGTTCACCATCGTATCGCCCTTCCTGTGCGACTACGGCCACAACATCCACGTAGGCAAAAACTTCTTTGCCAACTACAACTGCGTGATGCTCGACGAGGCCCCCATCACCATCGGCGACAACGTACTCATTGCCCCCAACGTGGGCCTCTACACTGCCGGCCACCCCATCGACGTGGAGCGTCGCAACCAGTGGCTCGAGTATGCCTGGCCCATCACCATCGGCAACAACGTGTGGATTTGCGGCGGCGTGACCATCGCCCCCGGCGTGACCATCGGCGACAATACCATCATCGCAGCCGGCAGCGTGGTGACCGGCGACATCCCGGCCAACGTCATCGCCGGCGGTAACCCTTGCCGCGTCATACGCCCCGTCACCGAAGCCGATCGCCAGCGCTCCTACGACTGGACCGAAGAGCAGGCTCGACGCACTCAAAAGAAACAAAATCGAGATTAAACCCAAACAGGACCGACGGGAGTTTCCGGCTCACACCGGCGCCTCCCATACCCACGGGCATACTCAACCGCCACCGCCTCACAGAATTGCCTTCAGTTGAGAAAGCTCGGTAACCATATAGTCGGGTTGAGGCCCGGTCACGGGCAAGTTGTCACGGTTGAAATAGATGGCCCGCCACCCGGCATTCATCGCCCCCAGAATATCGGCGTCGTAGTTGTCGCCCACAATCACCGTATCGGCAGCGGTGCTCCCCACCACCTGCAAGGCGTAGTCGAAGAGCCGGCGGTCGGGCTTGGTGATGCCTATCTCGTCAGAGAGGATGAGCCGCTTGAAATAGCGATCGATACCCCCCGACTGCAATTTGCGAGCCTGCACTTCGGCAAAGCCGTTGCTCAGGATGTAGAGCGGGTAGCCCTTGGCCGTGAGGTAATCGAGCAGATCGATAGCCCCCGGCACCAGCGTCTTCTGCTGGGCCAACACATCGAGATAGCGGTGGTTGAGAGCCATGATGAAGTCCATGTCGCCGCTCAACGCACTGCCCGCCTCACGAAACGGACGGGCAAAACGCTCCACAATCAGGAAATCTTTCGTCACCCGATTGTGGTGATACTCCTCCCACAACTCGTGATTAGCCGTCATGTAGAGCTTCTCGAACTGTTCGTAACCGGTAAATGCACGCCCGAGCGAAAACTCGTCGTACACCTGCCGCAACGACAGTTTGGAGTTGGCCTGGAAATCCCATATCGTATCGTCCAAATCGATAAACAGCGTCTTACACATCAAACCACTCATAGCTTTCTTGTTTTAGAACCGGCCATTGCATGCCTCATCGACAACACGGCCACAGGAGAGGTAACCTCCCACTCCGGCGCAAAGATAGTGCAAAAAAAGAGCAGAGACAAACCACGGTCTGCCTCTGCCTGTACAAGCTATCGAAAAATTTTCCCAACTTCCCGATAGAGCCGATTTTATTCGAAATACAGCGTCCCCCTGTGCAAAGGGGGGAACATTCACACACGTATCTTATTTCTCGACAATGGCAAAGCCGTTGCCCACGGCGCGAGGGGTGCCGTCGGAGGGCCGGTTGCGCACCACGAACGAGGCCCGGTCGGTTACATTCTCGTCGCGCAGCACCATAATCGAAGAGCCGCCGCCATCGTAGTTCACGGCATCGTAACTGCCTATGCCCCACATGAAGTCGGCCAACTCGTAGATGTCGAGTCCTTCGGCATAGTTCACCCGACGACCGTCGACCACCACGACATAGAGCGTCTGCTTGTCTTCGGAGAGCCCGATGGCCGTGCGCGGATGCGTATCGCACAGATAGGTACCTATGCTGCTGATGCCGTCGTTGAACACGCCGCGGCGAATGAGACAACCCAGACCGCCCAATGCCTGATAAATCTCGGCACTGCGCTTGACCACGTTGCTGGCCACGTCGATGTCGACACTGCCGTCGCGCGTCATATAGACGGTAAACTCGTGATTGGGGTCTTGCCACCAGTCGCTCAACGGATAACCGTCTTTCCAAAAGAGCTCCTTGGGCTTGATGAGCGTAATCTCTCCGTCCGAAGCCTTTTTGTATACCCAAAAGCCACCGTTCACCGCCACATGTACCCGACGGCCCGAGTTCTCGAGATACTTGGCCTGCTCGGGAATCGTGTTCACCCGGGTAGGCATCACGTTCACCTCGCCATAGGGTGTAGTGGTGGCAATGGTCAGTTTCGACAAATCGACCTCGGCCACATAGGCATGTTGCCGGGCCTTGGCCGTGTTGAAGTCAATCTCCGAAAGCACCAGCCCGGGGAAACGCTCTTCGGTCGTCACCCGCGTTACTTTCGTCACCAAGTCGGTACGACTCAGGATGCGCTGCACCAATACCGACGTCGTGTCGATAGTTACCGGGTAGGAGGGCGTGTTGTTGCCTGTTCCACCCGGTTCGTCATTTCCGCTGCACGATGTAACACCCAGTGCCACAATCACGCACCAGAGCCAATACTTGCAATCTTTACCAAACCTTTTCATCTTGTTTTACCTGTTTACAATTAACTATTCGTTTATCAATACTTTAATCACTTTTACCTGTCCGGCCCGGTCGTGGACATACACCACATACACACCGGCGGGCAACGACGAAAGGTCGACCGGAGTACCCGGCACCGCTTCGCCTTCGATTTGTAAACTGCCCGATGCGGTATATATTGCGTAGCTTGCCGACGAATTTTCGGACAATACATAAAGCCGATTCTCCGATACATAAAGGTCGAGACCACTGTCGCTCGAGGCCGCCTCTATTCCCGACTCGCCGGTATACTCATAGGCACCCACCATCGAGCCGCTCGTGTTGCGCTCCACACCCCGGCCGTCGACCGTCAACTGGTCGGTATACTTACCGTTGCCGTCGATGTCGATATAGAAAGACGATTCGCGCAGAGAGGCAGCTTTCAGCACGTTCAGATTGTTGTTGCCGCAAGCGACCGACAGCACCCGCACCGTAGGCGCATGGCCACCGTTATCGGTCAATATGGGGCACAGCTTGCCGTCGACCACTTCGCTGTGAAGCATGCCGTTCAGGTCCTGCACGCTGCGGTCGTAGCTGGAACATACCATATCGCGCGTTTTAGCCGTGATGTTCATCCGGTCGGCAGCACCGTAGAGGTTGTAGGTCGAGGTCATCAGCTTGGCCGAAGTTCCCAGATAGACCTCGCCGGCCTCGGCAGCCGACGAGAAGTTGCCGGCAATGATGTTGTTGACCAGCTTCACACTACCGGCCATGACATGAACGGCCGAACCGTTGAAGTTGGCCGAGGGGGTACCGCTGCTCGTGTAGCACGAGTCGGTGTTGCCCGTGATGGTATTGTTGACCAGGTTGAGAGCCCCCGACGCGGCATTGAAATAGATGGCCGCCCCGCCGTTCGACTTGTCGGAGAGGGCGTTGCTCGTGGCTGTCAACCGATTGTTGACAAAAGTATTGTTGACAAAAACACTGTTCATATATATCGAGGAACCTGTTTGGGTATAGACCCCGTTGCGGTTGCTCACGTTACCGGCAAATGTGTTGCCTCTCACCCGAGAGAGCACCACGCCGTCGGAGTAGCCGGCACTGCCTTGCACCGACCGGTTCTGCTCGAAATACGAGTGGTCTATGTCGGTGCGCCAGCCGGGAGACATCAAATAGAAAGCTCCGCCTTGCAATCCCGACCGATTGCGGGCAAAGGTCGTACGCTCGGCCGTGAGGTTGCCTCTGGTGTATACGGCACCGCCATATCCCGAGGCGTAGTTGTCGGTCAGGCACACATCGCGCAGCACAAGGTCTATCCCCTCTGAATAGATGGCTCCGCCACTGTTGGAGCCCGACAAGTCGGCATAGCCGCCCGAAATCTCTACATTCCCCAAATCGAGGAAACACGAGTCGGCCACCGTCACCACATGGCAGGCATTCTCTTCGGTTCCCGAGACAATACGCCCCGTTTCGTCGATTACATCGTTATGACCCAAATCGCCCGACAAGACGGTTTTGCCCGTCACGGCCGAGAAATCGGCATTGTATCCACCCCGAATGTAGACCCCCGTCGAGACATTCATCGTGGCCTGACGCCCCGTGAGCGAACCCGCCTCCACGGGATAGAAGGTCCCCGCGGTCATATAAATGGTATCTTGTTTCGAAGCCGCATCGAGAGCCTCCTGCAACGAAGCGAAGGGAGCCTCTTTCGAGCCGTCGCCCGCACCCGAAGCCGAAGCACTCACATACCACTTGCCGGCCTCGGCACCCTCCTGTAAGGTACAAGTAATGAGGATAGGCAGGTGATCCGAAGGGGTGACTCCCCGCCCGAAATCCTCGGTTATCGTTTCATAGGACAACACATTCACGCGATTGCAAAAGACATAGTCGATAGGCTCACCGCCCGAAAGAGTCGGGTCCCACGGTCCAAACGTGGCACCCGGCCCTACCGGAGCAGATTGTGTCGTCTTGCGACTATCATTAAAATAAGCATTAAATGTGTTATACATAGCTTTCTCGTCATAATAGGCATTGAAATCGCCTACGATAAAAGCGGGATAGTCGCCCGCTATCTCCTGCATCTTGCGCACATTCAGGCGCGCAGTCTCGGCCCGGGCAAATTCTCCCTTATGGTCGAGATGAGTAGAAAAATAGAAAAAGATTTCGCCCGTTTCCTTATTTTGCAGTTTCACCCATACGGTAATTCGCCGCACGGCCGTATCGAACGGCAACCCCGGAGCAGTAGGGTCCTCGGCCAGGAAGAACTGTCCCTTGTCGAGCAAAGTGAACTTGTCGGCTTTATAGACAACGGTCGTGTGTGTGCCCGAGCGGTTGTCCGAGGCCGAGCCTGCACCCCACGAATGGTTGGCATAGGCATCGCCCAGCAGTTCTTCGAGATCGGGCAGCATGTCGGTACTGTTCTCTTGGAGACCTATCACATCGAAATCGTGGTCTACGATATTCTTGACCACGTATACATTGCGCACGTCCCACGACTTGTCGCCCGTATCGCTATCGTTTTTGCCTCGTATATTGTACGAGCCCATTCGATAAACGGGCGCAGCCACGAGCACCGAGGCAAAACAGCAGCTTATCAGCAATCCTAAAAATCTTTTCTTCATATTTTTGCCCATATTATTTCGTTATCCATATTTTCTGCGAAACAGATTGGCCGTCGCTTACCACACGCACCACATAGAGGCCCACGCCGGGAGCCGATATGCGGTCGCTCTCCCGGGCCAAAGCCACCAGCCCGCCACCGACGTTATACAGTTCGATGCGGTCGGCGGTGCGGCCCAGCAGCACCGTGCGCCCCTCGACCGTCCAGGCGAGACCGGCATTTGCCACCGACTCGATACCGGACGCATTTTCGTTGTAATAATTATAGATTACCTCTACGGCGGGAATCGTCATGTGATAGGTCTCGCCCAAGGTATTCATATCCAAGCCCAGGGTCAGATACGACAGCGTGATGGGATAGTTGGCCATATCGATAGTCTCGCCCAGCGCATCGGGGAAAACAATATCGGCCACACTCTCCCGCCCCACTGCCGGAACAGGCAGGTCGACGGTATGCGTCCCCGACGGGGTCCGCAACGTGCAGGAGAGGCTCTTCATTCGGGCTTCGCCGGGATTGACATGTATGCGCAGCGTATCGGGCAAGCTGTACAACGGGATATTGCCCGACAGGGTGATGGTCTTGGCCGAAGGACTGTTGTAGAGGAACGAGAGTTCCAGCCCCTTGTCGACCGAATTGGTAACCGAGGTATTCTTGAACCCGGCCGATGTCACGAACGACACCCGCATCCAGTCGGCCGAACCGTCGTTCAGGTTCATGCAGTGGCGCACAGGCTCCTGTACTTTCACCAGCAGCGTATCGGTAAATCCCGACATCGAGCCGTAAACCTCGGCCACACCGCTCGCGAGGCCTCTCAAAACGCCTTCCTCAACCACTGCCACCTGTTCGTCGGAGCTGCGCCACGAAAGCATTTGCGGAGCTATCGATACCTCCTCGCCTTTGAGGTTGGTCATAAATACCTCGACCGGGTAGCGGTAGTGGCAATCGTTGATGACCGAGTCGAGCCGGAAATAGAGGTCCTCGATATTCTCGCGGATTGAGATTTCCATCTCGCAAGTATAGCCGGCCGGGGTGCGGGCATAGATTTTGCCCTTGCCGCTGCCGTCGGCCACAAAGCTCTTGCCGTCGGAGGTGATGTGCCCGATACCCTCGTCGCAGGTGAGGGTATAGTTGGTCACTTCGGTACTTATCAATAGGCCGTATGCGTTATAACCGTATACCTCGGGGGTATACTCCTCGCCCTTGGCCAGCACGTGCGGAGGCGTAGCAAAGCCGATGCCTCCGATATAAATCGACTTGGGCGCAGTGGAGACCACAAAGACGCCATCGCCCACCTGGCGCTGCACACCGTTGGAACTGGGGTGATTGCGCACCCCCAGCATGCTGGTATATAGTGTGCTCGAACCGCCGCCGTCGAGATTCAAGGCTTCGTAAGCCCCGGCATAGCGCATGAGGTCGGCCAGCTCGCGGGTGCGTACACCACGCGACACCGACGTGCGCCCGTCGCAGACGAGCATAATCAATGTCTTTTTATCCCGGCTGTATCCGATCGAGGTGCGCGGGTGCCACTCTACGGCATCCTTCCGCTCGTCCTCGGTATCGAGTACGGTACCGTTCCCCAGTATCTTGGGATTGCCGGTCACCAGATTGTCGACCGGCACCTCCTCGCCATCGAACGACATGGGCAGGTATACCTCTACCTCATCGCCATCGTTCAGGCTTTGGATAAAGACTCCCGACATGCCTTTCCCGCTGATGACATAGCCGCCGTCGGGCACGGCCATGTTGGTACCCCGGGCCCACGAGCCCGAGACTTTCATTTTGCAAGGTTTGCCGGGCACCAGATTCTCGCCCGATTTGGGCAAAAGGGCAATCTCGTAATAGAGCGGGAACGAGTTGCTCGTCACCTGGGTGACTTGCCCCGGCATTTTATCGGTATAAAGTATCAGTTTGTTGTTTGCGGCGTCGACATTCACGCCCGAAATTTCATAAGATTGAGTAGCCGATGTGATGGTTCCCGTGAAATCGACCGAGGCGTTGCTCAGGTAAGGGACCTTGTCGGCCGTGATGCCAAAGTGGCGGCAAATCGACGAGGTAGATGTGCGGAAAATCTCACCCTCGGCCACGGTGGCATGGTGAGGCCGCCCCACGATGCTGGTCTTGCCGTCGTTGGCTTTCCCCGACATGGCGAAGAAACCGCCGTTGATACCGGCAAAATAGAGGCTTTCGCCCTCGACGCTGTGACTCTCGGCCATATCGGTCACGGTCTGTGCTCCGGCCAGATGGTCTTTGGCGCACACCGTGCGTATATCGACATAGGGATTGGTAAGGTCGACCGTCAGATAAAATACCGTCAAGGTGGTATCGGGGCCTGTGAGCAACAACGAGGTCTGGGTCGTTCCGGGCCCTATTTGGGCATGAAACGTGGTGTCTACCCGATATTCGGTATTCCACACTTTCCAGGTAACCGAAGCAAACGCATTACCGGTCACAAGGGCCAAAAGCAAAAACAGGCATTTACTTATCTTCATGGCACGACAAATCATGGCATTGACAACCGTTTTGAGAAAGATATGCTGCCGGCAAAACACCGGCAGCATACCCGATGAAAAAACTACTTAATTAAAGATTCTTATTATTTAATCACTTTGAAGGCTTCGCCATCGACATGAATGATATACACACCCTTGGCGAGCGAAGAGAGATCGATTACCTCATCGGCCGGAACCACCTTCACTACGTTACCGCTCAGGTTGTAAACCGTAGCTTCGGCTTCGGCACCGTTTACCCGGAAGAGGCCGTTGCCCAGCGTGCAGACAGACAGACGGTCGGCAGCGATTACATCGGCAATACCCGAGGTAGCATCGGCATCATACGAACCTACGCAAGTGGTCGAGGCACGTTTGAAACCGCGTTGGTCAACCGTGAGGTCGATATTCTCGGGCAATTTCCATTTGGTCTTCAGGGCATTCAGCTCGTCGAGCGTCAAGCTCTTCACGGGCGAAACCGGAGCCAAAGTCTGGCTGAAACCGCCGTTATCGCCGAAGGTATTGTCGCCGAAGACATCGGCATAGGTGAACGATTCGTCGTCCGTATCACTCAAATAGAGATAAGTTCCTTGTACGATTGTGCCCGTACCGTCGTCATGGTCGTCTTGAACCGAGGGGTCTTGCGTGCGGTCTCTCGGCGAGGCCCAGGTGGTGCAATACCAAGCCGTACCGGAGAGGTTGTAACCGCCGCTGTACCATTTGCCGGGACGGGTAGCTCCACTACGGCTCATTAATATAGCAGGATTAGAAGCTGCGGATTCGCCTAAAACACCATTCACAATATAATTATTCGCCATATAATTGTATCCGCCATAGCTCATTACCCCCAAACCGCGGCCTACATCCTTTGTAGCATTTTTATTAGCGGAAACCGTACGAGTTTCTTGTGCAGCGGTATAATCTTTATTAGCGATTGTATTGGAAATCATATACATCGTCGTTCCGGGATAGCCCATTATAACACCAAATCCTTCGGTATAGTTGTCGGCAACCAAACTGTTCACCAAATAGAGGCGGAGACGCTCGTCTTCACTACCCAAAAAGATTGCCGTTCCGCGAAGTTTATTGGTATAAGCCGGTTTACCGTCTTCGCCATATTTATCTTCAGGATAATAGTCGGTCGTAAAATAATTATCGGTAAACTGGCAACGTTGAACCACAGCTTGCGTCAGATATTCATCTCCTGCATAAGCCGAGCTTATAAACAATCCTAAGGCAGCACCCTTCTCACTAGAAAAGTTTTCTGAAAAGACACAATCAGAGATATTTGCCTCAGAAGCAACAAGTGTCAAACCCGATGTTCCGACAAAGGCGGCTCCATTTTGAATAAAGTTACACCATTGCATATCCAAATCGGTATTGAACACCATCACCGCCCCTTTATAATTACTGGCACTGTCGTAGTTGCGGAAAGCGTGTTTGAAGGTAAAACCTTTCACCGTCACGTTGATGCGCACAGGCTGGTCGCCGTCTTTGCGCTCCATATACCACAAGTGAGTGCGGTTGCCGGGCACGGCAGCCTCATCGCTCTCGATACCGCCCGAAATCACGGTCTCGTAGGGCGAAGGATAGGTAATATCGGTGTTCGTTCCCGTACTGTTGGGGTCGAAACCACCCAGGAAAGTTACACTGCGGTTTACCGACAGATACTCGTCGAAATCGGGCGAAGAGAGTTTGTAGACACCACCGGCAAAGCAGAACACGTCGCCGTCGGCAAAGTTCCCGTTTTCCATGTTCTCGGCGAAAAAGTCATAGCTAATCGCCTGTTCCCAAGACGTGCCGTCGTTCATATCCGACCCGTCGGGCTTGATAAAGTAGGTCGTGGCCCATGCGCCGGGCACCGATGCCAACATAAATCCTGCAACAAGCAGGCAAGAAGTCAATTTTCGTTTCATAACCACTTTGTTTTAGATTAGATTTATTGTTAATTATTGAACTGTAACCGGAGAGAAAGAGACTGTACAATCTCCTTCTCTCCGTGATGGTTTAGAAGGACAGACCGTCGTCCCAGCCCGGGTTCTGCGTGAGATTATGGTTTTTCACACGTTCTTCGGTGGGGATAGGCCACAGGTAGTCGCGGTCTTCGTCCCAGGTACGTTTCACATCTTTATGAGGCCACATATAGCCTTCGGTATCGTTGGTAAGGAAGAAATCAACTCCTAACTGATATTTGGTCAATCCCAAACCCGATACAGGTTCGTCTTTCCAAAGAGCTGTTTCATTGCGCCCATCACCGTTGAGGTCGTATTTACCCACACCGGGGAAATAGACGCCATGGAACTCGTGAGTAAACTGTTTTCCCTCTTTCCAACGGAACATATCCCACTGGCGGAAACCTTCGAGACAGAGCTCGACGGTGCGCTCGCGGCGAATCTCCAGGATTACACCGGTCATGTTGCTCTTCGTCACGTTGGGATAGCCCGTCACGTCGGCCATCAGGTAGGAGTCGGGGTTGTTGTTGGCCTCCGCCAGGTCGATGCCCGGCATGCCCACGCGGTCACGCAAGAGGTTGACCGAAATATCGAGGTCGTTCTGCGTGAGGGTGCCCAGCTCGGCTTTGGCCTCGGCATAGTTGAGGTAAACCTCGGCCAAGCGGAAGAGCGGGTAATACATGGGCGACTTGTTCGACTGGTCGTATTTGGGTTCCATCACGAACTTGATATACTGGTAGCCGGTCAAGGTGTATTTCGACAAGGTATTGATCATCTCTTTCTCAGTACCCATCTGCACATAACCCGGTGTCAAGATGGTTTGCGCCAGACGCGGGTCGCGGCCGGTCACCTCGTCGACAAACTGTTTCTTCTCATGCCCGGGAATATCGGTGTAGCGCGAGCCGTCGGCCATGAGGTAGTGGTCGACAAAGCGTTTGGTGAACGATACCCGCTGGTTGCCGGTCATCGAGTTGCACTGCGTGTTGTGCAGGATAGAGAGCTCGGTGCTGTACCGGCGGCCCAGGATAATCTCCTCGGCGGGAGCCTCGAGTTTGGCAAAGAGGTCGCGGTAAGGAGTGCTACCCTCTTTATAGAGCGAGTAACCGCCTTTCTGTATCAGTTCGAGCGAAGCATCGGCCGAGAGTTGCAACATCTCTTCCCAGTCGCCCAGGTTGTGATATTTGCGGAAAGTACCCTCGAACAGGGCGGCACGCGACTTCAAGGCCAGTGCCGTCCACTTGTTCACCTCGTAAGGCGTGTGAGCCTCGGGCAGTTTGTTGATTGCCGAGTCGAGATCGGCCATGACATGAGCCATCACCACCTTGCGCGAATCGCGGGCCTTGAAGAGAAGTTCGTTGTCTTTCGACCCGATTACCTCGTCGTACCAAGGCACATCGCCATAGCGTTGTACCTTCTCGTAATAGAAGAAGGCACGCATGAAATAGGAGAAACCGTCGTAGTGGTTGCGGGCATTTATGTCGTCACAGTTTCCGCAATGTTGGAAATAGAAATTGATTTTGCGCAGGTCGCCCCAATTCCAGCCGCCCTCGGTGGCCGGAAGCCGGTTGCCCAAAAGGACATCGGAAAGGATATTCTTTACCACATCGTCGGCACACATGTCGTTAAGATCGTCGGCATCGGGGAGCATGGCATAGTAGGCATTGGTCCACAGGCGCAACTCCGTTTCGTTCGAGAAATAAGACTCGGGTGTAACCGTATCCTCGGGAATCAAATCCAAATCGGTACAGCCGAACAAAGCGGCTCCGATCAACACGCTGGATATATATAAAAACTTTTTCATCGTCGTTCTGTTTTAATCGTTAAAATGTAATATCCACACCCACCGAGAAGTTACGCGAGTAGCTGTATGCCATACCGGTACCGTCGTTCTGTCCGGCAGCCTCGGGGTCGATATAGAGGGTATGCTTCTTCATCGGCGACCAGTACCACAAGTTTTCACCCGTGAAATAGACACGCAATCTGGTAAAGACTTTTTTCAATACCGGCAAGGTATAACCGATGGTGAGGTTTTTCAACCGCAGGTAAGAGGCATTTTGCAGATAGCGGTCGTTGGCCACGCCCAGCTGACTGGAAGCAAAAGTCTGATAACCACGGAAACGGGGGAAGTATCCGTTGGGATTCTCCTCAGACCAGCACTGGTCCATGAAGTTGGCCGGGATAAAGCTCGTGAATGCGCGTGCATAGGGACCCCAGAAACCGGTCGAGAGATAATCGGGGTACCAGTCTCTCTTGCCTACACCCTGGAAGAAAGCCGAAATATCGAATCCGTTCCAGTCGGCACCCAAACGGAAACTGTAGCAGTAACGAGGAGTTTCGTTACCGATAATCTCACGGTCACCCGGGCTGTCGGCAGTCTCGTCACCCTTGCTGATGACATTGTCGCCGTCGAGGTCAATAAACTTCAAGTCGCCGGCACGGTAGTAAGGATCGACTTTATCGGTGAGGATACGAGTATTCACAGCATCCTGGTTTACCCGCGAGGTATATTCGGCAGCCTCTTCGTCGGTAGCGAACAAGCCGGCTACACGATAACCCCAAATTTCACCCCACTCCATACCTTCGTAGATGTCGGTCAAGTTCTTTTCGGGGTTGTTATACTTGGTAATAACCGTTTTGTTATCGCCCAATGTAGCCGAAATGCTATAATTGAAACGCTTGCCCATCAATGCAAACGAGTCGTTCCAGCCCACAGCAAGTTCCCAACCCTTCGTGCGCAGGTTGGCACAGTTCTCATCGGGTTCTACCGCCCCAAAGACACCGGGCAATACAATCGATTTACCCAACATGCCCTCGGTATCACGAATGAAATAGTCGCCGGTGAAATTCAATCGATTGTCGAGGAACGACAAGTCGAGGCCCACGTTCCAGGTAGCGATGGTCTCCCAAGTCAAGTAACTGGTTTTGGGATTGGATACACTGGCATATTGCAATTTCGAGGTACCGTCGAGCGTATAGCTCATCGTATTGCCGGTAGAGATTTCCTCGATATAAGAATAAGCATCGGTGTCTTGATTGGCCAGTTTACCGTAAGAGAGGCGAATCTTGGCATTGTCGACTACATCTTTGATAGGCTCCCAGAAACTCTCCTCGCTGATGCGCCAGCCGGCCGATGCCGAGGGGGTGAACACCCAGCGGTGATCGCTGCGGAAACGCGACGAACCGTCGTAACGGGCACTGGCTTCGAAGAGATAACGGCCTTTGTAATCGTAGTTCACACGACCGAAGAAACCGCTGTTACGCCATTCGGAGATGGTTTGAGCACGAGTAATATCACCCGTAGCGTTGGCAAAGGTCGACATGTTCTCGCTCAACAGAGCCAGCTGCATCAACTGCAAATAGGTGTCGCGAGAGCCACGATACTGATAACCGGCCAGAGCCTTAAAGTTATGCGCCTTGTTCCAGGTGTGGGTATAGGTAGCATAGGCATTCAAGTTGTGCTCGTTGGTCTCGTAGTGATTTTCACGATAGAAATCCTTGAAGTTACCGGTAATGATGGTCTTCTCCTCGCCCTGTTTGTTGGAGTAGTGCAGGTTGTAGTTACGCACCGAGTTGAGACGGTTGCGGTATTTGTAGCTGTAATCGACCGTCAAGACGAGGTCTTTGAAAATATCGATGTCGAAGCGGTTGCCTATGATAATATACTTTTGGTTGTTCTGATGGTGCGAACGGTCGTCGACCAAATATGGACCGGCACCGTTGAGGGTAGTGTTGGCATGAGTTTCGGCATAGACCGGCAGCCCCTCGGGAGTCTTGGCCGGCCACGAAGCCATCAAGGTTTTGTCGACCTCCATCAGGGTCGAGTTGATGGTAGCAAGACCGCTATATTTATAGGACGAGGAGAAGAAGTTGACATTGGTCGAGTAACGCAACCAAGGTTTAACCTTCACATCGAGTTTGGCGCGGGTCGAATAGGTGTCGTAGGTATCGGGGGTTACGTTCAAGATACCCTCCTCGCGGTTGTACCGGCCGCTCACGAAATATTTCACCCGGTCATTTCCACCTCGTATCGAGAGGTTATACTCTTGTTGCGGACGGGTTTTGCGGAAGAGGTAGTGATACCAGTCGAAGTTGGCATAGTAGCGGTACGAACCGTCGTCCTGCAGGACAATCCAGGGACGCTCGGGATTCTCGGTCTTGTCGTTGCGACGCTCATAAAGCATCTGCATCTCCTCGGCCGTATAGTTGGTAAAGTTGGTAGCATATTGCGAGTAGTAGGCCTTGTCGACCAGACTTACCTGATCGTAACCCGAGGTCATATAGTCGGTCGATGTCGTATTCTGCGACCAACCGAACCGGCCGTTGAAGCTTACCGTAGCTTTGCCGGCCTGGTCGGCACCCGTCTTTGTCGTAATAAGTACAACACCTTTCGACGCGGTAGCACCATAGATGGCGGCAGCCGAAGCATCTTTCAAAATAGAAACCGACTCGATGTCGTTGGGGTTGACCATATTCAGCTCGGTCACCACACCGTCGACCATAATCAGCGGGGTATTGGACGTAGAGACAGACGATACACCGCGGATATTCATATCGTAACCACCGCTGGAACGCCCCGACTGCATCGTCAAGTTCAACGAAGGATCGGCACCCTGCAAGGCCATGGCCACGTTGCTCACCGGGCGGGCGTTAATCTCCTTGGCGCTGATGGTTCCCACGGCTCCCGTCAGGTTCACCTTCTTCTGGGTACCGTAGCCCACCACAACCACCTCGTCGAGCAGCTGATCGGCATCTTTCATCCTGATAAGAACAAAGTTCTTGCCGTTGACCGAAACATTCTGTTTTTCATAACCGATAGAAGTGACCTCGAGGGTCGCATCGGAGGGTACGTTTTTCATAGTAAAAGCTCCGTCCACATCGGTCGAACGCCCGATAGAGGTTCCGGCAACCTTGACTACGGCCCCGATAATGGGTTGGTCATACTTGTCGACCACCTTACCGGACAGCGAATTACCACCTCCAGACTGAGCAAACATCTGTAGACCAGACATCAAGATGATAGCCACCAGCAGGCAAGCCCATCTTCTGTGCAGTGTGTTTGTTAGTAAATTCATAATTCTTTTGATTTATGGTTTTTATTAGGTTTTTGAAGTTTCCTTATATCGTCCCGAAAAGCGGCCGGAACCAACTCTCCGGCTATCGGGGTTATCGACGGTTCACCGCCCTATCCTCTTTGCAAAACAGCATCAGCACCACCGTAACGGCACAGGCCCCCAGCAGCAGGAAGAAACCTCCATCCCAGCCGAAGTGCTCGAAGATATAGCCCATGCCGATGTTGGCAAAGACGGCCGAGCCCAGCAGATACCCGAAGAGACCGGTGAACCCGGCAGCCGTACCGGCGGCTTTCTTCGGAACCAGGTCGAGAGCCGAGACACCGATCAGCATCACCGGGCCGTAAATGAGAAATCCGATAGCGGCCATGGCCACATTGGTCACCGTAGCCGAGGCACTGTTCCAATAGACGTAGACGGCGACCATCACCAACAGCATATAGATAATGGTTACCGGCGAACGGCGACCCTTGAAGACCTTGTCGGAGAGCCAGCCGCAGAGTATCGTACCAAAAATGCCGGCAATCTCGAAAGCGAAATAGGACCAACTGCTGTTGGCCAAATCCATGTGTTTCACCTGCTCGAGATACATCGGCGCCCAGTCGAGTACACCGTAACGCACAAAATAGATGAAGGCATTGGCAAAGGCAATGACCCACAACAGCTTGTTATTGAACACATGACCAAACAGAATCTCACGGGTAGAGAGTTCCTTCTCCTGTTCGGCCGAATAGGCCTGCATACACTCATCGGGTTTATAAAGCTCGATGGGAGGCAGACCGCACGATTGTGGAGTGTCGCGTACCAGCAGATAGGCTATGGCCGCTACCCCCACGGCTACGATGGCCGGGAAGTAGAATGCGCCGGTCCAATTACCAAAAAGGGTGATACCGAAGACAGCCAACGGGGCCATCACCGCACCACCTATATTATGAGCTACATTCCAAATCGACATCTTCACGCCACGTTCGCGGGCCGAGAACCAATGCACCATCACCCGTCCGCACGGAGGCCAACCCATACCTTGCACCCAACCGTTTACAAACAAGATGCAGAACATAAAAAGTATGGAGAGCGAACCGACACTCCAAGGAATAAGACCCATGACGGTCATTATCACCGCCGAAGCGACCAGACCCAGCGGAATGAACACCCGCGCATTGCTGTGATCGGAGACGGTTCCCATCACAAACTTGCTGATGCCGTAGGCTATCGAAACTGCCGACAGAGCCCAACCCAAATCGGCCTTGTCGAAACCCATCTCCTCGAGAGCCGGCATGGCTATCGAGAAGTTCTTGCGTACCAGATAGTAGCCGGCATACCCGATGAATATACCGAGGAACACCTGCCATCTCAACTTCTTGTACTCCTTGTCGACCTTTTCCTTGGGAAGGGGGTCGATGACGGGAGCCGGTCTGAACAACTTCAACATATTATCCTCTATCTTTTTTATTCTCTATCCTTCTTTCTTCCAGGCAATCATGCCAAAATATAGTTTTTCGCCAAACGGGTAAAGGCTTCGACCTGGTCGGCCTCCCACCGTCGGTCCTTACCCATCTCGCGAGCCATGATCGAGGCCACCCGGGGTGCCATGTCGATAGCGGCGCGGGCATCCATAAAGAGGGCTCTCACCCGGCGGGCCAATACATCCTCGACAGTCTGCGCCATCTCTTCACGCACGGCCCACACCACATGAGCCACCCGGAAGGTGTAACCGATATGGAGCAGGTCGCCCAGCGAAGCATCATTCTCAATCATGGCGGCTATCTTGTCGGCATCGCTTCCATAGACGTAGTCCCACGTCGAGCGGTCTACCTGCTCGCGATAGCCGTGCAGCCTCATCTTGCACGTCACGCACGGGCGACGTTCGAGCCCTATCAGTTCGGCCACCTTATCGACCGCATCCTCGGCCATCTGCCGGTAAGTAGTCCACTTGCCGCCGGTAATGGTGAGCATGCCCGAATCGGAAACATATATCTTGTGGTTGCGCGAAATCTCTTTCGTCTTTTTGCAATCGCTGTGCGAGGGTGCAGCCAACGGACGCAGACCGGCAAAGACCGACAGCACGTCGCTGCGTTTGGGCTTGCGGGTGAGGTATTGTCCGGCTTGGTCGAGAATGAAATCAATCTCCTCGTCGAGCGGTTTGGGTTCGAGCGAATTTTCATTGAGCGGCGTATCGGTCGTACCCAGCACCGCCTTGCCGTGCCAAGGCACCCCGAAGAGCACCCGGCCGTCGCGGGTCTTGGGAATCATCAGGGCCGACTCTCCACCCAGAAAGGCGGCATCGACCACGATATGCACCCCTTGACTGGGGCGTACCTTCTTGCGGCTCTCGGGCTTGTCCATCTGCATGATGTCGTCGACATACACGCCGGTGGCATTGACCACCCCTTTCACATTCACTTCGTAGGTACCGCCCTCGAGCGTATCCTCCAGAACGGCCCCCCGAATCTTGCCCGAAGGATCCTTGAGCAGCGAAATCACCTTCATATAGTTGATGCACACGGCTCCGTGATCGGCAGCACTCTGCATGAGCGTAATGGCCATGCGCGAATCGTCGAACTGTCCGTCGTGATATACCACACCGCCGCGCAGGTGGTCGTGCAGCAGACCCGGCAGCTCCTTCAACGTCTGTTTCTTCGACAGCGGCAACGAACGTCCCAAACCCAGCCGGCCGGCCAGGAAGTCGTAGCAGCACAACCCAATCGTGTAGAACGGCTGCTCCCACCAACGATAATTGCCTATAATGAAACGCATGTCTTTCACCAGATGCGGCGCATTACGCCACAAGCGACCACGCTCGTGCAAGGCCTCGATTACCATAGACACATCGCCCTGCTGCAAATAGCGCACCCCGCCGTGAACCAGCTTCGTACTTCTGCTCGAAGTGGCTTTAGCAAAGTCGTGCTGTTCGACCAACAAAACGCGATACCCCCGACTCGACGCATCGACTGCCACGCCCAGCCCGGTAGCTCCGCCTCCTATCACCAACAAATCCCATGGTCTCTTTTCCTCGGCCATCTCTTTTATCAAGCCCTTACGTTTCATTTTCTTATCTTTCAATTTTTGATTTCTTATCAACCTTCGCGATTCTACTTTCTTTTCGTGATACAAAGAAAATAAAAAAAGATAGATAAAACAAGAAAATATGTGTATATTTTTCGTTTCGTTTTCGTTTCAAAGATATTTCATTTCGTTTTCAAAAATATTTATCTATATTATTTGGGCTTTATTCAAATAAATTTTATATTTGTCGTATAAATACATTATATAATATATATGCTCAGTATTGCAGAACGACACAAATACATTCTCGACAAGCTCAATTCCCAAGGATTTGTAAAGGTTCTGGATATCGCCCGCGAACTGGACGTAACCCCCGTTACCATACGAAAAGACCTGAAACTGCTGGAAGAAAAAAAACTTTTGTTTCGTACGCACGGGAGTGCCAGCCCGGTAAATCCCCATACGGCCGACATCAATATCCACATCAAAGAGCGCATCAACAGCGATGCCAAGCGACGTATCGCCCACAAAGCCATTAAACTGGTCGACCCCAACGACTCGATTATCGTGGCCTCGGGTAGCACCGTCTATGCCTTTGCCGAGGAGATTACCGACGACTTGAACCTGACTGTAGTCACAGCCTCGCTCAACGTATCGATCCTGCTCAACCGGTTCGAACACGTTCACGTGATTCAATTGGGCGGAACGCTGCGCAAAAGCTCCTTCTCGGTGATTGGCGACCTGGCCACTCACGCCTTCGACAACCTCACCTGCTCCAAGCTCTTCATGGGTGTCGACGGCATCGACCTCGACTACGGGCTCACCACATCGAACATCGACGAGGCCCGACTCAACCAACGCATGATTGCCGCTTCGCTGCGCACCATCGTACTGGCCGACTCGTCCAAGTTCGGCAAACGGGGTTTCGGAAAAATCTGCACCCTCGACCAGGTCGATGTCATCGTTACCGATTCGGGCATCTCGCCCTCGATTGCCAAGAGTATCGAAGAGGCCGGTATCGAATTGATTATTGCCTGATTTCGAATTTAATCCTATTTATAAACAGGCATAAAGAAACGAAAGGCGTGGAAGTCGATTCCACGCCTTTCGTTTCTTATCGTTTTTCAGCCGGTTAAGGGTGTAATAGACCCATCGGTCTATTTCACCACCACTTTCCCCTTAACCGGATTTTTCTGTCCAATCCGTATCACATAAACACCCGACTCGATTTCAAACTCGTCGGTTGCACCGGCGGCCTGACGTACCACTTGCTGACGGCCCAACGTATCGTAGACACGTATCGTCTCACCGCCTTGGAGGTTCACCACACGCAACCGCCGCTTTTCGGGCGAATAGAAGCTGGGCGAAAGCATCTCGTCATCCAGCTTGCCGAAGGTGAGTGTGAAGCGCCCGGTCTCTTCGGCCTTATCGTCGACGGTAAAGCTATACGAAGCCCTCTTCAGGTCGACCTTGGAGCCGATGACGTGATCGGTCAGGATTACCTGCTCGTAACGGTCGAGGTCCGAGTCGTCGGTCAAAGCTATCTCGTAGACGCCGGCCTCGCCGGTATAAACTCCCAGCGGAGTCTCGCCCTCGACATCGGCCGTCTGGGTGTGGGCAAACCGCACCCCGTCGGCATTGTAGACGTAAATCTGGGGTACCCGCAGGTCGAAGCTCATCATCTTCAACGCATCGTTGCTCATGTCGAAGTCCATAGGCTCATCGTCTATCACATCGGCTACAAGCGATACACAGTCGCTGCCGGCCGCCGGGTTGTTGCCCGATATGCTCAGCCGGAGGCCGTGCGGTGCCGGCGAGGTAGTCAGCGGAATGGCGGGTTTGTCCAAGGTCAGTTCTTCCGACTCGAGCAGAGTTGCCGTCTGGGTGAAGAGAGCCGAGAAGGGAGCTATCGTGTTGCCCTCCCACGAGTTCAAGGCGACGAAGCTGCGGGCTGCCGAATCATACGAGTAGAGAATGTGGTCGATGCTCATCTGCTCGCTGGTGTAGGAGCAGAGATACGGAATACCGAAGAGGTTCCAGCCCATGTTCTCCTTATAGGTAAACTGAGGACGCCCGTTCACCACATTCTTCAGATTGTATTGCCGCAAGAGCAGACTCTTCGCTCCACTGGCCGTCTCTTCATAAACAGGCAGAGCCGATGAAGACTTGGTGAAGCGCACGGTCACCGCATCGGTTGCCACAGGGATAGCCATGAGGTAACCCACGTTGGCGCCTATCTGACTATTTTCGAAGGTCCAGTATTTGCTGTTTTGAGGAGCTACGGCACTATACAAATCCTCGGCCCGTTTGGCTCCGTCGTATTGGTAGAGATACAACTGTTGTCCACCATTGTCGTTCACCGCGTCGGATGCCTGTATGGCCTCGACGGGATTGCCGTCGATAGTAACGCCGTTTTGCAACGACCCTCCACCGACTGCCAACGAGAAGGGCAGGCTCACCATATCCCACGAGGCGGTCGAGGCATCGATGAGCGGATTCAGGTCGCGCTCGATAGCCAGATTGTAGAGCGATACGGCATGATTGCCGGCCCGCAATCCGGCCGAATGACGCAACAGCAGGAAGGAGGGCGAGAAGGTGCGTGTAAAGGCCGAAGTCATGCGCAGCTCGCCAGACTTGCCCACATAGACCACGCTACCGGCCCGCGGATAATCGGTATCGTTCAGGTTGACAACCAGGTTGTCGGCCGTATTCCAGGTTTCGAAGCAACCATAGTCGGGACGTCTCTGCCCGTCGGCACTCAAGGCCTTGTGACCGAGCATGCGCTTATTGCCCAGTGCATCGCAATCGGTCGAGAGGTTGATAATATCGACATAGCTGTCGACATCCCTGATTTTAGGAACCGTATAGCCGTCGATAACCGTCGTACCGTTCGCTCCCGGCACTTGCAACGCACCTATGCTGAAGAGCGGAGTATCGTCCCGGTCGGAGAGCTGGTAAAGCAGATGCGACTCATTGGGCAGATAGGTTCCCACATAGTGCGGTGTATAGGGAGCGCCTGCGACCATCGTAGCGGTACCGTCGATCGAGTTGATGACCCGACCCGGGCCCACAATCTGGTCGACTTCGCCTACAGCCGTCACATGCACGGCAGCTCCATGTTCGCCCAACTCGACGGCATGTGAGGCCACCTCGTTGTCGTGCAACAGCACATTGTAGAGCAATCCGTCGCTCTCGACGGCCACCCCGTCGGGGTTCACATTGTCGTAGATGACACTGTTGGTTATGGCAAACGAGTCGGCAGCAATCACGGCAGGACTGTTCTTGCCCCCCTTGATATGGAAACCATTCAGCTCGGCCCAGTTCTCGACAATCGTTCCGGCCAGGCGGTCGTTGTCCGAGCGGACTACCGGCACACCCTCGGCCTCAACCGAGAGGACACTGTTGGGAGCATTCTCCTCGAGCAGACCCTGCCGTTGGGTTATCGAGGTCTCGTTGGTACCTCTGAAACCGCCATAGACCTTCACATTGGCCATCCATTGCAAGGTAGTGGGCAACACATAGTCGCCACCGGCCACCCACACGGTACCGTAGGTTCCGCTCTCTTCGGGGTCGCCCGAGTAGTAGGCCGAGTAGACAGCCTCCTGCAAGTCGCCCATGGCATCGTCCCAGCTCGAGCCCAATCCGTAACCGTTGGGCTTTACATAGAGGTTAGGATAGAACAACCGCTGGTACTCATAGGCCCCGATGTCGATACTGTTACCGGCAATACGACGACTGCCGCTGGCATCGACAAACATCACGCGGGCCAACGAATCGCCGGCAGCTACCGGCTCCTCGACCGAACCGAAAGGATAGTAGGCAAAGAGGTCGGTATACCAGCGGTCGTTCTCCTCCTTGTCATAGGTCTCGCCCGCCATGTACCGGAAACCGGTATTGATGAGCTTACGTCCCGGACGTATACCATATTTCTTGTTCAGCGGTTCCGACTCGTCGGGAGCCTCGAAACGAGGACCATACGACATGTTTTCGTTGTCGGAACTCAAGGTCTTGTTCAGATTGGCAGCCTTGTCGCCCAGCACGACGCGAGCCGAGGGATTCCAATAAGCATAGACGGCATTGGGGACTTCGGCACTCTCGTCGTCGATTTGTATCGCATTGCTGTAAAGCGTAGTATTGTCGACGTCTATCTGGTGGGTCAAGTCGCTGGCCGACGGGGTCTGACCGGCATAGTTGCGCCAGAAGATATTGTTATAGACCTGCAACGGGTCGGCGGCCGAGGCTCCGCGGGCATAGAGGCCACCCCGGGTATTATCGGCAATGGTGTTGCTGATGATGTTTCCCGAACCGTTCATGGCGATACCCCAGGCGTCGTTGGTATGGAACACCGAGTTGTAGATGTAGCCTTTGTTCAGGTATACGGCCGCCCCCTGCTCGCCGGCTGCCCGGTTGGAGACAAACATGCTGTTGCGAATCGTCGTATTCGTGTTACCCGCATAAATGGCGGCACCGGTCGCCCCCTCGCCCGTAGCATCGGAGGCATTCCCCTCGAGGAAGGTGATACCTTCTATATATATGGGGGCCTGTTCGCCATTCTCGCCGGCAGTATCCATCGACTTGTCGATATACATGAGGTGCTTCGAGTCGTCGCGATTGCCCCGGATATAGGTCGGGTACAGAACCGGATCGCGCAGGTTGTCCATGGTCACGTCGGTACCGGTGATGTTGTCGGGATAGCCACCCCGGAAGGTCAGACTCTTGGTCATGTTGCCGAGGTTCTCGACATAGGGTTTCGAAACCACAAACGAATAGCCACCCGCTTCGTCCTTCAAGTAAGGCACATATTCGCCCGAAGCAATCTTGATATACTTGTCTTTCTGGTTGGGACTGAGCAACAGCACCTGTATGGCTTGGTAGATGTTCGAGGTAGCCTGTTCCCACGACACACCGTTGTTCTCCTTGTCCGATACGGTCTCGGTACTCTTCACATACAGGATGTTACCACCGAAGGGTGTGAGCGATACCGACTCGTACTCATAGGCTCCGATATCGATGATACCCTCTTTCCACTCCTTCACGTCGATCATGTCCACGCCATCCTGTTTAATAATGTGGTAAGTGTCGGGCTCTTTGGTGATACGCCACTTGCCGTTGAGGGTATCGGGTACATTCTCGCGCCCCCACTGGTTTTGTGCGGCATAATAGCCCTTACCCGAACCGTCGAGCACCACGGGATCGGTGGTGATGGTCGAGCTCTGTACCGAACCGTCGGGGTTCATCACGATGGTCGTATTCAGTTTGCGAGTACCGCCATTGGTACCGCGGTTGACGAGCGTCGAGAGCGAAGGCAGCGAGAAGTCGGCCATGGCAAAATAGTTTTCGGCACCGGCATAGTCGCTGGGGAATCCGAAGCGCGGTCCCATCACCGCAGCGTTGGCCCGGTCGAGGAATACATCGAAACTGCCTGCCGACTCATCGACGTCGGCGGCCGAGGTCACAATCTCCCAGTTATTGGTATTGATGCACTCGGCATCGTCGTTCCCCCAAATAACGGTATTGGTGAGTTTGTTGCCGGTAGCCGAGGCTGCATAGACGGTGCAACCCGAGGTAGCACTGCCCGAACCGCTACCCTCGCAGGCATTGCGCACGATGGTGTTGTTGACCAGTTGCGACTCGGTGCCCGTCTCGGCATAATAGCCCGAGCCTACGGATGCCGTATTGTTATATATCACGGTATTGACAATCTGCGAACGGCCACCCTCGCGCAGATAGATGGCTCCGCCCGATTTGCCGGGAGCCGAGTTACCGCCCAGAATAGAGCCGTAGATCTCGATGTCGCTGGCATACACGGCACCACCGCCGAAGCTCGACTCGTTGAGCAGCAACTGGCAGTTGCGCAGGGTGATGGGCGACAAGGCACACAAGGCACCGCCGCCGTGGTCGGCACACAAGGAGTTACCCTTGATCAGTTTCAAACCGTCGAGAAGCACCCGTTCGCTGGCATCGGCATCGTTGTAATAGGCCACATGAGCCGTACCGGTACCACCGCCTACATCACCCGAGAGAATCGTCTCGTTGGAGTATTCGAAGTCTTCGAGCAAACCGTTTCCGTTCCAGTCCTGGCGAGGCCGTTCACTGGTAAAGGATTCACCGGCGTAGTATTGGTCGGTGAGCGAGAAGCTCTCGGTCTTGTCTTCGGTTACAATATAGATATATTTATTTAGGGAAGTCTGTCCCCCTGGATCTGTATTATTGACACTTATATTACTGATAGTTACATTATAAGCAGCTTGCCCTCCATAATAGGGTGCTACGGTAACAGCAGAAAGCATATCTCCACTGGTAAGAGGAGTACCTGAATCGTCAGAGACCGCAGTCCCGTCGACATAAAGCTGTCCCGAATGTAAATCAGCAGTCAGATTATAATTTCGGCCCGTATTTATTCCCGAGGGAACCGTAAACGTAAGACTCTTTCTCAACCCGTCAACAGCATAAAGCTGCAACTGCATTTGCGAAGTACGGGACCCGACATTCAAAGACGAGAAGCGAACTGTCGCGTGCAGATACCGGGAAGCATCGTTGTACTTATCATACTCCACAGCCTGCGGGAAACGGAAGTAAGCCCCCAACTGGGTATTATAATAAACATAATATCCATCATACCAACCCGTACTCTGCCAGTAACGAGTATTATTTAACTCAATACCATTACTGCCTGAAGTTTTAATCGAGGCCCTATCGGGATTAGGACAATTCTGCATTCCATACTCACCGCCCGTATTGCCAACGGCAGCGATGTTAGAGATATAACCGCTATATGTATTACCTTGGCCGGCCTGCGAGAGATTATTCATCGAAACCAATACGACAGAAGTCGGCTCAATCGGGATTGCAATCGCATCATCAGCTGCCACTATCTCGGTAGCCGTTGTCGTAGCCGATTTACGATTGTCGATAGTAGCGCTGTACAGAGTCGTTCCGGCAGACAGCCCTGCGACTTGAATATTCTCAATGACAGGAGCCGTCTCCCGGTCGGTATTCCCGATAGCCAGATAACGCAAATCATACACATACTCGGTAGTCGAATCGGTCGAGATAGCCGGCAAAGTAAATTCACTGAAAAGACTCTCACCATTGACCGAAACTTTCAGAGACGAAACCGAAGTCTCGTCGGTAATAAAGTGGAGGAACCACGAAGCGGGTTCGTTGGCCAAAGCCTTTACATCGGGATGGAAGGTAATAGTACCGTCATCACCCAGCGTATAGCTGCAATTGTCCTTGTTCCAAGTACCGGTAGCGTCTATCCGGTTCGACGGGTCGGACTTGAACTGTTCGATCCAGCTCTCGTAATAGGGCAAATTGCTGCCTCTAAAACCACCGTAAATCGAGGTGTGGTGGTTGAGCACAAACGAAGCACCCGTGTTGTCGGCCTTAAGAGTCTTCTTGGGATTGAAAGTACCCTTCGATACCCAGATTTCGCACTTGCGATTGGCAGCCTGGGGATCGTTGACGAAGTTGGCATCGTTGGCAAAGTAGTCGAGAGCCTGTTGAATATCGCCCAGCGCATTGCGCCAACTGTGACCGGTAGCCAAGCCCTGTGCCGTTTGCGACACATACAGGCGATAGACTCCCTGCCCACCCTGTTCGGCATCGGTCTCGCCGGAAGGCTCGATAATCAGAGGCCCGCTGTAGGTCAATGCACCCACGTCGAAATAGTCGCGCAGAACAGAGCCGCCGGCTTCGTAGTAGCGGTCGGTACCCAGCAGGTCGAGCTGCGAAATGTGCAATGCCTCCATCAGGGCGGCATCGGGTTGCTCTACCTGAAGACCCGAACGAATGAGCGACGAAATACGTTTCAGCGTATAGTCATGATTGTCGGGGTCGATAAAGCCCGGCGTATTCAGACCCACGATAGTCGAGGTGTTTGTGTTGAGGCTCGTCAAGGCCATATTGCCATAACCGATTACCTTGAGCCCCTCGACGGCACAGTGGCTGAAGATATAGCTCTGATACTTCACTCCGGCAAAGGTAGTATCGACCTCTTGCGACATGTTTCCGTAGATGTTCTTACCGTTGCCCGAATCGTTCATCCAGAATACCGAGTTGAGGATGATGGGCTTGTCGGCCACCGATATACCGCCACCTACTCCATTGCTCGTCGAGGTGTTTCCCACTACGGTACAGTTCACCACCATCGAGTTGTCGTCGGCATAGATACCGCCGCCATTGGCACTCTCGTTGGCGTAAATCACCGAACCGGTGACGCGTCCGCCCGGAACCAGATAGACGCCGCCACCCTTGTCGGATGCGGCACAATCATAGACAATACAGTTCTGCAACAAGCCGTTGGCCGTCACCTTGGCACCACCGCCCGACTGCCATTCGACATCGGAGGGGTGATTGGCGTTACCATTGACTATATACACACCGTCGAGCGTGGCAATCTCGGGGTTGGGGTCGTCGTAATAGGTTGCCCCTTCGGCTGGTACCGAGGCATTGTCGCTGTGCTGCTTCATACCGAAGGTAACCACACGGTAGACATTCTCTTCGGACGAGCTGCCCACCATACCGCTGAATACGGTCCGGTTCAACTGAATGTTGCGGTCCTCGAGGGTCTCGTTATCGTCGACTCCGGCAAAACCGCCATAAACCTCGATACCGGCCGGGATGATAAAGGTAGTCGTACGCGGCTGGTCGGTCAGCACGGCATCGGTGGGATAATAGGTTCCACCGGCAATATGTACCTGTATGCGGGAGATACTGCGATATTTACCCGAGGCATAGGTCTCTTTGTTGTGAATGATGTATCCTGCCCAGTTGAGCGCCTTTTGCAGCTTGGCCTCACAGGCGGAGTTGGCCCACGACGAACCGTCTACCGTACCGTTGGCCGCCTTGGTCACATAAATCACACCTACCTGCTCGCCGTCGATGGTCTTGATGGCGGGCATGATGGGCTCGCTCTGGTCTATCTCGTAGGCACCGATATCGATCGAACAGTCTTTGAAACGGTCGGTATAGTCCATATCGGTCTCGGGCAACGTAATCCCCTCGGGGTTGTTGTTACCCGCATTGATACAGGGCGATGTGCCTTGCAGGCGATAGTTGGCATTCTCCTTGTTGGTCGGCGTACGGTCGACAAACTGGGGATCGGCATTGATAAGCCCCTCGACCGTGAGATTACCGTTATCTATATAACCTCCCGAAGCAGGAACACAACAACGGCTCAAGGTCATGGTACAATTGGCGGCTTTATAAATCTGGTAACTCGTTTGATTGCTTGCTCCCGTATTGTGATAGACTATCGTATTGTAGATTTTCATCTCACTGGCACCGCCCCCATTTTCCAAGAACCAGTTACCACCATAAATGGCTCCCACCGAACCCGAGTTGTCGGACACCGTATTGTTGTAGAAACTGCCGACTTCGAGATAAACGGCCGAACCCCATGCGGTTCCCGTGTTGGCCACATTGCCTACAAACACACAGTTATAGGCCGTGCCGGCACGCATATAGATGGCACCACCGTAATTCTCGCAATACTGGGGGCCCAACTTGTTGCTGAAGAACGAACAGTTGGAGAAGACACCATCGTTACAGAAAGCGGCGCCACCACGTCCTTGCACGGCATTAGGGTTGTCAGCGGGACCCGCTCCCGTCGAATTAGGTACATAATTGATATTGTTGCGAATCACACAGTTCTCGAGACGTCCGTTCTTGCGCAGGGCCACACCGGCACCACCATCCTTACCGTGGTTGATGCGGGTACGTCCGTTCTGTATGGTAAAGCCGTCCCAAATAGTCTCTATGACAAAGGGGTTGAGCGGACGATTGGCCAACTCGGTACTCGACAAATAGCTGAAATTGCCTTGTTTCGTACGTTCATAATAGGGGAAAGGTTGCGTCAATACCCGACGGGTCTTATTGGCAGCCACATACCCAGAATTCAACTCATAAGAGTTTTGTTCACTGAATCCGCAAATAGGCCCGTAGAGCGAATGGTTCTCGCCGGTGGCATCGACCTGAGTCGCCTCGGCGGTAGTCATGGTTTGAATGACGGTCGTATATACCCGGGGGTTACGCTCCTCCTTACCGGGTGTACCGGTACCGGGGAATCCGCCATATACCTGCACGGCATCGCGCATGAAGAATCCGCGACGGCTGGTATATTCGCCCTCGGCTACCCACACATCGACCAGAGCCGTAGTATCGACCTCGGGAATATTGATAGACGTTTGACCCTGACTAGACCACCACGTCAACTCGTAATAGCTCAAGGGCTTATAGGCAATACTGCCGTCGGCCTCCTTTTTCAACGAAGCCTTGTAAGCCATGTTCACCGCATATTGCAAACCGGTAATGTAGTCGGTAGCGTCGTTGCTGTTATACTCGATCTGGTCGTAAGGCAGACCGTCGTCGAAGCCGTACCAGGCGTTACCGTTGATGGCGTTGGACCACGACGAACCGTCGCCCGTACCAAAGTAGGTCGTCTGGGGGTTCGAAGCCGTACCGGCCGGACCGCTGCGTACATAGACTACCGACCCGATGGGGTTCAGACAGGTGGCCTCGTAGGCACCTATATCGGGAGCACCACCCACTACGTAGTGGTGACCGGTGATATCGGCATCGAGCAACAGGTCGGGATCGCCCACCACGCTTTCGTCGCCGGCAATTACCAACGGCGATTCGCAATTGGGCTCAAACCGCGCAGGACCACCCAGCGGAGTATCGTAGCCGCTGGCTACCGCACCTACGCTACGGGTAGGGTTGACAAAGGCGGGATACATGGGGTCGCCCGGCACAATGCTCAACTGCAGGTTGTCGCTCCAGAGGGCCCACCCCTCGGGGGCGTATTGTATGGCATTGTTTCGGATGTCCATACTCGTGGCCATTCCCGTAATTTGCAAATCGGTAGCAGCAATCGTACCGGTCGAGGTATTGCCCCACAGCACCGAGTTGTAGAGCATCAACTGCCCGTCGGCGGCACAGATGCCCGGGGCGTTGTTGTGAATGACGGTACAGTGGTTCAACCGGGCATCGTTCTTGAGCACTACGGCCGCATTCAAGGGGTCGCTGCTCAATCCGGTATTGGTATTGTTATTTACTACCGTGTTGGTCATCACCAGTTTTTTCGTGGCACCCAGCATAGTGACGCCGGCACCATTGGTAGCGATATTGTTCTCAATCATACAGTTACGCACATACAGCGTACCGTTTTCGTGGAGGATTCCACCTCCCGACTTGATGACCGAGGATCCGTCGGCAGCATTGCCGTTGACAATGTGAAAACCGTCGATGACAGCCGTACCTTCGTCCGACATGGTCACCACGTGATACAGATTGCCTCCGGCCAGGGTACCGTCGAATACGGTGCGGTAGTCGACCGGGTTGCGCATGGGTTCGGCATCGCCGCCTCCGGCGGGAACAAAGGTCTCACCCTCGGTCGTCGACCCCTCGGTGCCAATAAGTTTGGAGTTAAAGCCGCCATACAGCGAGACTCCGCCCCGCAAGATTACCGACGAAGTGCGACGGTCGCTGCCCACAGCCCGCCATACGGGGTGGATAACACCCTCTTTGACCCACACTTCGCGAGGAGCTCCGGGATACTCGGTAGCAGGGAGCGAGGCCAGATACTCAAGAGCCTGGTTCCCCGAAATCATGGGCGAATCCCAAGAGGCTCCCGACAAATCGCGGTCGGTGGCAGGGTCGACAAAGATAACCAGCTTCTCCACGCCATTATCCTCAATCACACTATATTGTATCGTCGGCCGATCCGAGGTGAACGCACCCAGTATACGCGGCTCGACATAGGCCTTGCTCAAAATATCGGTAGCCGGCACATAAAACTGCATGTGTATCGGGGTATATCGCACATAGGGGGCATCGGACGAAGTTCCGCCCTTCCGGTGCAAGGCCGACTGTTCCGACGGTACCCACCACTGCACGTCGTAAATAGTGTGCAGCACACCGTCGAGAGTTTGGGTGCCGGCTACATCGTCGGCAGTAGTCTGATAGACTCCGGCCGCACCGTTGACCACATCTACCCCATCGACTACGGGGTTGGAAAAGTCGGGATAATTGGAATTGAACTCTGCAGTCGACGAAGTACCCTTCGCATTCTGGTCGGCCAGAGCATATGTATTCTGAGTCACGGTATTGACCCCCCAGATGGTATTGGAGAGGTTTTGCAACGCCGTGTTATAAATTTGTATCGAAGCCGGAGCCGAAGCGGTAGCCAGACGGCCGTTTTTGCCGAAGAACTGGCGCGAGTGCTCGATAGTGGCATTGCCCCACAAAACCGTATTGTAGACGATGCCAAACCCGTCGACAACCATACCGCCCGAATTTCCTTCCTGGTCGGATGCTACGGCCACACAGTAGTTTTTCACCACCGTCGACGAAGAGATGCCGCCCACCCGGTCGAAGTAGATAGCACCGGCATCGGAGGCGGCCGTGTTGTTCGAGACAAGCACGTCGCTCAATACCCCCCGATACATGTTCTCTTGCATCTCGTCATAGTCGGGGTTGTTGTATTCGGCCTCATCGACATAGATACCGGCACCCACACGGGCCGTATTGTTGGTAACCATCGTGCGGAATACCGTACCGTCGCCCAACAGGTACACACCGCCGCCGAAGCCGTTGCGCACCTGTACACCCGGCGAAGCGTTGCGCATGACCAGGCTGTTGGTCAGCATACCGCCGTTGTTCATCATCACACCGCCGCCTCGGGTAAGTGCATAGTTCTGGTAGATAATACAGTTCGATACGACACCTTTCTCGACAAGGTAGACGCCGGCGCCCATACGGGTCGACTCGCCCCGTTCGCCATAGTCGGCACAACCGCCGGTAATCACCACACCGTCGAGTGTGGTCTCTACGGTAAGCGGTTTAGCTGCCACAGGTTCGTATTGGGTCGTGCGTTCGTAGAAGCCTTCCGAGGCAAACCACACCACGTGGTAGGAGTTGCGCCCGTAGTACGACTCCCAGCGCTGGCTGCCGGCATTCCACCGCCAGCCCTTCTGGGCATCGTCGTTGTGGTCGACATCGCCGCTGAAGATCGTACGGTTCGCAAAGGCCCACTGCGCATCGGGTTGATTGGGGTCGCGCGGACGGGTCGTGCTGTTGTTGATACCCTCGTCGCCGGTCTCGCCGCGGAAACCGCCGTAGACCGAGATACCGCTGCGCATCACAAACGAGCGGTGCCGCTCGGTATTCCCTTTCGTACCCGTCTCGTCGGTAAAGGCCGTAGTGGGGTAATAGGTACCGCCGGCTACCCACACCTCGCCGATGACATTGCGGGCATACAACTGGTCGATGGCCATCTGCACATCTTGCAGCGCCAAACGCCACGAACTGCCGTCGCGCACCTCGCCCGGCGAAAGTTCGGGTTCGTCGGGCCGAAGTTGACGCACATACAGAATGTTACTGCCCGCTACCGGCTGGTATTGATAGGCTCCGATGTCGAGCGACTGGCTTACGACACGCGGATTGCCGGCAATATCGAACGATACGTCGGTCCCGTAGTAGATATTCAGCGTCGTCATCCATGAGCTCTCGGCATTGGAAAGGTGTGCCGAGTTGTGTTGCAACAGGAACGACGGAGCCAAATCGGCATAGGCCGGGGGTTGTATCACACCCACCTGTGCCGTAGGATTCACAAAGTTGGGAGTCGAACCTACCAAATCGTTATAAGGAGCCAACGAGATATTATCGCTGCCGGCCTCCTCGTCCCAGTTCACAATGGCACAGTTCGACACATTATCGGTCAAGGCCTCGAAACCGCTCAACCCGGCATGGTTCACCGGGTCGATATTCCAAACAGAGGTATTGGACACGGTAATCGACGTGCCCGGTACATCGGCATCGTCGGGGCGACCGATTCCGTACAACTGGTTGTTGGCAATGGTATTGTTGACAATCGACGTAGCGTCGTAGACACAGATACCACCACCGTTGTTATTGTAAATCAAGTTGTTGAATATCACACCCGTCTCGGAGTAGATACCACCGCCATAGCCGTAGCCATAGCGGTTGAGAGCCGAGTTGGAAACCAACACCGAACCGTACACGAAACAGCGCTGGGCATCGGCTCCGCGATTTTTCCGGATATAGATGGCTCCACCCCGCGTGGCAAAGTTGTAGTGGAGCAGACAGCGTTCTACCCCGCAACCCGTACCGCCCAGTAGCACACCGCCACCATAACCGGCTTCGCCGGTACCCGTGGCCGAACCGCCGGTAATGGTAATGCCGTCGAGAGTCACGTCGACACTCGAGGGGTCGAAGGTCACGACCGTATTGAGGTTGTCGGCACGTGTCGTATTTTGCGACGGGTCGAGCGAAGCCACCGTGGTGTCATCGCCCAGGTTGTCGTTGCCCAGGCGGTCGCCCGAGAATATGGTCTGGTAGGCAAAAGCCCACGGCTCCTGCCGGTTACCCGAGTAAACATTGCCATACACCCGCTCGTCGAGACTGTTCTCACCGGCATAAATCAGGGTGCCCAAATCGTCGAACACCTGCCCGCGGAAACCGCCGTAAACCACAACCTGGTTCCCTTTCAGCACAAACGAGGCACTGCGCTCGTCGCCCGGGAGTTGGGGCTCGGTGGGCACATAAGTACCGGCGGCCACCCAAATCTGCAACGTAGAGTTGATGTTGTTCCACGTGTCGGTCGACCCGAGTATCATCTGCAAGTCGGAACCCTTGGCCGCATTGGCCCACGACGAACCGTCGAACGTACCGGCCCCCTGGGGCGATACGTAGATACGCCGCACGTTATAGGCCGGCCTTGCCGGATTGATTGTTGTCTGGGCATAGGCCGTCGCCCCGTCGAGCAACAATACCAACAACGACACCACACCGGCCCACTGCCCGATGCAACGTGTTGCGGCAGAAACTCGAGCCGCAAATTTTTTGAGTCTTATAGTCATTCCGTTCCACATATCATCATACCGTTTTATATCGATGCGGTCCATCGATAATTATACTCTGTTTGCGAAAAGCCTACCACATTGAAGCGCAGCAGATAGTAAGGCGCCACAGCCAGGTCGGCAGGCGTATCTATATGCACGTTGTAAACCGTTTTCTGCTCGTAGCCATCGGTATAGGCACTCCGCACGGTCAACTCGATGTCGAGCACCCCGCTGTCGTACAGATAGCTGTCGAATCGGCCGTTTATCCAGGCGGCTTGCCCCGGACCGCCATTCCCCGTGAGGGCTACCGTATGCGAGGGGTCGGGCGTGTTGGCATGCACGTCGAAAAAGAATCCGACCCGAGGTACATTCTTCAGCAACAACGAGGTCACCTGGGCCGAAACACAGTCGCCATGCGGCTTCAGGCCCTCTTGCCGGGCATTGTAGTTGGTAATGGCCGTACCTATGTTGTACATAATATCGACCTTCGAGGCCACCAGTCCGGCCTCAATCAAGCCCGAATGCTCCTCCTTGGTAATCTCTACATCGAGCAACTGGCCGGCAAACAGGTCGCGCGACGGCGTGGCTATCGTATTGAGTGCCAGCACCTCGTCGACCGTCGAGAGGTTTTGCCACTCGTCGTGCCGCCCGGCATTGACAATGGCATAGAACGAGGCCATGCACTCGGGTACCACGATTCCCTGAAAAACATAATAGTCGGTACTCTCGGGCACCTCGATATAGAAGTGCTCCATATAGGGGGTACCCTCTTTGAGAGGCCTCACATACATGAACAGGTGGATGTTCTTGATCGAGCCCGGCATATCGGGCGATGTACCCGGGTCGCCCGGCAGGTCTACCGACCTCGTCGCATTTGAACCCGTGTATATACTCAAGATCATACTCGACGTTTTCTGCGGCGTGGGCACTACCTCGGGCAGCATCGAGCTCTCTCGATGGCAGCCTGCCAACAGCCCGACAAGCGACAAAAGCATTACTATCGTATATTTCCGTTTCAAGGCAAATCTCGTTTTGAAGCATTCAAAAAAATTAAGGTTCTACTCTCGTTAAGGTGTAATCCATCACATATCCACATCGATATTGCCACCCGGTTTCCAATCGATGGTTACCGATACGGTAGCCTGCAGGTTGTGGCCGATGTCTATGCTGCCGTCGTCGCGTACCACGCCATATATATCGAGGCTTTGGCCGGCTTTCAACGGCTCCGACAGATGGATTGTATTTCGTGTTATCTTATCGTCTATATTTACGTATACATCGGTATTCCAAATGGAATTTTCGTCCGATTCACTCCGTTCCCACGACTCCGTCCGGCTGCCCGGCTCATCTTTCGACGGGAACGACATCGCTTCGAAAAGCGCAAGTCCTTTTTCATCTTTCCCCGTTTCATCCATCAGCACGACCACGGGACGATCGTACTCATACACACTGTCTTGGCACAGAAATCCGGAGGCTGTCCGGTTGATATAGCCAACTACCTGTTTTACCGGTATGACAGGGTTGGTTCCATAGCTAAGGTGTAACCTGGTTTGTGAGAAGCAAGGTCTCAATACGACCTCGACATATTGGTTGCGGTCGACAATCGTAAACTGTTTTCTCCCCACGTAAAGTTCCGATCCATGCGACGATACCGTATCGGCTGCCGACTCATAGGCCAGCTTGTAGCTGCCCGGCTCGACCGTGAGGTCCGAGGCCACGACACTGCTGCCACCCGCAATATTGGCAATGGCAAAATGGTGGTAATCGTCCATCGGCAAGGATATGGAATAGACATTGTCCGACGGCATATTTTCCCGCTCGACATGACGGTGATAAGCGAGCGACTGTCCCCCGTCGTAAAAGTGCATGTTCAGGTTGTCCATACTGCCCTTGAAAGTCTGGGGCAGAGCATCCTGCTCTATCTTGTATCTGACGGTGAAATTGTTACAATCGGACATATTGTCGTCGATGCAACTGCTCGACAACAGCAACAGGGCCGCCGATAGACCGCCAATCATCCAATGTTGCAAATCACCTGTTCTCATCTTTTATCTTTTTTGAGAGAATATCTCCGGCGGGCCGGGACCAGAGCCTGGCCCGCCGGAGATGAAAAAAATTTTTATGGGGTTATTTATTTGTATGCTTCAAGCGATTATTCGCCCAGTGTTACATCGATAACAATACCTTGTTTCCACTCAACATCTACGGCCAGAGCCAATTCCAGACGCGGGTTGATCAGGTCGGGAACCGTGTTGTAGGCTTTTGCCAGCGAGCTGATGGTCAGATTTACCGTCGTGTTGTAGTCTTGTTGGAGCACACGGGTTACATCGGCAACATTGCTATTGTAAACCAGTTTACCAACCAGATAGAACGTACCATCCTCGGGAACTACGTTGCCGTTGAGGCCGTAGAATTGAGGACCGTCGTTGTAAATCTCGAGAGCGATGTTGGGTGTATGACCCAGGTCGTCCTGAGAACCACTGGTGCAGTCGGCCGTTTCGGGCAACAAGCAGTACATGAACGGAGTGATTCCATCGTAGTTGGGTGCAGTGGCTGAAGTCAACTCATAGTCGGCTTGGTCCAGACGGGTATCGTAAACCACTTTCGAATAGTTGTCGCCGTCCGAGGGGTGCATCTCCCAGTCGAGCTGATCGGGCAGACCACCGACCAAAATACCTTTCACGATGAAGTTGTGGTTGGCCAAGGTTACATGTGTTTGCTGACCACCTACGGTACCGGCAGGAATCGTAGCGCCATCGGCTGTTCTGATAGCGGCTTTTACATCGAGACGAGCTACACCGTAGTTGATGGTTTTGTTCAGGGCAATCTGAGTCGTGCTGGGCGAGATAACTTCGCGATTACCAGGGAGAACGCCATTTGCCCACTGAGTAAATGCAGGCACATCCGAGTAAGCTACGGGATATGCGTTAGCCCAATAGTAGAGCGATGCCGGATAGCTGTATGCCGTTGAAGAAGCAGCAGCTACGATACCCGAACCGCCGGGGCCGTTCTCGTCGAACTTGATGATACCGTTCTCCAGTTTGTAAGCACCTTTCGGCAGGTTGGCCGGGAAATTATCATAGGCCTCTTTAGCCAACTCAGTAGCCATGTTGTCAATCGAGTTCTTCACATCGCTGGCACCAGCAATCAAGCTGATGGGAGCAGTACCCAACTGATTCTGCAGGAATTGCAAGGTCACCCTCAAATTCGTGATGGCACCGCTGTTAAACTGATAATATTGATCGAGCAACGCCTCTGCATTATCTTTATCTGTACCTTCAGACAGACCTTCAGACCAGCTAACCAACGGTGAGGTTACATTGGTATTCCAGGCGTCAATCAGGGCGGCAGCCGTCGAGTAAGAGCCACCCGTATAGGTGCCCTCTACGATATTTTCGAGCGTAAAGGCGATGTCGGCCGGCGACAAGGCAGTAACCGATACATCGGGAGTCATGTTCAGCACACCGTTATAGTCGGAAGCGTGGTTAGCCTCGCCGTAGAACAGGAAGGCTACATCGCCGGCAGGGATAGCTACGTCGGGGAAAGTCTGTACGAAGTTGTCGGTATTCGTTCCAATCGTCGAACCCGTCAACTGGGTAAGACCGGCCAACACCGAATTTTCGGCTACATAACCTTCGGCTGTCAGGTTGAAGAAAGGCATCAAGCGCAGGTTCTTCATTCCCTGGAATTTCTTATTGAGCTGAACATCGACACCCGTTGCCCGAGAAACAGGGGTAGGAATAGCGAACGAAAAGCTCGTTTTCACTGCGTCGCGATCGCCCACGGGAGTAGTCCCGCTGGGAACCACCTCGTCGTTGGTACAAGACGACATTACCATGGCAGCAGCAAACATCACCGCGCCTGCTTTTGCCCATTTTGCTTTCATTGTTTTCATGCTTTTAACTGTTTTGTGTTAAAGGAATTGATTAATCGTTTTCTATATTTCTCATGTTTTGAATAGCCATTTTGTCCCCAAATTCTGCGGCTTGTTTGAATAAGGTGAGAGCATGATCTTTGTCCCCGTTACGATAGTAGGCCGTAGCCAGTGTGTTCAAACTGCGTTTGTCGTCCTGTATCGGTTGCAGCAAGGCAATAGCCCCCTCATAATCTTCACGTTCGATCAGTTGTTGAGCCTGATTGATTTTAATCGCATTCGAGTCGGGTACCGAAGTATAGTATACCCGCATGTATCCCGAGTTACGTTGCTCGGTAAATACCGACTTCAACATCTCGGCAAAGGGTTTTCCACCCTCGAGATGACGCAACAGCCACTCCCGCCGATTGGGGTCGGGGGTGTTGTCGATGATGTCGAGCATCCGCTCCTTGCAGTCGAACGAACTGGCCTCGACCATGTCGCGCAATTCGCCCCAGGCCTCGCCGCCATTGGCTACCTCGTAGAGGCTGTCGGGCAACTGCATATAACGGTTCACATACTCTTTCAACACCTGGGCACGGGCACCGGCCAACCGTTCGTTGCGGAGGGTAGGACCCTCGGGCGAGGCAAAACCTACAATCAATATCTTGCCTACATCCGACCGGTCGTCGGCATAGATCTGTTTCAGTATGTCTACAATCTTGTCGAGAGTTTCGCCATTGTCTCTATAATCCCGGCGCAAGTCCGACTTGTCGAGGGGGAAGAATACCTTCAAGGCTCCCTTTTCACGCCATACCTGCATGGCCTCGGAGTAAGGCTCGTAGGCCGTCATCGGGAAGAGCACCTTCTCGACCTCGGCCAACCGCTCGGCCACACTGGGAATGAGCGGCACCGGCTTCACCTGCGGCTGATACGGAGGAGCTACCGCAACCTCACGACACAGCGCAATGCCCGGCAGCGGCGACACCCGGCAACATCCCTCGCACTCACGCGCCAGACTCAACTCGACGGGAGTCTCGCTCATCCACGACTCGTAGGGCAACACCACGGCATATCTCACCTCGCCGCCGTTGACCGTCTGGTAAGGAACCGGTTCATACGTTTTACCGGTCAACACCTCTTCGCGACGGCGCAACTTCTGCTTGCGCTTGCCTACGATTTCGATTTCGTCGAGAGCTACCGAGTCCGACTGGTTCTTGAGAACCGGGGTTATGCGCTGTACATAATCCGACCCTACGGTGCGGTCGGGAACCGTCATCGTGAAATCGACATATACACTATCGCCCGAGCGGTGTATCGACGCATGGTCGATCTTCACCTCGGCTCCGGCAAAAAAGAGGGTACAAACGAATACCGACAGAAATATAATATATCTTTTCATGGCTTTTTACTTCAGGATATAAATTATAGAAATAGCAGCTTCGGTCGGTGCCAGATAGCCTTTGTGACCGTCGCCTATCTTGTTTCCGCACGTGCGGCATTCGTAATAATCGAACGTATTATACTTGTATCCGATTCCTACACTTCCCTCAATGCTCCACCGTGGACTCAAAATCCACTGGTAGCCATACGAGAGACCGGCTCCGTAGGTATTACCCTGATAGCGATACTTCTTTACATCGGGAAATGCTCCAAACAAAAAGGGAACCTGCCCGGCGTTAAAGTGCGTATAGAGCAGATGCAACCCGAAAAAGTGTCCATTAAAGGTTTGACACAGCCAATAGCGCACTTCAGGCTGTACCCGTATGTGTTTCCATTTCCGGTTATCTTTAAAGGTAAACGGATTATAATAAATATGTGTATTCAGTGACCAACGATCGGCCAGCCCCACCTCTACACCCAGTGTAGGAGTTGCTGTCAGCCAAGCCAGTGCATTACTTTTGACCGCAACCTTTTGAGCCGAGGAAAACAGGCTAACCGACATAACTATAATCGTTATGACGAGATTTATTTTTATACCTCTTTTCATGGTAAATGAAATATGAGTCTTTTGGTTTTTAATTAAAATTCTAGTCCCCCTATTTTTACTATGTTTTACCTATTGTTTTTTACATATCAGTCCCACATAAATTAACAATTTAATAAAATAGAACTAATTTATTATACTGCATCTCTATTTCTTAGTAGAAACACGGCGTAAAGTTATTATAAATTAGTTTTTATTACAAAAATAAATACGCAAAAAGTTTTAGTTTAACATAAAACCTTAATATTATCTTTTATGTTTCTTTCACTAAAATAAGCCCAAAGCCCCCATCAATAAAGGGTTAAACCACATCTAAATTTATATACGATTTATACGTTCGTTTAAAACAACCTATCGGGAAAAAACAGTTGATTCGAACAATCACCACCCGTTCCTATCCAATACCCTCTCTCCCTCCAGGGGGATAGAGGTATTGGATATTTTTAGCGGGTTAACAGGCTGCTCCACAACCTTTATCAATGGATCTAAATCGAATCTGACCCCAGTAGAACCTCTTCATGATACACATTTTGACGCATTGACGCCAAAATTTGACGCATTGCCCGCTCGCTTGAGAGCACCTCGACTACTTTTGTAAATAATGTGACAAATTCAACAGAGATGAAAAAGGTATTTTTCTACCCGCTATGCCTGCTTCTCACGCTCTGCGCCTGTGAAGAGGAAAAGCAACAGGAACCCGAAATGCCCGGAACCCCTCCCGATGAGATTATCCTCACCGTATCGCCCGAACAACTGACTTTCGACGAGAACGATGCGTCGAAAAACGTCGTCTCTGTCAGCACCAACACCTCGTGGCGGGCAACCGTGGCGAATGCCGCCCTGAAGATAGATCGAAGCGAGGGGACAAGCGGCGAGTGGTCAATACGCATCTCCGACGCTCCGGTCGGCGAGAGTTGCAAGCTCACCGTATCGACCGTACCCCGGAGCGACAACGAGAAAGCAGTCGTGCGCGAGGTGACCGTCACACGCGAAGCGGCGGTCGTTATCCCCGAACGCACTGTTATCTATAACAACGATTTCGACCGGGAGGTGGCGCAAAAGAATACCTACTGGCCCTACCTCGACCAGTTCGACGGCTGGAAAAATGCCTCGGGCACCGGCCAGGGCAGCGAGACCTACGACCAGATGAGCGTATCGGTGCGGAGCGACTGGACCTCGGACTACGCCCCGTCGGCCGACTACAAGCCTTACGCTTCAGGAAAAAACAACCTCTACTTCAACAAGAGCGGCAGTTTCGTCGCCATCAACGGCATACGGGTGGGCGAAGAACGCGACTTCGTGTTGCAATTCGGCAGTTCCGAGAACAAACTATTCGACTACACCGACCTGCGGGTCGAGGTAGGTAACGGCTCGACGTGGATTGCTCTCGACTATACCCGGCCGCTGACCAACAACTGGGAGCTCACTACCTGCGAGTTTTCGGTCGAGGGACTCACCGATGGCACCCTCGGTATCCGGTTCAGCACCACCGACGGGGCCAACATGATGCGCATCGACGACGTGCGGCTGACCGACGGCGACCCGTCGGGCCAGGTCATCGCCTTTGACAATGCCGTCTATCCCCCGGCCGAACTGCCGGTCTACGGCACCAACGACGAGGTGGTGACACACTACGGACTCATCGACGGCCAACGGGTGCGCAACTACACCCTGCTCTTCGACCGCGACAAACATGCCGCCCTGTGGGTAGCCTATCCCCTGCACGCCTGTTACCGGGGCGGCAGCGGACGTACTGACGCCTGGGCAGCCGACCCCTTGATTGAGGAGAGTTTCCAGGCACTGCTCTACGGCAATCCCTACTGCTACTACGACGGCTACTCGCGCGGCCACCAGATACCCTCGGGCGACCGCACCGTGAACGACGAGCTGAACGGCCAGACCTTCTACGCCTCGAACATGACCCCGCAAAACAGCGACTTCAACAGCGGCGTGTGGGAATCGCTCGAGAGTAAAATCCGCAACAACATCTGCAACGATACCCTCTATGTGGTGACGGGCTGCTACTTCGGCAACGGATACACCACGACCTACGACGGCAGCTACGGCAGCAGCCGCGACCCCAACGCCAAACTGTGCGCCGTGCCTACCCACTACTTCAAGGTAATCCTGCGTACCCGCTCGGGCAATACGGGGAAAGCCATAGGCCAGTGCGACGCCGGCGAACTGAAAGCCATCGGCTTCTGGCTCGAGCATCGTAGCGACTATCCCACCGCCTTCAGTACCGACTGTTGCAAATCGGTAGAGTATATCGAGCAACAGACGGGATTCACCTTCTTCCCCACGGTCGACGCCGCGGTGAAACAACAATGCACACCCTCAGAGTGGGCTCTCTAACCTATCCCCACTGAGACAGACAATACTAAAAAAGGGGAAACGCCGACCGCCAGACGACTGATGTGCGGTCGATTATAAAAGACTGTAACCCGACGACTCGATCGAGGGTTCAGTCTTTTTATTTCGGTACAGACAGATGCCCCCGAACCATCGGAGGTGGTCCGGGAGATGTCAAAAGAGATGCAACGGAGAGCTGCTTACCCCTCCTGCCGAAAATACAATCCGGTGAGAAAACGGCCGGAGCGCACACCCAGTGCCCGAGCCGAGAAAAATTCGTCGCTGTGTAACCGGGTACAGATACCGGCTACCTCGATGTGAGAGAGCTCCACCCCGCAGGCCTCCAGCTCCTCGACGGCTGCCGCCCACAGGTCGATGTGCGACCGGCGCGACGGATAGCGCCGCACCACAGCCCGCTCGTCGAATCCGGCCGAGAGGAAAGCCTCGACCACCTCGTCGCCCACCTCGAAACTGTCGGGACCTATCGACGGCCCCACCGCTGCATACAAGCGGGCGGGCCGGGTATCGTAACGGGCTTGCATCGACTCGACCGTAGCGCGGATGATGTGGGCCGCCATGCCCCGCCACCCCGCATGCACGGCGGCACAAGCCCGGTGGTCGGGGTCGTAGAGCAGCACCGGCACACAATCGGCCGTAGAGACGGCCACAGCTATTCCGGTGCGGTCGGTCATCACCGCATCGACACCCTCGAGCATCTGTCGCCTATCGCCGTCAGGGCTGTCCTGCCAGTCGCGGGAAACCGCAGCCACCTCCACCCCATGCACCTGATGGGGAGCAGCCAGGCAGTCGAACCCCAAGGCATCGTGCAACCGCCGCCGGTTGGCAGCCACCCGCTCGGGGGCATCGTCGGTATATTCGCCCAGATTATCGGTCGAGAAAGAATCGTCCGTCACAACGCCCCCTCGGGTAGTGACAAAGGTGACGACACCCGGCAGTGCATCGAAAAGCGGGAAAGAGTACCAGCGGAAAGTATCGGTCGTGTGCAGAATCATCACCACTCCTCTTCGTCGAAGTTATCGCCGTCGACCAGGTCGTCGGCCTCATCGTCGAGCCCGGCGCTCGTATCGAAATTGTCCTCCTCGGCTACCCGGTGACGGGCATCGAGGTTGCGGTGCGTCAAGGTCATCACCCGGTTGGACTCGTCGTTGAGCTGATTCCACAAGAGATCTTTCAATTCGGTAATGCCCAGCCCCGTCACCGACGAAATAAATACGGTAGGGATGTCGGGCAAATCCTCTTTCAGGGCCTCGAGCAACTCGTCGTCGAGCATGTCGCACTTGGTCACGGCCAGCACCCGCTGCTTGTCCTGCAAATCGGGGTTAAAGGCGGTGAGCTCGCGCAGCAGGATTTCGTACTCGCCCCGAATGCTGTCGGCATCGGCCGGCACCATAAAGAGCAACACGGCATTGCGCTCGACGTGGCGGAGGAAACGCAACCCCAGACCCTTGCCCTCGCTGGCCCCCTCGATGATACCTGGAATATCGGCCATCACAAACGAGCGGTTGTCGCGATACGAGACAATGCCCAGATTGGGTTCGAGGGTGGTAAAGGGATAGTCGGCAATCTTGGGACGGGCTGCCGATATGGTAGAGAGCAGGGTCGATTTGCCCGCATTGGGGAATCCCACCAGACCCACATCGGCCAGCAGTTTCAGCTCCAGAATCACGGTGCGCTCGATAGCCGGCTCACCGGGCTGGGCATAACGCGGAGTCTGGTTGGTGGCCGACTTGAAATGCCAGTTGCCCAAGCCTCCCCGGCCCCCTTTGAGAAGCACCAGCTCCTCGCCGTCCTGGGTTACCTCGCACAGGAACTCGCCCGTGTCGGCATCGAATACCGCCGTACCGCAGGGCACCTCGATGGTCTTGTCCTCACCATCCTTGCCGAAACTGCGGTTGGCCCCGCCGGGCGAACCATTGCCGGCAAAGACGTGACGCGAATATTTCAGGTGCAGCAGAGTCCACAAATTGCGGTTGGCCCGCAAATAAATATTACCGCCCCGGCCGCCGTCGCCGCCGTCGGGACCGCCTTTGGGCACATACTTGGCCCGGTACAGGTGCATGGCTCCGGCGCCACCCTTGCCCGAGCGACAAAGTATCTTCACATAATCTACAAAATTCGACTCTGCCATATTCTTCTCTTATTTTTATTATCCGCTGCAAAGATAGTGAAAGGCGAGAGCAGTGGCAAATGAAAACTTTGTTTTCAAATTTG
>NZ_CAMMHD010000019.1:0-74441 GCF_946496565.1 uncultured Barnesiella sp.
GTTTCAAGGGATGATGGGTCATGGAGCGGGTTAAGCCTTTGAAGACTTTTCCGGTACCCCATTCGCCACACAACTCCAGTGCTTCCTGACTGATGGGAAGGGTGGCCTCGGTTTCTGTCTTTTCGGTGCAGATACGGATGTAGTAGCCTTGGTCCGGCCCAACTTCAAAGTCACGCCAATCCAGCTTCAGAATATCACTGATACGGAGGCCGGTCATGCAAGCGAATAGGGAGGCCTGTTTCAAGACTGGAATCTTGCATGGCGTAGCTGCCAGTTTCTTGACTTCATCAAGTGTCAGATACTCTTTTTTGACCTCTTTCCATTCAATCTTTTCCAAAAAGTCGTTCAAGTTCTCACGCAACATCTTTTCTTTATAGGCTATTTTCAATAGTGCTCGGAATGTAGAATAATAGCCGGCTGCCGAATTGCGTGAGATATAGGCATTGGGATGATTGATCTGTTTGCATTTGAGCAGGTAATCCCTGAACTTCTCGCACAGTTCCACGGTGACATCGCCAAAGGTGCATTTGCCACCGACAAATTTCTCGAAGTGGTTATAAACGCAATCCCATTTCTCATACTTTTCTCGTGCCTTTGTCCGGAAATAGGCGAGGAAATCTACCTTTTGCTTGTTCTTGTCCAGGAACCCGAATTCTTCATTGATAAGCGACTGGACACGGATACAGCGGATTGCCTCTGCCTTGTTCAGCATATCCTGATTGAACATTCTTTGTTGCTCGTTCTTGGGCTTGGCATAGATATAGATGCCGAGAAATTCCCGGCGACTCATCTTCATCGTATAAGGATTGCGAATGGCCGGATAATAATCCAGATAAAGAGATATGCGATCGTTACGCAATGGCTTTTGTCTCAAAGTTACGTTGGTGCATGTAAGTGTCATAGCTATATTGTTTTTTGATTAATACTTGTTTTTGTTGCAAATAAAATAGGTGTTCTAATGGTGGTATTTATCACCGGAAAATAACTTTCGGCTCATTCTATCTTTGGAGGCTCAAAGAACTTGTCCAGCTCTACCCGCAGGATCTTGGTATATTTACCGACCTTGATACGGGGGATATTATGGTATTTCACATAATGGTAGAGCTGGTCCCGTGTCAGATTGAATCGCTCCATCGCTTCGGCAATAGTGTAGTATTTTGGTTCTTCGGGAGCTATGAGACCTTTGGCAATGTCCACATGCTTCTTGGAGTAGTACACCATGATGCCGACTTTCTTTTTGGGAATGGCATTCTTTGATACAAAAGAATAAATTGCTGTTAGTGTCATGCCGAACTTCTCCTGCATGTCTTGCGTGCTGTACCATTCCTTGATTTCAGGATCGGGAGCTTTCTTTGCAAAGTAGTCATCAATATGCTTTTTGCTCCAATAGGTTTTCCCACGGTTAAATGTCCGGGGTATATTATGCTCTTTAGCTATATGAAATATCCAGGAATCTTTGACACCGAATTTCTCTTTAATCTCATTGGTGGTATAGAAGTCTGTGATAGGGATTGTATCTTTGGGCATTCGATATTGATAAGGCTTATTTTGAAGCATAGCATCAATATCAGTCCTCCTGATAAATGAAAGCCTACTGCTAATTTTAGACGCTTTAAGATGACCTGCCTTTACCATGGTATAGATAGCCTGGCGAGATAAACCTAACAGACGTCCTGTTTCTGAAAAGGAAAGATATTCCTTCTCCTTAATGTCTTCAATGATGCGTTCAGTTTTCTGAACTTGAGTTTGTGTCTCTGTTGTCTGCACTCGTTTTTTGCGTATGGCCCGTTTATAGGCAAAATTTGCACACCTGTGTGAACAGAACCTTGTAGAAACTTTCTGAGCCTTGAATTCTTTACCGCACCACTCACAAATCTTTTTAATTCTAAAGTTACTAGTTGCCATTTTTACTTAATATTTAGGGGTTAATTCTCCTTCATTTCTCCTGTTTTTTGTCAACCATCGTAAACTATTGTCAACCATAGTCAACATTCTCCACGACCTTGCCAACGATAATCCTCGGATTTCGTGGTGAGGTACACAGGAGGTACAAAAAATGGCGTAAAAAGGCTTAGCAACGATTATCAACGATACTTGAGCAACAAAAAAGGCGCCCATAAAGAGCGCCATACTAATCGATTGTAATCGATTTAACTATTTGATAATCAAATATTTATTTACCGATGCAGAATTTGGAGAAGATGGTACCGAGGATTTCGTCGGTCGAGATTTGGCCGGTGATTTCGCCCAGATAGTGCATGCATTCGCGGATGTCTTGGGCGAGGAAGTCGCCCGAGAGGCCGGTTTGCAGGCCGTCGAGGGTGCGCTGTATGGCGTCGTGGGCGTGCATGAGTGCCTCGTAGTGGCGGGCGTTGGTGACGATTACGTCGTTCTCGCCGGCCTGGGGCAGGTTGACGGTATCGACCAGCATAGACTCGAGGGCGTCGATGTTCTGGTTGTGCGACGCCGAGAGGAATATCATCGCGGTGTCGGTCATCTCGCGGGTGAGGCGCTCGTACAGTCGGGTGAGTTGCTGCCGGGTGGTGTCGTCGATTTTGTCGACTTTATTGAAGGCGATGATGAGGTGCTTGCCGCGGCAGCGAGGGAGTATCTTCCGGGAGAGCTCCTCGATCTCTTGCGGGGCGTGGGTGGCGTCGATGAGCCAGATGACGATGGTGGCCTGGTCGAGTTTCTGGAAGGTGCGCTCGATGCCCATGCTCTCGATGGTGTCGTGGGTCTCGCGGATGCCGGCGGTGTCGATGAAGCGGAAGGTGATGCCTTGCAGCACGACGGTGTCTTCGATGACGTCGCGGGTGGTGCCGTGGATGTCGGAGACGAGGGCGCGGTCTTCCTTGACGAGGCGGTTGAGCAGGGTCGATTTGCCGGCGTTGGTCTCGCCGATGATGGCGGTGGGGACACCGTTTTTGATGGCGTTGCCGAGGCTGAACGAGTCGGAGAGGCGCTTGATGACGCGCTCGATTTCGCGGGCCAGGTCGGTGAGTTTCTGGCGGTCGGCAAACTCTACCTCCTCTTCGCTGAAGTCGAGTTCGAGTTCGACGAGCGATACGAAGGTGAGCAGTTGCTCGCGCAAGCGGGCGAGCTCGCGGCTGAATCCGCCACGCATCTGCTGGATGGCCAGGCGGTGCGAGGCGGCCGAGGTGGAGGCGATGAGGTCGGCCACGGCTTCGGCTTGCGACAGGTCGAGCTTGCCGTTGGTGAAGGCGCGGCGGGTGAACTCGCCGGGAGTGGCCAGCCGGCAGCCCTGGCGCAGCAGCAGGGCCACGATTTGCTGTTGTATGTAGATGGAGCCGTGGCACGAGATTTCGACGGTATCTTCGCCGGTGAAGGAGTGGGGGGCGACGAAGAGGGTGGCGATGACGTCGTCGAGGGTGTGGCCCGCCTCGTCGGCGATGGTGCCGTAGTGGGCGGTATTGGGCCGGGCCTCGGCCAGCGGTTTGCCGGTGGGGGCGCGGAATATGCGGTCGGTGATGGCGACGGCCTCGGGGCCGCTCACGCGAACGACGGCGATGCCGCCTCGGCCGGGAGCGGTAGAGACGGCACAAATGGTATCTTGGGGCAGGGGGGTATTCAGTTCAGGTTCCATGTTTCGATCCATAACTTGCTTTCTATCGGGGTTTCTATGCTGTCGGGCAGATTGTAGAAGAAATCTATCCCGGTTAATTTTTCCACGCTGTTGATGGTCACGGCCAGGGCACGCATGCGGGGCTGTTCGTCGCTGTTGTCGAAGAGGAAGGCGATGCCTCGCGGCGGGTCGACATAGGGGGCGGCCACGACCTTGAAGTAGCGGTCGGGCACGGCTATGCGGTTGTGCCCGATGGTGCGTGGCGAGTCACTCACGATGGGTCCGCAGGCCACGAGCAGGGCACTGTCGCGCTGGGCCCATTCGCGCACGAGCTCTTCCAGCTCTTTCCAGCGGCCGCGGTTCAATCCTGGGGCCTGGGGGCAGATGTTCGAGAGCAGAAACGACTCGTCCATGGCCTGTTCGCTCCACTTCATGTCGCCGGCGGGCGCCATGTGGCCCCGGTCATATCCGCTGCGGGTGTAGTCGCGGGTGTCGGCCGGGGTACCCTTCACGTCGGGGTCGCTCACAAATCGGTCGCTGCGCGATACCTCGCCCTGCGTTTCGTTGCGCAGCAGTTCATAGCTCACCCAGTTGGGCAGCTTCCATTGCCGGTTGTACGAGGTGGTATATCCCGTGCGGTAGAGTATCTGCGAGGGGCGGCCGGCCGGGGTGCAGGCCAGTTCGGCCTTCTCGATGTGGGCCCGGTCTGAGCGGGTGACCTCCGAGATGACCGACGACGAGTCGGCGTGCTGGATGAGGTACCACAGACCGCCGGCAATGAGTAGCAGCAGTAGCAGCGACTTGAGGCTGCTCCCCTGGCTCGACGACGATTTTTTCCTCTTTTTTTTCTTTTTGGCCATATGCTCTACTTTTGAATGCGGTAGTGCAAATGTACGAAAAAAAATTTTTACCTTTGTTCGTCTGTTGGACGAATCCATCGGACCGTGAACCGGAAAGAAAAACCAATAAAAAACATATACGATGAATTTAGTAGATCGTTTTCTCCACTATGTAAGTTTCGATACCCAGTCGGACGAGCTTACCAATATGACTCCCAGTACGCCGGGGCAGATGGTCTTTGCCCAGGCTTTGGCCGAAGAGCTGAAGCAGATAGGCCTTACCGAGGTGACCCTCGACGATAACGGCTATCTGATGGCCACGTTGCCTGCCAACACCGACAAGAAGGTGCCGGTAATCGGCTTTATCGCCCACCTCGATACGAGCCCCGATATGTCGGGCCGCCACGTGTCGCCCCGCATTGTCAAGAACTACGGCGGTGCCGATATTGTGCTGTGTGCCGAGGAGGATGTGGTGCTGAAGCCGTCGGAGTTTCCCGAACTGCTGCACTACGTAGGGCAAGACCTGATTGTGACCGATGGCAAGACACTGCTCGGTGCCGACGACAAGGCCGGTGTGGCCGAGATTGTAACGGCCATGGAGTACCTGTTGGCCCACCCCGAAATCAAGCACGGCAAGATACGGGTGGCCTTCAACCCCGACGAGGAGATTGGCAAGGGGGCTCACAAGTTCGACGTGAAGGCTTTCGGTGCCGAATGGGCCTACACGATGGACGGTGGCGAGATTGGCGAGCTGGAGTATGAGAACTTCAACGCCGCCGTAGCCCGCGTTACCTTCAAGGGCCGCAACGTACACCCGGGCTATGCCAAGCACAAGATGATCAACTCGATACGTATCGCCAACCAGTATGCCATCATGCTGCCCCGCTGGGAGACGCCCGAGCATACCGAAGGCTACGAAGGGTTCTATCACCTCATTTCGTTCGAGGGCAATGTCGAGAAAACGGTGCTCACCTATATCATTCGCGACCACGACCGCGACCGCTTCGAGCGTCGCAAGAAGGAGCTTGAGCACCTCACCCGCAAAATCAACAACGAGTTCCCCGGTTGTGCCAGCATCGAAATCTCCGACCAATACTACAACATGCGCGAGAAGGTAGAGCCGGTGATGCACATTGTCGACCTCGTCTCCGATGCCATGCGTGCCGTCGATGTGGTGCCCATGGTGAAACCGGTGCGCGGCGGTACCGACGGTGCCCAGTTGTCGTTCAAGGGTCTGCCTTGCCCCAACATCTTCGCCGGCGGCCTCAACTTCCACGGACGCTACGAGTTCGTGCCCATCCAGTCGATGGAGAAAGCCACTGAGGTGATTGTACAAATCGCCCGCATGGCAGCCGAGAAGTAACAAACCGTTTTATCCCGACGAAGCAGCATGAGGTACCAGTGGTAGGCCCGGCTGTTTCGTCGGTCTTTTTATATCAATCCTTCATCTTATGGCAGGAACCCTCCTTGTACTTACCGGTCCCACGGGGGTGGGAAAGACCGAACTCAGCCTGCAGCTGGCCGAGCACTACGGTGCGCCTATCATCTCGGCCGACAGCCGGCAGTTCTACCGCGACATACCCATCGGCACGGCGGCTCCCACGGCCGAGCAGCTGGCCCGGGTCAAGCACTATTTCGTGGGGCAGCTGGCCTTGACCGACTATTACAGCGCCTCGTGCTACGAGGAGGAGGTGCTGCGCCTGCTCGACACGCTGTTTCAAGAGTACGCTTATGTGCTGCTCACCGGGGGCTCCATGATGTATATCGATGCCGTGTGCAAGGGAATAGACGAGATTCCTACCATAACCGACGAGGTGCGCCGCGAGGTGCTGGAGCACTACCACCGCGTGGGGCTCGAGGCTCTGTGCGAGGAGTTGCGCGAGCGCGACCCGGTCTACTACGGCGAGGTTGACTTGAAGAACCACAAGCGGGTGATTCATGCTATTGAGATTTGCCGCCAGACGGGCGGCCGATATAGCGACCTGCGCACCCGGCAGGTGAAGCAGCGCCCCTTCCGTATCGTGAAAATCGGACTTATCCGCCCGCGCGAAGAGCTGTTCGACCGCATTGCCCGCCGCACCGAACAGATGATGGCCGACGGCCTGCTCGACGAGGCCCGTCGGGTCTATCCCCTCCGTCACCTCAATTCGCTCAATACCGTGGGGTATAAGGAGCTGTTTGCCTGTTTCGACGGAACGATGACCCTCGACCAGGCCATCGAGAAGATTAAACGCAATACCCGGGTCTACTCCAAAAAGCAGGTGACCTGGTACAAGAAAGACCCCGACATGCACTGGTTCTCGCCCGACGACAAGGAGGCGATTATCGAGTATATCGACGGGTGTAAGTAGTTAAGATTTTTGGGGGATTGTTTGCTTTTCCTTACGTGTATATATCCCGTCCGGGATATTTCTGGATTCCGCGTCGCAGTGTGGAATGACCGGTTTGTCACACCGTACTTGATGCGGGGTCTATGGGCGTCGAATGTGCACTTCCCGCCCGTGTATTTGATCAGTCTCGTGTCTTTATAAAATATTCCTTTACTCCCCGATTGTAGCGCGAGAAGATTTCGCGAGCCTTCTGCAGGAAACCCTTCAGGTGGGGGCGTTGCGGGTGAGCCTGCACCTCCTGTTCTGCCGGAACGACCACGAAGGGGTCGGCCGCTGTGACAGGTCGGCGGGTATAGACCAGCGTATACTGGGCCGACTTCAGTACCACCCGGTTTATCGGGTCGCGGGCCACGGTCACTTTTACCAGGGCTCCGCCCACGGTGTCGCGCGTCTTCATGTTGGAGATGAAGTTGCCCAGCGAATAGACGACCAGCGCCTGTGGATTGCCCTGCTTGTCGCAGCGCAGCTCCATGGGTTGAATCACATGCGGGTGGGCCCCGATGACCAGTTGCACTCCCTCGTCGACCAGCAGGTCGGCCAGCTCCTTTTGTGTGGCATTGGGCAGCAGTTGGTATTCGTTGCCCCAGTGCAGGCAGGCCACAATCAGTTCGGCCTGGAGCTCCCGGGCCCGGTGGATGTCGCGCTTGATGCGTGCCCGGTCTATGTAGTTGACGATGAGGGGTGGGTTGGGGGTGAAGCCGTTGGTGCCGTAGGTGTAGTTGAGGAAGGCGATGCGTATGCCCTTGATGTTGGTGACAAAGGGGTGGAAACGCTCGAGCGAACGGTCGGACTCGTAGGTGCCTATGTGGTCGACGCCGAGGGAGTCGAGCCGTTGCAGCGTGCGCCGGGCTCCACGCGACTGGCGGTCGAGGCAGTGGTTGTTGGCGGTGAGGAAGAGGTCGAAACCCGCCTGTTGCAGGGCGGCGGGAAACTCGTCGGGGGCCGAGAAGCAGGGGTAGCCCGTGTAGGGGGTGCCTCCCGTGGGGGCTTCGAGATTGACCACGGCATAATCGGCCGCCGAAACCTCGGGGGTAATCAGCTCGAAACAGCCCGAGTAGTCATAACCTTCGCCGGTGCGGGCCGAGGCAATCTGGGCCTGGTGCTGCATGGCATCGCCCGCAAAAAGCAGGGAAACTTCGGTAGCGGGAACTACCGGAGTTTGCCCTAACAAAAGCGGTGCTAAAAAGGTGACAAGCCCTGTCATGGCCCAAAGGTCTTATTGGTAAATGGCTTTCTTGCCGGCCAGCAGGGTGTTGCGCATGAGCGATACGATGGTCATGGGCCCTACGCCGCCGGGGACGGGGGTGATGTAGGAGCAGAGTGGTGCAACCTCGCTGAACTTCACGTCGCCGGTGAGCTTGAAGCCCGACTTTTTCGTAGCGTCGGGTACGCGGGTGGTCCCTACGTCGATGATGACGGCACCCTCTTTCACCATATCGGCCGTGACAAACTCGGGCGAACCGAGGGCGGCGATGATGATGTCGGCCGTGCGGCATATCTCCTTGATATTGGGGGTGGCGCTGTGGCATACGGTTACGGTGGCGTTGCCCGGGTAGGTCTTCTGCATCATCAGGGTAGCCACGGGTTTACCCACGATGTTGCTGCGGCCCAGCACCACGCAGTGTTTGCCCTTGGTCTCGATGTTGTAGCGGGCCAGCAGCTCCATGATTCCGGCCGGGGTAGCCGATACGAAGCAGGGCAGGCCGATAGACATGCGGCCCACGTTTACGGGGTGGAAGCCGTCTACATCCTTGCGGTAGTCGATGGCCTCGATTACCTTCTGTTCCGAGATGTGTTTGGGCAGAGGCAGTTGCACGATGAACCCGTCGATGTCGGGGTCGTTGTTCAGTTCGTCGACCTTGCGCAGCAGCTCCTCTTCGGTCACGTCGCTCTCGTAGCGGACGAGTGTCGATTTGAATCCGCACTGTTCGCAGGCTTTTACCTTGTGGGCTACATAGGTTTCACTACCGCCGTCGTGTCCTACCAGGACGGCTGCCAAGTGGGGACGTTTGCCGCCGGCATTGCAGATGTCGGCAACCTCCTGGGCGATTTCTTGTTTGATGCGGTCGGCCACCGCTTTTCCGTCGATTAGTTGCATAAGCATTAGAGATTATATAAAAAACTGCCGGACACACTCTCTATTTGCCTAGGGGGCAATCGGTCGTTGTAGTGAGAGTATATCCGGCAGTTTCATGGTTGATAATGTATGTTTTCTTATTTCCGTCTGAATCCTTTCATCATGGCGCCCTTGTTCTGGGTAACCATTCGCATCATCTTGCGCGTCTGGTCAAACTGCTTGATGAGTCGGTTCACCTCCTGGATGGAGGTGCCGCTACCGGCGGCGATGCGCTGGCGGCGGCTGCCGTTGAGCAGCTCGGGGTTGCTGCGCTCTTTGGGGGTCATTGAGTAGATGATGGCTTCGATGCTCTTGAAGGCGTTGTCGTCGATGTCCATATCCTTGATGGCTTTGCCCACACCCGGAATCATCGAGGCCAGGTCTTTGAGGTTACCCATCTTCTTGATTTGCTGTATCTGGCTGAGGAAGTCGTTGAAGTCGAACTGGTTCTTGGCAATCTTCTTTTGCAGCCGTTTGGCCTCCTCTTCGTCGTATTGCTCCTGAGCCCGCTCAACCAGCGAAACGATATCGCCCATGCCCAGGATACGGTCGGCCATACGGGCGGGGTGGAAGTAGTCGATGGCTTCGAGCTTCTCGCCGGTACCGATAAACTTGATGGGCTTGTCGACTACCGTGCGGATAGAGAGGGCGGCACCACCGCGGGTATCGCCGTCGAGTTTGGTCAGAACCACGCCGTTGAAGTCGAGGCGGTCGTTGAACTCCTTGGCGGTGTTGACGGCATCCTGACCGGTCATGGCATCGACCACGAACAGAATTTCGGTGGGGTTTATCTTCTTCTTGATGGCCTCGATTTCGTTCATCATCTGCTCGTCGATGGCCAACCGGCCGGCGGTATCGACGATGACCAGGTCGAAGTGGTTTTCTTTGGCATATTTCACGGCATTGGCGGCGATGCTCACGGCATCCTTGCTGTCGGGCTCGGTATAGACCGGTACGTCAATCTGCTCGCCCAGCACCTTCAACTGCTCGATAGCGGCGGGACGGTACACGTCGCAAGCCACAAGCAAGGGGCGTTTGGCCTTTTTCGATTTCAGCATCTTGGCCAGCTTGCCCGAGAAGGTGGTCTTACCCGAACCTTGCAAACCCGACATGAGGATAATCGACGGATTTTGCGACAGGTTGAGGTCGGCCGTTTCGCCTCCCATCAGGGCAGCCAGTTCGTCGTGTACGATCTTCACCATCAACTGCCCCGGCTTTACGGCGGTGAGTACATCCTGTCCCAGCGCCTTCGCCTTTACGGTATCGGTGAATTGCTTGGCCACTTTGTAGTTGACATCGGCATCGAGCAGCGCACGGCGCACATCTTTCAGCGTCTCGGCCACGTTGATTTCGGTGATTTTGCCTTCACCTTTCAATATTTTAAAAGACCGTTCCAGTCTTTCACTCAGGTTTTCGAACATAGTTTTTCAAACAAAAATTTTTACACTGATGGATAAATCGGTGCAAAATTACTCAAAATCGGCGGAATATGCGAATAAAAACCGAAGAATAACATACGTTTCTCTTCGACCCGTTGCGAAAGTCGCGCGAGGCATGCAATTATTTTGTATGACAGGCTCGAAAATTAGAAAAAATTTGCTATTATTGTCAATGATTTACAGCTCTTCCGATCCTTCTGCATGGAACACTTGCCGGTAGTTGGGGTGGGAAAGGCCGACAGAACTTTGATTTTAATCGATTGTATCATGAAAAAATTCTTCACATTTCTCCTTGTTGTCGTGTTGGTATTGCTGTGTCTTCGGATTGCCGGTGTGTGGAAGAGCGAACCCGACGACAAGAATAAGAATAAGGCTTTGGAGCCGGTCGAGGTCGATACTACGGCCGACTCGGTTGCCATGGAACAAAGTACGCACTTGAAATTCAAGGGAGTACCTATCGACGGGTCTCTGGCGCAATTCCTCTCGCGCATGCAGAGCAAAGGCTTCGAAGTGACTTCGGAGCGACAAGACGAGATTCATCGTCTCGAGGGAGACTTTGCCGGGTTCAAGCAGTGCGAGGTCTATGTCTCCACGCTCGACAATCAGGACCTGGTCTCCCGGATAACCGTCTGTTTCCCCATTCAGGACCAGTGGAAAAATCTGTATGGCGACTACAAGACTTTGAAGGAGATGCTGATCGAGAAGTATGGCCGGCCCGTGTCGTGTGTCGAGCGGTTTACCGATTATTTGGGGAATACTGGCGACGAGACCTACTTCATGCATTCGGTTAGTAACGGTGGCTGCAAGTATGTCACCCGGTTTTCAACGGACGAGGGTGACATCACTCTCAGTATAGAACAGCGAGAGAGGCTCTACTGCTTTGCGCAACTGGTCTATCAGGATAAGGAGAATAGCCAGGCTGTGCGAAAGTCGGCCATCGACGATTTGTAGAAATAAAGAGCCGGAGCCACCTGTTGGGGCGGCTCCGGCTGTATTTGTTTGTTCCCTTATATCTTCTTGTTTCTCCAGTTTGCCTTCTTGAAGAAGAGAGCCGAAAGCATCAGTTTGAATCCCCAGTAGATATACTCGACGGTCCAGCAGAACGAGATGTCTACGCGATTGCGTACGATAATCACATAGATGGCCAGGGTGTAGAAGACGATGGTCACCATCTCGATGAGGAAGGCGGTGCGGGTATCGCCCGTGCCCGATACGGCCTGGAACAGCACATTGCCCGGCAGAGCCAGCAGGTAGTAGGACGACATGACGTAGACCGAAGCCGTGCAGTCGGCAATGAGTGCGCTGTCGTTGGTGTAGATGAGCAGTATCCATTGGGGAGCGATGCAAAGCAGGGCGATGAGGGGCAGCACGATGGCGTAGCACATCTTGATGATGCGCTTGACGATAGGTATCACATCGTCGGTACGGTGAGCGCCCATGGCGTTGCTCACGAGGGTGCAGGCGGTCGCGCCGAAGGCATTGACAGGCATGAACAGCAGGGTAGAGGTGCTGCGTATGATGTTCGAGATGGCCAGGGGCAGTTCTCCCAGATGCTCCACGGCTACGAAGAAGAGAAACCAGGTGCCGATGGTGAGGAAGTAGAGAATCATGCTCCATACCGACACGTTGAGTATCTCGCGGATGAGTGCGAAGCCCTGGAATCCGAACCGCGAGAGCTGGTATTTCTCCCGGTCGATGCAGAAGAAGGTGTAGAGTACGAAGTGCAGTGCTGCCGAGGCTTCGGCCAGTACCGACCCCAGGGCGGCACCGGCGATGCCCATCTGAGGAGCCCCGAAGTTACCGAACACAAAGATGTAGTTGAACACGACGTTGGCCACGGTCATGATGATGGCGTTGACCATGAGCACGCGGGTGCGGGTGATGGCCACGAAGAAGGCGCGGAACATGACCCCTATCGAGGTGAATATCAGCCCGAAGATTCGGTACTCCATGTAATCTTCGCCGGCCTTGCATACGGCGGGCGATGAGATGAGCAGGTCGAGCAGTCGCGGTGTCCACACCAGCGAGGCCCCCACGAGCAGTATCGAGAAGAAGACCAGAAAGAGGGTGCCCTGTCCCATGATGGGGCCCAGTGCCTGATATTTCCCCTCGCCGTTGCGTCGGGCCATGAGTATCTGGGCCCCGGTGCTGAAGCCGAAGGTGACCATGTAGAAGGCCAGATAGAGCACACCGGCCAGAGCCGAGGCTCCCAGCTCGACCTGTCCCACGCGCCCCATGAAAGCGGTGTCGGTGATGTTGATGAGGTTCTGAACAAATAGACTGACTAAGATGGGGAGTGCGATGCTCCAGATATCTTTGCGGCTGTACATACGATAAGGCAGGTCGTTTGGTTGGTATTGGTCGGGTTATATAGCGAAAATGCCCACTCGACGAATCGGGCAGGCATTCGCAAGCAGGTTATTCGGTTATATCAGTTTGTTGGTAGCGGTGTCGGGGAATACGACGGCCGGCGTGAACTCGCGGGCCTCCTCGGGAGTCATCAGTGCATAGGCCATGATGATGATGATGTCGCCGGGTTGCACCTTGCGGGCTGCGGCGCCATTGAGGCACACGACTCCCGAACCTCGTTCGCCCTTGATGACATAGGTTTCAAACCGTTCGCCGTTGTTATTGTTTACAATCGAGACCTTTTCGTTGGCGATAATGTTTGCTGCATCCATCAAATCCTCGTCGATGGTGATGCTGCCGATGTAATTCAAATCGGCCTGAGTGACGGTTACTCTGTGAATTTTTGATTTTACAACCTCTATAAACATGATTCTGTCGTGTTATGGTTGGGGACGTCGATATGCGATGTTGTCAATCAGTCTCACCTCGCCGTTGTATACGGTAATGCAACCCACGATATAGTCCGAGTCGTTCCAGTCGGCAATGGGTTGTAGCGTGTTTCCGTCGACAATCTCGTAGTATTCTACGCGCATCTCGGGCACGGCGTTGAGGGTGGCCACCACGTTATCGATAGTCTCTTTCACCGAATGATCGGCTGCAAAGGTACGACTTTTAAATAAAGTCTCGGCTATTTTGGGGGCATTTCTTCGTTGCGACTCGGTGAGTCGGGTGTTGCGGCTGCTCAAAGCCAGGCCGTCGGCCTCGCGCACGATGGGCACGGCCACGATGTTGAAGGTGTATCCCAACTGGGCTGCCATGGCCCGGATGACGGCAATCTGCTGGAAGTCTTTTTCTCCGAAATAGGCATTGTCGGGGCGCACGATGTCAAAAAGTTTGCTCACGATTTGGGCCACGCCGTTGAAGTGTCCCGGACGATATTTGCCCTCCATCACCTCGGCTACGGGACCCAGGTTGAATACACGGGTATCTTCGGTCGGGTACATCTCCTCGACCGAGGGGGCGAAGGCATAGGTGCAGCCTACCGACTCGAGCAACTGACAATCCTTGTCGAGCGTGCGGGGGTAGAGCCGCAAATCGTTTTTATCGTTGAATTGGGTAGGGTTGACAAATATACTCACCACCGTCACGTCGTTGTTGGCGACGCTGGTCTTTACCAGTTGCAAATGTCCGTTGTGCAAGGCGCCCATTGTCGGTACAAGTCCTATCGTTTTACCGGCATTCCTGTCCGAATCGAGCTGTTGGCGCAATTCGGCGATTGTTGTGAATACTTTCATAATTGAACTTTGGTTAAAAAATCGTGCAAAAGAAGCAAATAAAACCCAATTGACGAAATCAAAGAGAGCTTTTTTATGGATTGTGGCCTTAAATATTTTGGGTTGAGGGGAAAATATGAGAAGTCTGACGATTTTTTGTTGTTAATACTTCTAATATTTCGTGGTTCCCGCCGTTTTTTTTATTATCTTTGCAAAACTAATCGAGTTTAAAGAGGTAGAATGAAAGAAGCCAAAGTTCTATTTATTGCCCAGGAGATCACTCCTTATTTGCCGGAATCGGAGATTGCCCATGTATGTCGCCATTTGCCGCAAGGTATTCAGGATAGAGGGCACGAGATTCGTACGTTTATGCCTAAGTACGGGTCTATTAACGAGCGTCGTAATCAGTTGCACGAGGTCATTCGGTTGTCGGGTATGAACTTGATCATCGACGACACCGATCACCCCCTTATCATCAAGGTAGCTTCTATTCAATCGGCTCGTATGCAGGTCTATTTTATCGACAACGACGACTATTTTCAGCGTAGTGCCGACGGGGTGGCCGAAGAGGCCATGCGCCCCGATAACGACGAGCGCAGCATCTTCTTTGTGCGTGGCGTGATGGAGACGGTGAAGAAGTTGCGGTGGACCCCCGACATTATCCACTGTCACGGTTGGATTACGGCCTTGGCTCCGTTGTACATCAAGAAGAGTTATGCCGAGGATCCCTCGTTCCGTGATGCCAAGGTGATTTACTCGTTGTACGACAATGATTTTAAAGTTCCGTTCGATCCTCGATTTGCCGAAAAATTGAAACTCGAGGGTATTCAGGATAGCGATCTCCCCTTCGCCGTAGGCGATTCGGTAGACCCGGTTACGCTCAACAAGCTGGCCGTGCAGTATTGCGATGGTGTCATTCAGGCCAGCCAGCACATCGACTCTCAAGTTACCGATTACGTTCAGCAACTGAATATCCCCTTCTTGGGATATCAGGACCCCGAAAATTATATTGATGCCTATAACGACTTTTACAGTAAAATTGTAGGGAACGAATAACGTCAGTTACTAAATAGAAATGAAAGTTTTTAAATTTTTGCCGGTTGCTCTTGTCTTTGCTTTAGGCATCGGCATCTCTTCCTGTGGCGACGAAAACAGCATGATAGGCTCGTCGATAGTCGATACGGATCTCGAAATCGTGGTGGATTCCTCTTTCCAAAAGATGGTAACAGCCGAGTCTATTCCCAACGATAGTGTGGTGGGGCGCACGATAACCCAGTTGATCGGGCGCATTTCGATACCCGGATACGGAAAGTTGGAGACCGATTTCCTCACGCAGTTTATGTCGGCCTCTACTTTCGATACGGTAGGTGTCGATCGTCTCGACTCGCTGGTTCTTTACTTGAGCTACAACACCGAGTCGTTTACAGGCGATTCGCTGGCGCCCATGCAGTTGAGTGTCTATCCGCTCGAGAAACAGCTCAAATCGCCGGTATACAGCAGTGTCGATCCGGCCGAATATTACAATGCACAGAGCGCTCCCATCGCTTTGAAGAGTTACAACGCTTCGTTCCTGGGCTTGCCCGATTCGCTGGTCGAGTTGGGTTACAAGACCATACGGGTGAAGTTGCCCGATGCCATGGCCGAGCAGCTCTTCGAGAAGTACAAAACCGATCCGCTCGTATTCTCTTCGCCCAGCCGGTTTACCCAATATTTCCCCGGTTTCTATGTGAAGACCTCGTACGGCAGCGGTTGCGTAGTGAATGTGCAAAACTCGGTGATGAACCTGCACTACACCAAAACCACGGTCATTAACGATAAAGACTCTACCTACGCTTCGACCCAGACCCTTATGGCTGTAACGCCCGAAATTAGCACAGGCAACCATATCCGGTTAGAGATAGACCCTACATTGCAGAGCAATATAGATGCCGGTCGGGTCTATTTGCAGGCTCCGGCGGGCTTGAACGTACTGTTGCATTTCCCCACACGCGAGATTGTCCGCTCGTTCGAAGAGTCGGTAGGGGCTGGCGGTTCTACCATACAGGGCCTCATCAACTCGCTCATCTTGGAAGTCCCGTTGAAAGAGTTGCCCAAGAGCAATTACAAACTCGAGCCGCCGCAATTCCTGCTCTTCGTGCGGAAGAGCGAGCTCCAGAGCTTCTTCGAGAAGAAAGAGCTGGCCGACAACGTACGCTCGTTCTATGCCGAATACAACAGCGATACCCGCAAGTATAGCTTTACCGGGCTGCGTACCTTCCTGAACGATGTTATCGAGAAGAAGCGCCAGGGTACCGAAATTACCGATGCCGACGAGGAGATTGTGCTCGTACCCGTATCGGTATACAGCGAGACCGTATCGTCGGGTAGCAGCTATTACTACTACTCGTACAACGAGCAAGAGGTGGTGACCGACATAGTTCCCTACATCTCGGCTCCGGCTCTGGCCGAAATCGACATGGACCATATCCGATTGCAGTTGACTTACAGCCGGCAGAAAACCAAATAGCCGGTCGATGATATACGCACAACAGGAGGCGGGGCGATGCAGTTCGTTCCGCCTCTTTGTTTTCAGCAAGGGGTATTGGCTGTGTAAGTAGCTTAGAGTAAGCCGATTAGCTCTCTTTGATAAGAGGGTGGACCAGCCGATTCGGAAACCGTCGGGCGAGTCGGGCGAAAAAAATATGTGGTTGCAGCGAAAAAAATAGGCCAAAGAGTTTGTCGGTATTCTCAAAAGTATTACCTTTGCACCGCAATCGCCACAATAGCTCAGTCGGTAGAGCATTTCATTCGTAACGAAAAGGTCCCGGGTTCGAGTCCCGGTCGTGGCTCAGCAAAGAGGTTCAAGAAACTTGAACCTCTTTTTTTATGCCTCTTACCCTTCAGGTCCGGCCGGGTCGATTGGCAGGGAATCGCCTGCGAGATTCGGGAAAAGGCTGTTCGCCGGGCTTGCTGCCCCTCTGTGACTTTATCGGCCAGGCCGCTTTACGGTTATCTACCGATACTCGGTCAAATCTCTTTTTACACATCCGGTACCTCTTTCTCTTCGCTTTCAGTCATAGGCCGAGTTTTTTTCAACAAAGATCAGTCGAGTCGCCTATATTTCATCTATCTTTACAGAACAATAGAGTGCTATGGATATTTCGCATATACGACTTCTTAATCAACAATTGGCGAGTTCGCGGTTTTCCTCCGTCCCCGATTTGGTTTCGTGGATGGGTATGGTGCAGGCTCAAGAGTGTAGGATGTTGCGCTGGGCAGTAGGTATGAGGCTGAAGAAGCCTTCGATGAAGGCCTTCCGGGAAGCGTATGATGCGGGCAGCATTGTACGTTCGCATCTGTTTCGGTGTACCTGGCAACTGGTAGCGGCCAAGGACTATCGGTGGATGCTCTCGTTGTGTGCCGATAAGAACCGGACTGCTATTCGGGGATATTTGTTGTATTGCGGACGAAGGATTGAAGAGTGGGAGTATGAACGTGCCAATGACCTTATTCGCCGGTCGCTTGAGGGGAAGGGGTCGGTGCCGAAGGATGCACTCTTGCAAAGCCTCGAGGAGCAGGGCCTGGTCGATAATGCCCACGTGATGTCAATCTATCTGCGTAGAGCCGAGGCCGACGGTATTATTTGCAACGGCTTGTTGGACGATAGGCAGAATACCTATGCGCTGGTCGATGACCGAATACCTCAAGCCCCGGACATGTTGCGGGAAGAGGCTCTCGCTTTGTTGGCCCGGAAGTATTTCCTGAGTCACGCCCCGGCCACTCTCGAGGATTTTGTGTGGTGGTCGAATTTGAACGTGGGCGAGTGTCGGGCAGCCATCGAGTCGATCCGCAGCGAGTTGATTACCGAGCCGTATGCCGGGGAGACTTATTTTATACATCGCGATTGCCGGATGAGGGGATACCGCCGGCAGGTGATTCTGCTGCCCTCGTACGACGAATATCTCATTGGCTATAAAAGTCGGCACCATGCTTTTGAAGAGGAGTTCCGCCACCGGATACATAATCGTAACGGCTTGTTCTATCCGGTGATTCTTGATGACGGGCAGGTGGTGGGAAACTGGCACCCCACGTGGGAGCCCTCTTTCTTCAGGGACGAGATGCAGCCCGATGTGGCCGACGCCTTTCTACGCTATCGGCAATTCTGGAATAGCGATAGATGAAGGTGAGAGTCTTCTTTCTATTATTAGCTTTTTAGTTTGTTCAATCACCCCCCCCGATGTAGCTACCCAGTCATCCCTGCCTTGATGTGGAATCCAAAAACTACCTGCTTCGGTCATACCGCATACCCTCGGTAACCACATACTGTACCTTTTTATAATCACCTTTTTTAGTTTGCTCAATCGCATCCGATGCAGCCACCCAGTCATCCCGCACCTCGATGCGGGATCCAGGAATACCCGCTGTTTATACCAAAGGGAAAACGCCGGCAGTATCGTCCGGGTCGGTAGGGACGCCCAGATTGTGCGTCTTACTAGTAATCTTTACCCGCAAGGTCTATGTTTGTGTTTCCCCTTTTCTTTTCCTGCAAAAGAAAAGTGAAAGCCCAAAGAAAGCTCCCGGCTGATGTCCGAAAGCTGAAAAATGTCTGCGAGAGCCGGGGGAAAAGAACTCGCCGGGCTCGCTCCGCATCCGTTCAGAAGGCTATACCGCTCCGGGCTCCTCGACCGATTCACCCCGGCTCAAACATCTTTTCCCCTCATTCGGCCCTCTCCGGTATTTTTCTTTCCGCTTTCTCCCATAGGCCGGATGGCCTCGCGCTTCGGTCATGCCGCGCTTTGATGCGGCATCCAGGGATACCGACAAGTTTACCCGTAAGATTCACTTTCCTGGACCCCGCATCGAGGTGCGGGGTGACACGAAATGTTCATTCTTCTCAGCAGCGAGAAGAACGAACCAAGAAGCGCCGCCGCTGTTATCGGGCCGAGGCGGTCGCGGTCGGCGCCATCGTCGGGGGCTGCGGAACTCGCTGCGCTCAGACAGTCCTCGCCCTCTATCCTTCTCAGGCTTGCCCGCTCCCTGCCCGATAAAGGCGGGGTTTTGCGGCTCTTCTATCTTTTCCCCTCATTCGGCCCTCTCCGGTATTTTTCTTTCCGCTTTCTCCCATAGGCCGGATGGCTTCGCGTTTCGGTCATGCCGCACTTTGATGCGGTCACCAAGTCATCCCGCACCCCGATGCGGGATCCATAAATACCCGCCTTTGTCATTCCGTCCTCCAATGCAGCACCAAGTCATACCGCGCTCCGACGCGGTATCCAGGAATATCCGAAAGAGTGGCCCCGTTTCCATCCCTCTTATGTCATGAACTGGACCCCGCATCGCTGTGCGGGGTGACACGGTGCGTATTGAGTGCGGGGTGACACGGTGCGCATCACGTGCGAGGTGACTTGGTGTATATCACTGTGTGGGACAACAGAGGTGGGTATTGTTGTGCGGGGTAATAGGGGGAGTATGGTTGGTTGTATAGGGTAATGTCTTGTTGGGGTTAGCTCCACTTTTCCCGATGGAGGTGATACGATTGGTTTTATTTCGTGTATCTTTACAGAAAATAAGAGCTATGAATATCTCGCATATACGACTTCTTAACCAGCAATTGGTAAGTTCCCGATTTACCGATGTACACGACTTGGTTGCGTGGATGGGTATGGTGCAGGCGCAGGAGTATAAGATGATGCGCTGGGCGGTGGGCATGAGGCTGCGCGAGCCTTCGATGCGTGCTTTTCGGGAGGCGTATGATGCGGGCCGGATTGTGCGCACTCACCTGTTTCGGTGTACCTGGCAACTGGTGGCGGCCGAGGATTTGGGCTGGATGTTGCCTTTGTGTGCCGAGAGGAACAAGGTGTCGATTCAGGGTTACTTGGCTTATCACGGAAGGCGGATTGAAGAGCGAGAGTATGAACGTGCCAACAGGCTTATTTGTGATGCACTGGCTGGGGAGAAATCGGTGCGGAAGGATATTCTTTTGGCTCGGTTGGCCGAGTGCGGTCTTGAAGATGATGCTCACACGATGTCGATTTATCTGCGCAGAGCCGAGGCGGATGGCATTATTTGCAGCGGAGAGCTGGATAGTCGACAGAACACGTATGCCTTGGTCGAGGAGCGGATACCCCGACTTCGTGAGCTACGGCGTGACGAAGCGATTGCCGAGTTGGCCCGCAGGTATTTCCGAAGTCATTCGCCTGCTACACTCGAGGATTTTGTATGGTGGTCCAATCTGGGCGTGGGCGAGTGTCGGGCAGCCATCAAGTCGATTTGCAGCGAGTTGATTTCCGAGTCGTATGCCGGGGAGACTTATTTTATACATCGCGATTGCCGGGTGAGGGGATACCGTCGGCAGACGATTCTGTTGCCGTCGTATGATGAATATCTGATTGGTTACAAAAGTCGGCACCATGCTTTTGAAGAGGAGTTCCGCCATCGGATACATAGTAGTAACGGCTTGTTCTATCCGGTGATTCTTCACGATGGGCAGGTGGTGGGTAACTGGCACCCCACGAGGGAGCCCTCTTTCTTCAGGGACGAGATGCAGCCCGATGTGGCCGATGCCTTTCTACGCTATCGGCAATTCTGGGATAGCGATAGATAAGGCTGTATTTAATAAGTCAAAGATAGTGCAAGGAGAGGGCAAAACAAACAAGTTTACTTGTGTTTTTTGCTGAGCCGCAGCCTATCTTCTTGAAAGATATAAATTTGAAAGCGAATTACAACGCCGCGAAAATTTGTGTGATGGGCTTGCGAATGCCGAAAATTTTCACTATTTTCGAAGAAAAGGAGGGAATATGTCTATATTGATTGCCTTTGGATTTGTGCTTTTGTTCGTGATAATTATGGTCCTTGGAGCACTCACGGCGGTTAGCGTTGTATTCTGGTACATATATTGGATTGTGGTGGCAGCTTTCGTGATAACGGCGATAGTTGCTCTTTGTACCCGTTTCATTCGTTTTATCAAAAGGAAATATCGTCACTCGTAAGTCGATTATCGGAATAGCCTTCTTGTCGGAGCCTTGGGGAATCCTCCCCTCGAGGCTCTTTTTGTGTCTTTTATTGGGTCGCCTAGAGTGCCCATATTCGTGAAAAATATGAACGAATATGAGCAACTACGGAACATCTGCCTCTATCGTCTTGGAGGTAAATGACAAGAATGCAGAGGAGCGGTTGAAGGCTCTCCGGCAACGGGCCGAGGACCTCGAGAATGCCCTGGCCAAGGCCCGCAACAGTGGCGACAAAATAGAGATGAACAAGCTCCAGAAGGAGTTGAAGAAGGCAAACACCGAAATTAGAGGATGCCGCCGCCGAAGATGAGCCGCAGCAGGCCTACGATGATGGAGACGATGCAGAGGGTCTTGCCGGTGTCGGACTTGAGGATGGCACAGATAATGAGGAAGATAATGGATACGGGTATGGTAATCCAGTTGAGTATCCCCAGCAGGGGGATGAAGGCGACCAGGGTGATGAGCAGGGCTATGATGCCTAAGAATGTTCCCATTGTAAAAGTTGGTTTTTAAGGTGTAACAAATCGAGGGGCGCAAGGGTTGACCCGTGTGGGGTCAATCCATGCGGCTCTTGTAGTCGTTGTAGTCGTATTCGCGCCACATCTCTACGGTGCCGTCGCTCCTGAGGCAGGCGATAGAGGGGTGGGGTATGCCGTTGAACATGGTGGTTTTGACGGTGGTGTAGTGTATCATGTCTTCGAAGATGATGCGCTCGCCCACGGTGAGCTCGTGGTCGAAGTACCAGTCGCCCATGTAGTCGCCGCTCAGGCACGAGTTGCCGCCCATGCGGTAGGCGTGCAGGCCGGGGGCCGGAGTGGTGACGGCGCCGCGGATGGCGGGCTGGTAGGGCATCTCGAGACAGTCGGGCATGTGGCAGGCAAAGGATACGTCGAGTATGGCGGTGTGTATGCCGTGGTTCTCGACGATGTCGACCACGGTCGATACCAGCGGGCCCGTCTGCCAGCCGAATGCGCTGCCGGGCTCGAGTATGATCTCGAGGTTGGGGTGGCGTTGCTTGAAGTCGCGCAGGAGTCGTACCAGGTGGTCGGTGTCGTAGCCCTGGCGGGTCATCAGGTGGCCGCCGCCCATGTTGAGCCATTTGACTTGCGGCAGCAGGTGGCCGAATCGCTCTTCGACCCGCACGAGGGTCTTCTCGAGGTCGTAGGAGGTCGACTCGCACAGCGTGTGGAAGTGCAGCCCCTCGACGCCTTGCGGCAGGTGCGCCAGCTTGTCGGCCGTGATGCCCAGCCGCGAACCGGGGGCACAGGGGTTGTAGAGGTCGGTCTCGACCTCGGAGTATTCGGGGTTGATGCGCAGTCCGCACGACACGCGGTTGCCGTCGGCCACGACCTGGGGGTAGAAGTGCTCGAATTGGCTCAGCGAGTTGAAGGTGATGTGGCTGCTGTAGCGCAGGATGGCGGGGAAATCGCGCTCGGTATAGGCCGGCGAATAGGTGTGGGCGGGGCTGCCCATCTCTTCGAAGGCGAGCCGGGCCTCGTGTATGGAGCTGGCGGTGGAGCAGGGGATGTATTCCCGGATGATGGGGAACGACTTCCACAGGGCGTAGGCCTTGAATGCCAGTATGATGTTGACCCCGGCGGCCTCCTTGACCGAGCGGATGAGTTGCAGGTTGCGGCGCAGGCGTGCCTCCTCGAGCACGTAGCAGGGCGATGGTATTTGCGATAGCATGTCGTTGTGCATGGCGGGTATCGGTTTGAGTGGTTTATGGTTTTATAAAATGGTGAATTTGGCAAATTTGAGCAGCAGTTGTTTGCGGCCTACGTTGTCAAACTCGACGGTAATCTTGCTGTTGTCGCCCGTGCCTTCGATGGCCGACACGGTGCCGTTGCCGAACCGGGCGTGGCAGATGCGGCTGCCTACAGCAACGGTGCCGGCTGCCGTCGTGGTAGAGGCTTGCGATGCCGACGGGGTTGTACCCAAGGGTCGTGACTCGATGCGGGTGAGCCGCTTGGCCGGGGCCGGAGCCGTGAAGGGGCGGGGTGCCGGGGTGCGGTTGTCTTCGTTGTCGTCGCGGCGGAAGGGTTTGCGTCCCCATTCGCCATCGAACGAGCTGCGCCACGGGGCTTTCTCCTCGCGAGGCTCTTCGAGCCGCTCCTGGGCAGGCAGGTCGACATATCGGGGGTCGAGCTCCTTGATGAATCGGCTGGGGGGCGACGATACCGTCTGGCCGTTGCGGTAGCGGGTGAGGGCGTAGGTGAGGGTGCAGTTCTCTTCGGCCCGGGTGATGGCCACGTAGAGCAACCGGCGTTCCTCCTCGATTTCGCGCTCGCTGCCCTGACACATGGACGAGGGGAAGAGGTTCTCTTCGACCCCTACGATGAATACCTGCTTGAACTCCAGTCCCTTCGAGGCGTGTACGGTCATCAGCGTCACCTTGTCCTGCTCGGCTTCGTCGCCGTTGTCCTGGTCGGAAGCCAGCGATATTTCGGCCAGGAAGTCCGAGAGGGTGGTCTCCGTTTCGCCCGCCTCCTGCCGCAGGGTGCAGAACTCCATGACACCGTTGAGCAGCTCTTCGATATTCTCCTGCCGGCTGATGTTTTCGGGGGTACGTTCGGCGGTGATGTCGCGCAGAATGCCCGATTGCTGGACGATGGTCTCGGCCAGCTCGGCCGTGTTCTGGCGGGTGGCCGCCTGGCGGAAGCTCTCGATGAGATCTTTGAAGCCCTTCAGTTTGTTCAGCGTTCCATTGTTGACCTCGAGGTGGTGGTTCAGCGGGTCGGAAATCACGCTCCACAGGCTGTCGCCGCTCTCATGTGCCCGGTCTATGAGCTTGGCAAGCGTGGTGTTGCCGATGCCTCGGGCGGGGTAGTTGATGACCCGCTTGAGGGCCTCCTCGTCGTTGGGGTTTATGGTGAGGCGGAAGTAGGCGATGGCATCCTTGATTTCCTTGCGCTGGTAGAACGAGGTGCCCCCGTAGATACGGTAGGGGATGTTGCGCTTGCGCAGCGCCTCCTCCAGCGTACGCGACTGGGCATTGGTGCGGTAGAGTATGGCAAAGTCGTTGTAGTGGCAGTGGGTGGTGAGGCGCAGTTCGGCGATGCGGTTCGAGACGATGAACCCCTCCTCGAAATCGGAGTAGGCACTGATTACCTTCACCTTGTTGCCCACCTCCTTTTGCGAGAATACCTGCTTGGGTATCTGCTCCTTGTTCTTGGCAATGAGGCTGTTGGCCGTGTTCACGATGTTCTGGGTAGAGCGGTAGTTGCGTTCGAGCTTGAATATCTTCAGGCCCGGGTACTCCTTGCTCAGCCCCAGAATGTTGTGGATGTTAGCCCCCCGGAAGGAGTAGATGCTCTGGGCATCGTCGCCCACCACGCAGATGCGGTTGTGCCCTTTACTCAACTGACTCACGATGAGGTGCTGGGCAAAGTTGGTATCCTGGTACTCGTCGACCAGAATGTAGGCGAAGAGGTCGCGGTAGTGCTGCAGCACGTCGGGATGGTCGCGGAACAGGATATTGGTGTTGAGCAGCAGGTCGTCGAAGTCCATCGCCCCCGATACAAAGCAGCGGTGGCGGTAGATACGGTAAATCTCGCAGATGAGCGGCCGCTTCGAGCGGGTATCCATCTCGATGAGTTCGCGGTTCTTGGCATAGACTTGCGGCTCGATAAGGGCATTTTTGGCATTCGAGATAATCGATTGCACGGTCGACGGTTTATAGACCTTGTCGTCGAGCTGCATTTCGCGGATAATGCTCTTGATGAGCGAGAGTGAGTCGGCGGCATCGTAGATGGTGAAGTCGTGGCGATAGCCCAGCCGGTCGGCATTGGCCCGCAGGATGCGCGAGAAGATCGAGTGGAACGTGCCGGCCCACAACCGCGAGGCCGTGGCCATACCCACCACCGAAGCGATGCGCTCTTTCATCTCGTTGGCCGCCTTGTTGGTAAAGGTGAGCGCCAGCAGACGATAGGGGGGATACCCCATCTGCAGGAGGTGAGCTATTTTGTAGGTAAGCACCCGAGTCTTTCCCGACCCGGCACCGGCAATCACCAGTTCGGGTCCCTCGGTATAGAGTACGGCTTCGCGTTGCTGCTCGTTGAGTTCGTTCAAAAAATCTTCTTCCACTTGTCCCTTGTTATAAATGCAAATGCAAAGATACAAATTTGGGAGCGAATCGCAATCATTACGGAGCGGTCGTCGCAGTCTCTTTGTCAAGTTATAAAGATGTGCATGGCGGTGGATAGAAATATACTTTTCAAATGAAGATTGTGCCTGGTAGAAGTCATACCGCACTCCGATGCGGTATCCAGTTTTTTACAAGCTGAACTATCGTTCCAAAATATTATTCTGCTTTCACCCGTTGGCGGAATTAAATTAGCGCATATTTAACTCTACCAATGGGTCTCTCATTTTTATAGTTAATATATTGCAGGATTGTAAGTGCGCTAATCTTCCCGACAATCCGGGCAAACAATCCGTCTGTATCTTTCGCATAATTCCTTATAATCATAAACTGGTCACACAATTGCGAGAATAGAGTCTCGATTCTTTTTCTCGCTTTGGCAAAAGCTGGAAATGTAGGTTTCCATTCTTTCTGGTTAGTTCTGTATGGTACTTCCAGTCTGATATTGGCAGTTTCAAACAGATCCAATTGTACCTGAGCACTTATATATCCTCTGTCCCCTATGACAGTACAATTACTATAGTCCACTTTTACATCCTTCAGGTAATGAATGTCATGTACACTTGCCTTTGTGAGGTCAAAGGAATGGATGACTCCACTTAATCCACAGACTGCATGGAGTTTATATCCGTAATAATACACTCTTTGTGATGCACAGTATCCGATTGACGGTGCTTTCTCAAAATTCTTCTTTCCCATACAACAACGCCTGAAACGGGAAAAACGACATACTTCTATCGGTTTAGAGTCAATGCAGAAACAATCTTCTCCTCCATCAATTTCCGCTGCCATTCTTTCCCGGATTGTATTGCATAGGGAGGAAGTGATTTTACGTCTGTCATTGTATTGTCTGCGTGATATAAGATTGGGAATTTCAATCTTATATTCCTGTAGCTTTGCAAACAACAATGGCTTACTGTCAATACCAACAGTTTCTGATGTCATATTCAATGCCATTATTTCAAGGTCTGAGAATCCAGGGACTACTCCTTTTCTAGGCACATTCCCTGATTCATTGACAAAATTTCCAGCTACTTGCTTGCATATGTTCAGAAATTTTGCGAATATTGCATATAGTTTGTGTGTATGATATTTGCCCATTAAAAGTATACATAACTTTTTATACATAAATCTTTTATCAATTTAATTCCACTAACGGTATGAAAACAGGAAATTTATTCAAAATTCTTTTATTAATAATCTTTGCAACGACATTTGTCGCATGTGAAAGCGAGGAAAAAGATGGAGATTGGGAAGCGATGAAATGGGAAACCAATGTATCAAATATCAATAAAAACAAGATAGAAGTACCCAATGAGGGTGGCGTTTATGTCATTAAATGTACGAATTATAAAAGTTTTTGGATTAATGCGTTGTCTGAAAACGGTGAGTCTCTTCCAATAGATAATGAAGATGAAAAAATAGAAAGAGAGTGGTACTCTATAAAAATAAATGATGGAAACACCATGACTGTTTCGATTCTATCGAATAGTAGTGATGACAATAGAACTTTGAAAATAGGAATTCAAGCAGAAAATGCTTTTGATTCATTTTTGTTTGAGCAAAATAAGAACTAAGATAACTTTTGTATTCCTAGGAATAGCTATAATATTTTAACATGATAAAATTTAAGAGGGAGGACCACACGATTCTCCCTCTTAAATTTTACTATTCAAAGAATAGCAGATATTCCATCTTTCTTCTCAACTTAATGCGCGAAATACTCAATCTTTATGGTGCTGTAAAGAAATATTGAATAAATTAAGCAAAATACATTACCTTTGTTATCGTCTTAAACAATAAGCTAAAACTGAAGTGGAATATTGGAAACGAATTGCATAGAAAAATAGAAGATACCGCCTATATTGTTATCCTAATTGAGTTAATAATCAATAAAAGCGTTAAATCTTCACCCTTTAGAATGTACAATTAAAGACAACGACCATATTTCTGACTTATTACCTATAAAATATTGAGTAATAATCGGTTGTAAATACAACATATTGTAATGAATTGAAGGAAGTACATGTTCAAGCTAGTATACCCCCGATAATTGATGCTGAGACATTTAGCGACTATAATAAAACACTGTATGTGCCAATTAACTGCAGTGATGCTTATCGGGTTTCCGAGTATTGGAAGAACTTTGAATATATTGTAGAGTCTGCTGATGAAAGTGCCATTGAAGCGATTGTTAATGAAAAACATCGCATCTATGTTGTTGGTCATACTCTGCATGTGGAGAATAGAGAAGATATTTATCGGGTGTATAATCTTATAGGGCAGATCGTTTATACGGGGAGTGATCGGGTTGTACGGTTGTCCGATTCTGGCGTCTATGTGATTTGTACAAAAGAGTCTTCGTTTAAAGTCGTTGTGAGATAAGTGTTTACTTATCCTTGTCATACACAAGAAAGACTGTCTTAAAATGAACTGCATCCCAAAAGTTAGATACGAAACTTTTGGGGTGCAGTTCAAAATGATTGTCTTTTGTTTATGAAATGTTGGGATGAGATATTAGAGAGAAAATAGGCCCCTTGGGCTCCGCATGGGACTGCGGGGTGACGAGGCGTATCATATCGCGCTGCAATGTGGTATCCAAATTCTTAGATAACAAGAGTAACATTTTTTATTTCAAAACCCGTTTGAGCCACTTCAGTTTGTTGCCGTAGGGCGGGAACCGGAATTCGGAGTAGAGCCGCTGATTCGAGGTGACTATGCCGCGCTGGTGGCTGAAGGTCTCGAAACTGGTGCGGCCATGATAGGCCCCCATGCCGCTGTTGCCGATGCCACCGAAGGGAAGCTGGCTGTTGACAATCTGCATGATGGTGTCGTTGATGCAGGCGCCGCCCGACGAGGTGTGCTGTATCATGTAGCGGGCCCGTTTGCGGCTGCGGGTAAAGTAGTAGAGGGCCAGCGGTTTCTCGCGCAGGTTGATGTGCTCGACACAGTCGTCGATGTCGTCGAACGGAATTACGGGGAGTATGGGTCCGAAAATTTCGTCGGTGAGCAGGGGCGATTGCGGGTCGATGTCGGTAAGCAGCGTAGGGGCTATGTAGCGGTCGGTAGGGTCGCAGGTACCGCCGCAGAGGGGAGTACCGTGCGAGAGCAGAGCCGCCAGTCGCTCGAAATGCCGCTCGTTGACGATACGCGGATAGTCGGGGTTGTGCTGCGGGTCCTGGCCAAATTGCCGCACGATTTCCCGGCGCATCAGCTCGATGAGATGCGACTCTACCCGGCTGTGTACCAGTAGATAATCGGGCGCTACGCAAGTCTGTCCGCAGTTCAGGAATTTGCCCCACACGATACGGCGGGCAGCCGTGGGCAAGTGAGCGTCGTCGTCGACAATACAGGGGCTCTTGCCACCCAGCTCGAGCGTGACCGGCGTGAGGTATCGGGCAGCCGCCTGCATGATGTGGCGGCCATACTCCACGCCGCCGGTGTAGAAGATGTAGTCGAACCGCTCCTGCAGCAGCTCCTCGGTCGTCTCGCGCCGGTCATCGGCTACGGCGATGTACTCCTCTTCGAAACATTCGCCGATGAGCTCTTGCAGGGCCCGAGCCGTGTGGGGCGCTTCGCCCGAGGGCTTGATGATGGCACAGTTGCCGGCCGCGATGGCACCTACCAGAGGCGACAGCGCCAGTTGCAGCGGGTAGTTCCACGGGGCAACGATGAGCACACACCCGTAAGGCTCGTAATGAATGCGGCTGTGAGAGCCGAAGAGGAAGAGAGGCGTGGGGCGCCGGCGGTCGCGAGCCCAACTCTGCAGGTTGTTTTTGACGATGCGTATCTCGTGCAGCAGGATACCGATTTCGGTTACATAACTTTCGAAAGGCGACTTGCCCAAGTCGGTCCGCAAAGCCTCGGCCAGTTGTTTTTCCCGGTCGGCAATTCCTTCGGCCAGGCGGTCGAGGGCACACAAACGGTAGGGGATTTCGCGGGTAATATGTTCGTTGAAGAATGCTTTTTGCAAATTGACCAAGTGATGATAGTCGTGCGTTGTCATATCGTCGTCGTTTGTAATTGGGTGATAAAGATAACAATTCGCCGGCAGATACAGTTTAAAATTATTCTAAATTCTTGTTTGAGCCGTTATGAAAGCATTATAGAGAATTTACATGGCAAAGAAATCGAACTTTTGAAAAGACCATAAGTAGGGTGAAAATATAATAAAAAGAGGGCGCCGGTTATGGTCAGAATCGAGAATGTATTACTTTTTATCACCTTTGACAAACGGGTTTTGTCGTTGGACGATTTGTTGTTTTTGTTGAGAGAGAATAGAGAGTAGTTTAACTTATATAAGTAATATGGCAACAATAAAAGTAAAATTCCGCCCCTCTTCCATCCCTTCGAAAGAGGGCGTTTTGTATTATCAGATCATTCATAATCGAGTAACGCGACAGATTCGTACAAGATTCAAGTTGCATCCCGATGAGTGGAATGAAGAAGATATGGCATTTGATTTTTCTAACAGTAGGAATAATAATCGGCAACATTATCTGATTTCGTTGAAAGAAAAGGTGAGTGCCGATTTAGCCCGGCTGGAGGATATTGTCGACACCTTTGAGCAATCGGGGGTGGTTTATACTGCAGACCAGATTGTCCAAGCTTTTTCTGCCCCGATAGAAAATAGGGAGTTTTTGGAATTTACAAGGAGGCTTATCGAGCAATTAAACCAAATCGGGAAGAGACGTACGGCCGAGACGTACGCTACAACTCTGAATAGTTTTGTACGATTTAGAGACGGGCAGGAGATTGGTATCGACCAGATAGACTCAAACGTAATGGTCGCGTATGAAATCTATTTGAAGGCTTCCGGTCTTTGCCCGAATACCACCTCTTTTTATATGCGTAATCTCCGAGCCATATACAACAGAGCCGTAGAGCAGGGATTTACAATGCAGAGGTATCCGTTTAGGCATGTATATACAGGCATTGACAAAACGGTGAAACGAGCAGTGCCGTTGAAGATAATTCGCCAGATACGAGATTTGGATTTACGGATGAATCCGTCGTTGGATTATGCTCGCGACATATTTATGTTTTCGTTTTATACCCGAGGAATGTCGTTTGTAGATATGGCCTTTTTGAGAAAGAAGGATATACAGAATGGAATATTGTCGTATCGTCGGCAAAAAACAAACCAGCGGCTTTTTATCAAATGGGAGAAACCTATGCAAGAGATTATAGAAAAATATGATACATTGGACTCCCCTTATTTATTGCCTATCATTCGCAGTGTATATATAGATGAGCGAAAACAGTATAGGAATGCCGCACATCTGGTGAATAACAAATTGAAGCAGTTGGGCCGGCAGATAGGTTTGTCCATACCCTTGACCAGCTATGTGGCTCGCCACGCATGGGCCAGTATTGCACGAAGTAAAAATATTTCCATATCGGTTATCAGTGAGGCTATGGGGCACGACTCAGAGAGCACGACTCGTATTTATTTGGCTTCGTTAGATACCTCTGTTGTAGATAAGGCAAACAATATAATCCTTAAATCTCTATAAAAAAAACTTGTGAAAAAGGTACTCGTTATTTGAAAGTTCTGTCTGAGTATCAGTAATATTATAAAAACCAGAGATTGTATAGGTAAAAGGGGCCGCGTTAAATAGAAAAAACTTCTCTGTTCAAGAGAATGATATTTGGCACAAAATTACAAAAAACTTTGATAAATACACAAAAAGAAGCATATAAAATTATATTTCCGAAAGTATATTTACCAGACTCTTGCATTAAGATGTTATATAAAAAGTCACTCCCTTTTTTCTATATAACTATTCCTTAGCACCTTACTTATCTCTATATTTCTCTTGAACAGAGAAATATAGAGTGGGTGATATGTTAATTTGTAATAATCTACAATAAAGGTGTACAACATCTTTTGAACAGTAGATGGAAAGATTGGGCAAAAAAGGGGATTCACCCCGAACTTATGGTCTATGTGTCTGTAACTGCATGAAATACAACGATAAAATGTATCATGCAGGATTAGAAGATTTGCTCTGAACTCAATATGGGAAAAGAATTGACCGAGTCGTTAAATGGATCGAAGAGGCCAGAGGAGGGGCGCTCTTTATCTGGGAATAACGAGCAGAAGTATTGGTTTGTTATGCGTGACCTTAAACGTCCTAATGCCAAGATACCGGCCTATAAACAACTTGCCGATGAACCGTGTGAAGTCTTTACGCCACTGAAGCGGATTTTGAAAATTTCGCATGGTCGTCGAGTGCGGGAAGAGGTCCCTTTTATACAGGATCTTCTTTTTGTCCACGGTAAAGCGTGTGAGATAGAGGCAATCGTCCAAAAGATTCCTACCCTGCAATTCCGCTATCAAAAAGGGGGATTCCGTCGTCCCATGGTTGTACGCGACAGGGATATGGAGCGATTCATATATGCTGTGAAGTCTTCGGATAATCCCAAGTATTACTTACCCGAGGAGATTACACCGGCTATGTATGGGCACACGATACAGATTATAGGAGGAGGTTTGGATGGCTATAAAGGCACCTTGCTGACCGTACGAGGCTCTAAAACCAAACGTCTGTTGGTCGAATTGCCTAATTTCTTTTCGGTGGGGGTTGAAATTAGTTCGGAGTATATTGAGCTGTGTGAATAAGTTGCGATTCAATAAGTATTTTTCAGAAAGGTCCGGGTTATGGCTATGAATGGTTCTGCAACTGACAATATTTCTAATCTCGAATTTATGCAGCAGTTGGCCGGTTATATCCCTGGAATTATACATCGGGAACGAAACAACCGGCAATACATCTATTTGTATAAGATGCGTGACTATTGGGTTGCTTTCGACGAATCGGCGTTTCTGCTTTGCCGGTTATTTAAGGATACCCAGACCTCCATATTGCGAGTTGCAGAATATCCTTTCCCGGTAATCATGGTTTGCATATCGGACGATGAATTGCAAAAATATGGAGAGAAACATATATTTTGTCGCGATTATCAGGACCATAAAGTCATAGTGGGGACGAAGATTGTTGCCGAGCAATATTGGACATGGTATCGCATGGAGATAGAGGATAGTTAATTGGGTCACAAATTTTCACAGGGGATTATCAAAAAATTTATAAGTTGGTTATGGCCGATTTTACACAAAACACAGATTTTTGGATTATAAACGTGAGCTTGGTTTTTGTGCTGTGCGTTTTTTTGGCAGGAATTGTTATTCCGCAAATTTTGTTAATTGCTTTTCGCCGGAAGTTGTTCGATGTTCCTGATGAACGAAAGATACATCAGGGAGCTGTACCCCGTTTAGGAGGGATTGCATTTAAACCGGTGATCTTTTTCTCGGTTTTTCTCCTGTTAGGAATAGACATGATGGTGGGGCATACCGAAGTCTTATCGGAGATTGGTAAAGATGCTCAACCTCTTTTCTTTGGATTTTGCTCGATTATCGTACTTTATTTGGTTGGCATTGCCGACGATCTTATCGGGGTGAAGTATCGAGCTAAATTTTTTGTACAAGTTTTGTGTGGAGTCATGCTTATTGCCGGCGGGGTCTATCTCGACGATTTGAACGGAATATTGGGTATACATGAACTCCCGGCATGGATTGGGTATTTGTTGACGGTACTGGCTACTGTTTTTATTATCAATGCAATCAATTTGATTGATGGTATCGATGGATTGGCTTCGGGTCTGTGTAGCATAGCTTGTCTCTTCTATGGCGTTATCTTTTTCTTGTTTGAAAAATATATCTACTCGATGTTGGCTTTCGCTACATTGGGAGTGTTGATGCCTTTCTTTTACTATAACGTATTCGGCAAGGTAGAACATCATAAAAAGATATTTATGGGCGATACCGGTAGTCTGACTATTGGGATGATGCTCTGTTTCCTGAGTATCCGGTTGGTTCAGTGTGGAGCCGATGAGGGTGGAAAGATATTGAATCCAATGATATTGGCATTTTCGCCGTTGATAATTCCTTGTTTCGATGTGGTGCGGGTATATCTGCATCGGGTGAGAAATGGGAAAAATCCTTTCCTTCCCGACAAAAACCACATTCATCACAAACTGATAGCTATCGGTATGAAGCAACGAACCGTGATGATATTGATTATTGCGGTCTCTCTTCTTTTTACCTTAGGTAATATTTTGTTGTCGAAGTATATAGAAATCAATCTTTTACTGGTCATAGATATTGCAATATGGACTTTGGTAAATATCGGATTGTCTCGTCGAATCAAAAAGCTACAATCAAACGCATAATAGTATGAAAAAGAAAAACGTCGTCTTTTCGATTGTGACCGCATTGATGTTGATCTCTTGCGCAACGCCTAAGGTCGCCTATTTTCAAAACGTGCAACCCGGGGCTGCGGAGACGGTATCGGAACCGATGGAGATTCGAATCCGACCAAGTGACAAGATTTCCATTCTGGTGAATAGCAAAGATCAGTTACTGGTCAATCTGTTCAATCTCCCGGTCATTACCCGTCAGATTGGGATGACGAGTAACAACAATACAAGTCAAGGCATTTCGGGCTATACTGTCAATGACGAGGGAAATATCGACTTCCCGGTATTGGGCAATGTACACGTAGAGGGGATGACCCGAGCCGAGATTGCTGCATACATAAAGAAAGAGTTGATGGAGAAGAATCTGGTGAAAGATCCTGTTGTGACGGTCGAGTTTATGAACCTGACGGTATCGGTATTGGGTGAAGTGGCCCATCCGGGACGTTTCAGCATCGACAAAGACCGATTGACGCTGTTGGAGGCCCTAAGCTTGGCCGGAGACTTGACTATTTATGGGAAGCGCGACAACATTTTGGTTCAGCGTGAAGAGAATGGTACGAAGGTATTTTATAGAGTGAATATAAATACGGGAGAGGACCTCTACACATCGCCCGTATACTATTTGCAGCAAAACGATGTCGTATATGTTGAGCCTAATTCGGTGAGAGCGAGACAATCGACAGTCAACGGTAATAATGTTCGTTCTACCTCTTTCTGGATATCGTTGGCTTCGCTGTTGACTACTATTACCGTGTTAATCGTAAAATAAAATTTTGATATGGCAATCAATAAAGATACTACCAAGAATAAGCAGACAGATGATTTTTTGCGCATTCAAGACCTGTTTTACCTGTGTCTGGCCAAATGGAAATGGTTCGTTATATCGCTCGTGGTGACCTGTGGTATAGCGGTGTTGTATCTGTTGCGTACCCCTTCGGTTTATACGCGCACGGCATCGGTATTGATTAAGGAGGATTCCAAAGGCAATTCCATCTCGTCGGGTATGGAGACCTTTTCGGAGTTTGGCCTTTTTCAGTCGAGTACGAATGTAAACAACGAGTTGCTGGCATTCCAGTCTCCGGCAGTAATGACCGAGGTGGTCAAGCGCCTGCAGTTGGGGACGACCTATTATTTGCCGGGTAAATTTCATCGGGTGGTCGCTTATGGAAAAAATCTGCCAGTGACGGTTACGCTTTGCGACCTCCCCGAGGACGAGACGGGTAGCTTTACGGTGGAGATACGTCCGGGAAGATCGTTTGGTCTGTCCGATTTCACTCGAAACGGCGACGATATGAAGAGCGATAAGATTACGGGAACCTTGGCCGATACCATTGCCACTCCGCTGGGGCGTATGGTGGTGAATGCTACGGCAAATTATGTCGATGCCCCGTGCACCCTCTATGTAGATAGATCGACCTTATACAGTGCCGTGAATGCCTATTCGGCCAATTTGTCGGTATCGTTGAATAATGAAAAGGCATCGGTCATAGACTTGTCGTTTAAGGACTTGTCGACACAACGTGCCGAGGATGTACTGAATACGTTAATCTCGGTATATAACGAGAATTGGGTCAAGGACAAGAATCAGGTTGCTGTCAGTACCTCTATGTTTATCAATGAGCGATTGGGGGTAATCGAACAGGAATTGGGGAATGTCGATGAGGACATATCGTCGTACAAGTCGGAGCATCTGTTGCCCGATGTTCAGGCTGCATCGAACATGTATATGATGCAAAGCAGTGAGACCAACTCTCAGATTCTTGCTTTGAACAATCAATTATATATGGCCCGTTATATACGGAACTATCTGGCCAACGACGCGAACAAAAGCCAGTTGTTGCCGGCCAATTCGGGAATAGATAATGGCAATATCGAGTCTCAAATATCGGAGTATAACCGGCAGTTGCTGCAACGCAACAATCTGGTCGCCAACAGTAGCACCGATAACCCGTTGGTCGTAGACATGGACCAGGCTCTGAAATCCATGCGCAAAGCTATAATAGGATCGATAGACAACCAGATTGAGACCTTGAATGCACAGATAAAGAGTCTGCAATATTCCGAGCAGCAAACCACCTCACGTATTGCAGCTAACCCGACTCAGGCCAAATATCTGCTCTCGGTAGAGCGTCAGCAGAAAGTGAAAGAGGCCTTGTATCTCTTCTTGTTGCAAAAGCGAGAGGAGAATGAATTGTCTCAGGCCTTTACGGCATACAATACCCGTATCGTTACGCCCCCTCATGGTAGTCTGAATCCGACGGCGCCAATAAAAAAGAATATTCTGTTGGTCGCTTTTGCCGTGGGGTTGCTGATACCGATTATTATTGTCTTCATGCGGGAAACGATGAACACGCGGGTACGAGGAAGAAAAGATTTGGAGTCGTTGAGCATCCCGTTTATTGGGGAGATACCATTGTGTGTGCACAAGAAAAAAGGCTGGTTCAAAAGGACTGTGTCCAGACCGAAATCGGTTGTTGTCAAAGAGGGGAGCCGCGATATTATCAACGAGGCATTTCGGGTGTTGCGTACCAACCTCGAGTTTATGACCGGTAGCGATAAGAATCGAAATGTGATTATCCTGACCTCGTTCAATCCCGGTAGTGGCAAATCGTTCCTGACGATGAATATCGCGGTGAGTCTGGCTATCAAGGACAAGCGTGTACTGGTTATTGACGGAGACTTGCGCCATGGGTCTACTTCGGCTTATGTCAATTCTCCTAAACTGGGATTAAGTGACTATCTGGGTGGTCGGGTATCACAGTTGTCCGCTATCATCGTGAACGATACAAAGTATAAGAATCTGGATATTCTGCCGGTGGGTACGATTCCTCCCAACCCGACCGAATTGCTGTTTAATGAACGGCTGAAACAGGTAACCGACAGTGTGCGAACTCAATACGATTATGTATTTATCGATTGCCCGCCTATCGAATTGGTAGCCGATACACAGATTATAGAAAAGCTGGCCGATCGAACTATCTTCGTTGTACGAGCCGGACTGCTCGAGCGCAGTATGCTTGCCGAGTTGGAGACCCTCTATGACGAACAGAAGCTCAAAAACATGGCTTTGATTCTCAATGGTACCGAGTCGAATACCAATAAGTATGGTTATCGATATGGTTATCGATATGGCTATCACTACGGTTATGGCTATGGTTACCACTATGGATCGGACGAAGAATAACACGAAGTCTGGGGAAGACTGTATGGTTAGATTCCATTCGGAAGGAGTGGATGAATAGAACGAACAATGTGGCCCTTTAAGAAACGGATTTCATTAAAGGCAAGTGGCATATTTGCCGGACTTACCGATTGGCATAGTCATATTCTGCCGGGGGTGGACGATGGTGTACAGACCATGGAAGAGTCGTTGGCAATATTGCAGCAGTACGAAGTGCTGGGAGTGAAAGCCGTATGGCTTACCCCACATATCATGGAGGACATACCCAACACAACCATGCGTTTGAAGGAGCGCTTTGCCGAATTGCAGCAGGCCTATCCAGGACCGGTTGCTCTTCATCTGGCTGCCGAGAACATGCTCGACCATCTTTTTGAAGAACGATTGGAAAGCAATGATTTGCTGCCCATTGGAGATGCCGGTAACAGGTTACTGGTAGAGACCTCATATTTCAATCCGCCGATGAATCTGTATGAGACCTTGGAGTGTATCAAGTCCAAGGGGTATTATCCGGTATTGGCACATCCCGAGCGATATGTGTATATGGGCAATCGAGATTATCGACGGCTGAAAGAGATGGGGGTGGAGTTTCAACTCAATTTGCCATCTTTGACGGGATTGTATGGAAAACAGGTTCAAGCAACAGCCGAACAGCTCGAAAAGAGGGGATTTTATAATTATAAGGGAACTGATATTCATACCATAAAATGGTTGTTGCATATTAAATAATGAATATATAAGAAAACTATGAAAGGAATTGTATTGGCCGGTGGAAGCGGCACGCGACTTTATCCCATTACGAAAGGGGTTAGCAAACAGTTGTTGCCTATCTACGACAAACCGATGATTTATTATCCCATATCGGTGTTGATGTTGGCGGGAATCAGAGAAATACTCATTATCTCTACGCCTTACGATCTCCCAGGCTTCAAGCGATTGTTGGGTGATGGATCGGATTATGGTGTACGGTTTGAATATGCCGAGCAGCCGTCGCCCGATGGACTGGCACAGGCATTTATTATCGGTGAGCAGTTTATTGGCGACGACTCGGTATGCTTGGTTTTGGGCGATAATATCTTTCATGGAACCGGTTTTTCCAAGTTGCTGAAAGAGGCTGTCGAGAATGCCGAACAAGCAGGTAAAGCCACAGTCTTCGGGTATTGGGTCGACGATCCAGAGCGCTATGGCGTAGCTGAGTTTGATGCCAATGGCAACTGCTTGTCGATTGAGGAGAAACCCGAGCATCCGAAATCGAACTATGCCGTTGTGGGGCTCTATTTCTATCCCAACCAGGTGGTCGATGTGGCAAAGAATATAAAGCCGTCGGCTCGTGGCGAATTGGAAATCACCACAGTCAATCAAGTGTTTTTGCAAGAACAGAAATTGAAAGTTCAGACCTTGGGCCGAGGCTTTGCCTGGCTCGATACCGGTACCCACGATTCATTGGCCGAAGCCTCTATTTTTGTCGAAGTGATAGAGAAACGACAAGGGTTGAAGGTAGCCTGTCTGGAAGGTATCGCCTATCGGAAGGGCTGGATTGGACGCGAGAAAATGGAAGAGGTAGCCCGACCGATGTTGAAAAATCAATATGGACAATATTTACTGAAAGTGATTGCCGAGATAGAACAAACCGGAAAAGAAAATTTGGATTGACTTATGAATGTAATCAAAACCGAAATTGAGGGAGTTGTCATTATAGAGCCTCGGATTTTCAGGGATGCGAGAGGCTATTTCTTCGAATCGTTCTCGCAAAAGGAGTTCGATGAAAAGGTGCGTCCAATCTCTTTTGTACAAGACAACGAAAGCATGTCGTCTTATGGCGTGATGCGAGGATTGCATTTTCAGAGTCCTCCCTACACGCAAAGCAAGTTGGTGCGTTGTGTCAAAGGTCGTGTGCTCGATGTTGCCGTGGATATTCGCAAAGGTTCTCCTACATACGGCAAGCATGTGGCCGTAGAGCTGACCGAAGAGAATCATCGGCAGTTTTTTATCCCGCGAGGCTTTGCTCATGGTTTTGCCGTATTGAGCGAAACGGCTGTGTTCCAGTATAAGTGTGACAATTTTTATGCTCCGCAGGCCGATGGCGGAATCAGTATTCTGGATACCTCGTTGGGAATAGACTGGCAGATAGCTCCAGATAAAGCAATTTTAAGCGAGAAGGACACGAAACACCCTTTGTTGTGCGATTTCGACAGTCCGTTTGATATAAACGAAAATTTGTATGAGTAAGATGAATATACTTGTAACCGGGGCCAACGGACAACTTGGCAACGAGATGCGCGTGGTGGCCCGGAACAGTGCAGACAACTACATCTTTACCGATGTGGCCGAGCTCGATATTACCGATGCCGCAGCCGTAGAAAAGATGGTCACCGACAACGATGTGAAAGTAATCGTCAACTGTGCTGCCTATACCAATGTAGATAAAGCGGAAGACGACCGTGAGTTTGCCGAGTTGCTCAATGCTCGGGCCGTTGAAAATCTGGCACGGGCTATACGCAGAAACGACGGAGTGCTTGTGCATGTCTCGACCGACTATGTATTTGGAGGAACCAAAAACAATACCCCTTGTAGAGAAGATGAACCGGCCAACCCGACAGGCGTTTATGGCGTAACCAAACTACATGGCGAGCAGGCTATTATCGCCTCGGGCTGTCACCATATCATTATTCGCACAGCTTGGTTGTATAGCGAGTTTGGCAAGAACTTTTTGAAAACGATGCTCGATCTCACGGCAACCAAACCTCAACTGAAGGTCGTCTTCGACCAGGTTGGTTCGCCCACTTACGCCTATGATTTGGCGCTTGCCATTTTCGACATTGTCGAGAATCGCAAATATGTCGATAACGACGGTATCTATCACTATTCAAACGAGGGGGTATGCTCGTGGTTCGATTTCACAAAAATGATAGCCGAATATGCCGACCACACAGGTTGCGACATTCAGCCCTGTCACAGCGACGAATTTCCCTCGAAAGTGATACGTCCCAGCTATTCGGTTCTCGATAAAACCAAAATAAAAAAGACTTTTGGCGTGGCGGTTCCCTATTGGACCGATTCGCTGAGAGTGTGTATGACCAACTTAAAAACTATCAGTAAATGATGAATGCCTTTAAAAGAAATATCATCATTACCGGCGGTGCCGGTTTCATTGGTTCGCATGTAGTGCGCCTTTTTGTCAACAAGTATCCCGATTATCACATTATAAATCTCGATAAGCTGACCTATGCCGGCAACCTGGCCAATCTGAAAGACATCGAAGACAAACCCAACTATACATTTGTCAAAGCCGATATTTGCGATTTCGATACCATCTTATCGCTGATGCAGCAATACCAGATCGACGGCATTATCCATCTGGCTGCCGAGAGTCATGTCGACCGTTCTATCAAAGACCCCTTCACTTTTGCCCGCACCAATGTGATGGGGACATTGAGCATGCTTCAGGCGGCCAAACTCTATTGGGAATCGCTCCCCGAGAAATACGAAGGCAAGCGTTTTTACCACATCTCGACCGACGAAGTCTACGGTGCACTGGAGATGACCCATCCCGAAGGGATTAAGCCGCCCTTTACCACTACCGCCTCGTCGACCGAGCACCATCTGGCCTACGGTACAGATTTCTTCTATGAAGATACCAAGTATAATCCACACAGTCCCTATTCGGCTTCGAAAGCCTCGAGCGACCACTTTGTGCGAGCCTTTCACGACACCTACGGGATGCCTACCATCGTGACCAACTGTTCGAACAATTACGGCCCGTATCAGTTCCCCGAGAAGCTGATACCACTCTTCATCAACAACATTCGCCATCGCAAGCCGTTGCCCGTCTATGGCAAAGGCGAGAATGTGCGCGACTGGCTCTATGTAGAGGATCACGCCCGAGCCATCGACCTTATTTTCCATCAGGGTAAGATCGCCGAAACCTACAATATCGGTGGCTTCAACGAATGGAAAAACATCGACATCATCAAAGTCGTCATCAAGACCGTCGACCGCCTGCTCGGCCGCCCCGAAGGGGAGGATATGAACCTCATCACCTACGTAACCGACCGTGCCGGACACGACAAACGCTACGCCATCGACTCTACCAAGCTCCAGAAAGAACTGGGCTGGGAACCCTCTCTCCAGTTCGAAGAGGGTATCGAGAAGACCGTACGCTGGTACCTCGACAATCAGGAATGGATGGACCACATCACCTCCGGCGAATACGAAAAGTATTACGAGGAGATGTATAAGAATCGATAATTCAACGATTATGTTTTCTAAAAAAGTTAGAATTGGATTTATCAGTGTGAATTCTCCACTCGACAGAAAAACATCGAGTGGAACTACATTTCAAATGTATCAGGCATTAAAAAAAATAGGAGCAGATATTGTTTGGCTTCAACCTAAACATGATTTTTTCTACAAATTGGTCAATCTATTTTTCAAACTGTTGGCTGTGTTCACTCGTTCAAGAATACTACGCGATCACATTGTCCCTCTTGCCAAAATTGAATCCAAATCGCTGAAAAAAATATATATCGAGCAGTGTGATATTTTATTTGCTCCATTTGCCTCCACTGCGCTTTATTATCTAAAAACTGATAAGCCAATTATCTACTTATCGGATGCCACATTCGCCGCAATGTTAGACTACTATTTCAAAGGAATTGCATTCTGGAATATCAAACAGGCGAATAAAATTGAACAAACAGCATTATCAAAAGCAACAATAATTGTTGTCTCTTCGGAGTGGGCAAGACAGTCTGTGCAATCAGATTACAACATACCGCAACCCCAAATACATGTTTTAGAATTTGGAGCGAATATTGATGAAGAGGATATTGTCCCTCATAAATTCATATATAACAACCATTTGAATATTCTTTTTTTAGGTGTAGATTGGATTCGCAAAGGAGGAGAAATTGCTGTAGAAGCAGTCAAATATCTTAATGAAAATGGTATTTTTACAACTTTGCAAATAGTCGGTATCCGAAATTTAGACAACGATATAGCAAATCTTCCTTACGTAAAGAATTATGGTTTTTTTGATAAAAACAATCCGGACGACTATAATCAATTGGTTTCTATAATACAACAATCACATTGCTTATTACTTCCGACTAAGGCCGAATGTGCTGGTATTGTATTTTGTGAAAGTAGCGCAAATGGATTACCTATTTTTACATATAATACAGGTGGAGTTGCCAACTATGTAGAAAATGGGCGAAATGGCTATATGTTATCATTGGGCGCTACAGGAAAAGATTTTGGACAAAAAATTAGAGAATGTCTTGATTCTGGAGAATTGGAAAAAATGTCCGAGTTCGCTGTAAGTATGTATAAAGAAAAGTTGAATTGGCAAGTTTGGGGACAAAAAGTTGAGAAAATTATAGATTCTATTTTGCAATAATGACAGAACCAGGGAATAAACGAATTGCTAAAAATACAGGGCTATTATATATTAGAATGCTGATAATGATGTTTATCAGCTTTTGGACAGCACGAATTACGCTGAATGCTTTGGGGATTGATGACTATGGTATCAATAATGTAGTGGGTGGATTGGTTACAATGTTTTCTTTACTTTCTGGATCTTTGTCTACAGCAACCAGTCGTTTTCTTACATATGAACTTGGTAAAGGAGATATCAATAATTTAAAGAAAATATTTTCCACGACACTCAATATACATATTATTTTAGCTATTGCTATTGTTGTTGTAATCGAAATAATTGGGGTATGGTTTTTAAATCATAAGATGGTTATTCCTGCAAATCGTTTATCTGCAGCTAACTGGATTTTACAGAGTTCTATTTTTACATTCGCTATAGGGTTACTTTCAGTCCCTTACAATTCTGCTATCATCGCTCATGAAAAGATGTCTGTATTTGCTTATATGACGATTTTTGAAGCAGTATTCAAATTGCTAATCGCATTCAGTATATATTATTATGAAAATGATAAATTGATACTTTTGTCAATTCTAACTTTAATACAAAGTGTTATTCGTCAAATTATTTATTGGGTATATTGTAAGCGAATGTTTGCAGAATGTGTATATACTCTAGGAAGAAATAAACAGATGGAAAAAAATATTTTTAGTTTTGCTGGTTGGAATTTTATCGGATCAGGCTCCGCTATATTACGAGACCAAGGGGTAAATATACTTCTAAATTTATTTTGTGGGCCTGCCGTAAATGCAGCACGGGGAATAGCTATGCAAGTTAATGGTATTGTAAATCAGTTTGCTAATAACTTTACAATGGCTATGAATCCTCAAATTACAAAAGAATTTGCAGCAGGAGAAATTAGTAATTCAATTCAAATTGTATTACAAGGGGCACGTTTCTCTTTTTTTCTTATTTTGTTAATTTCTCTTCCAGTTATAACTGAAGCTCATCAAATATTAGGGATTTGGCTTAAGTTGGTTCCTGAACATACTGTTTGGTTTGTGCGTCTTATTATTATATATACGATGGTAGAGTCTATATCATTTACCATGGTTACTTTAATGTTGGCTATAGGGAATATTAGAAATTATCAGTTGATTGTTGGCGGGTGTCAGTTGTTGAATTTTCCTTTAGCTTATGTCTTATTAAAATTAGGTTATATACCGGAATCGACAATAATATTATCTATTGTTATTGCATTTGTATGTCTTGTGTTAAGACTTTTGATGCTTAAACGGATGATAAATTTTCCGGTTAGGCAATTTATTTACGAAGAATTATTCAAGATTATATTTGTTGGAATTTTGTCTGCTATTCTCCCTTGCATACTTGTCGTTTTAATAGAAGAAAATATCTTTAGGCTATTTTTATCCATTATTGTAAGTATTACCGGAACATTGATAATAATTTATCTAATAGGGTGTAATAAATATGAAAAACAATTGATTATTAGTAAATTAGTATCGCTTAAACAACGACATAAAGATGAGAATGCATAAAGGTTTATATGATTGTTGTGGGTGCACCGCATGTGAAAATATTTGTCCTAAGCATGCTATTACTATGCAGCCAGATTTATTAGGATTTCTTTATCCTAGAATTGATGATAAGAAATGTATTGATTGTGGTCTGTGTGAAAAAATATGTAGTTTCTCTATAAATTACAAGCAAAAATGTCACTGTGAAAATCAGATTGTATTTGCTGTAAGAAGTCGAAAAAAAGAGAATCTTCTAAAAAGTCAAAGTGGGGCTGCTTTCTTTGAGTTTGCAAAGAGTTTTATTAAGTTAGGAGGAATCGTTTATGGAGCTAGTTTAGATACCGATTTTGTAGTAAAGCATATAAGAGTAGATACTATAGCCGGTCTTGAGAGGTTGAGATTATCAAAATATACGCAAAGTCAATTAGAAACAATATTTCAACAAGTTAAAAAGGATTTACAGAACGGAATTAAAGTTTTATTTAGTGGAACACCATGTCAAATTGCTGGATTAAATTCGTTTATCTCAGAGAAATTGAGATCTCTTCTTACTACTATTGATGTTATATGTCATGGAGTTCCATCTCCTTCTGTATGGCAGGAATATATCAAATATATAGGAAATAAATATGGGAAGATTAGATGTTGCATATTTAGAGATAAAAAATTTGGCTGGGCAAGTCATTTTGAATCGTTCATATTCTGTAATGGGAAAACAATGTCTACACGTATTTTTCGTGATCTATTTTACAATCATCTTATATTGAGATATTCATGTTATAAATGTCCATTTACTAATTTAGAGAGAGTGGGAGATATAACGATTGGAGATTTTTGGGGATGGTCGAATATCAGTACAGAGTTTAACGATAATTTAGGTGTCTCCCTGGTTTTTATCAATACAGAAAGGGGACAATTTTTATTTAACTCAACAAAGCCCCATATTCTTTATATTAAGAGTAATGTGATAAATTGTTTACAACCACAACTTCAGTATCCCGCTCCTAAACATCCTAAAAGGGAACAATTCGAAATAGATTTTAATCAGAGAGGATTCCAATATGTAGCAAAGCAATATGGGGTAATAGGTTTTCAGTATCATTTAAGGCGTTTATTGAAAAATTTTGTCACGTTATGTGACAAAGTAAAATGGCATATAAAAATACATTGTTAAATGAAACGAGTTGGTATTATAACATTTCATAGAGCGAATAACTTTGGAGCAGTTCTTCAGTGTTATGCACTTCAAGAAATTCTCAAAAAATTGGGCTATAATGCTCAAGTAGTCGATTTTCGTGAACCTTATACAGAACTGATTTACAATCCTATCCGTTGGGATATTATGAAGCAAGGTATTACACAGCCTCGTTTAATGGCTGGGTATTTACTGAAAGTACTACCGGAACGCTACAAACGCGCCAAACAGTATAATGCTTTTAGAAAAAAATACTTGGACTGTACTTTTCGTATAGCAAAAGGTCAAGATATGCCACAGAGTATAGATGTATTTCTTATTGGTTCTGATCAAATGTGGAGTTTGCATCCAACGGGATATAAACTTGAACCTGTTTATTTTGGAGAATTTAAGATTCCTGAAACAAGCAGTATTCAAGGATATGCCATTAGCTCCAATATTCAATCACTTAGAGAAATTGGGGCTGATTGCCTTTCGAAATATATCCAGAATTTTAAGCGACTGTCATTCCGTGAGAAAACAATCTGTGATGAAGTGGAAAGATTAACGGGGTATAGGGGAAAAGTCGTATTAGATCCCACTTTACTTCTTAATTGTGAGGATTGGAACAAGCTTACAAAAACAAGTAGAGTTAGGAGAAAGTATATTCTCACTTATTTTCTTCATGCCGAATCGACGGATTTGGAATTTAAAATTAAAATAAAGCAATTTGTGCAACGACAAGGATTGGAGTTGGTAGATGTGTTCGATATAGCATTTTCTCCTGTTAGCTTTTTGAATGCCATAAAATATGCCGAATGTATTTTAACGACATCTTTTCATGCTGTTGTATTTTCTATCCTTTTTCAAAAAACATTTTATGCACTGCGGTCTAATGATGGTAGAGATATCCGTTACATTAATTTGATGGAAGCATTGGGTGTTGATCGCTTGATAAATGTAGATTCATTGTCTACACTTAAGCTTTCAACAATAGACTATTCTAAAGTAGTTTCGACGCTCGAAAACTTACGAGTTGACTCTCTTGAATATTTAAGAACTTTATAAAAAATATGCCTAAAGTTAGCGTAATTATTCCTATTTATGGAGTAGAAAAGTATATAGAACGATGTGCAAGAAGTCTGTTTGAGCAAACTTTGGATGATATCGAATTTATATTTGTAAATGATTGTACACCGGATAATTCTGTTAAGGTGCTTGAAGATACACTTTCCAATTATCCTGAACGAAGACACCAAGTTCGAATATTTAATTTACCTCAAAATATGGGGGCTGCACAGGCTCGTAAAGTTGGAATCTTTGCTGCAAGAGGGGAATATGTGATACATTGTGATAGTGACGACTGGGTTGATATTCATATTTATGAAATCTTATATAATGAAGCAACTGTAAAAAAGGCAGATATAGTTATTTGTGATATGTATAAAGTTGATAGTAAAACTCAAGTTCAGTATACTCAAACTGTTAGTTATAATAAAGATAGATATTTAAGAGACTTAATTAGTCGAAAAACTACATGCTCTATATGTAATAAATTGGTAAGTAAATCAATTGTTCAGTCTGATAAGATAATATATCCGGAGAGTCATATGTTGGAAGATCAACTTTTATGTGTTCAATATGTTTTCTACGCATCAAAGTATATTTATATTCAAAAGCCGTTATATTATTATTTCGTCAATTCTTTATCTGTATGTCATCGTTTATCGGAAGACGCATGTAGAAGGAGAGCAATTGATGCTCAAAATAATATAAACTTATTACTTACATTTTTGCAACGCAAAGGACTTTTGAAAGAATATAGACACGAAATAGTTCGGTTAAAATATACTCCTCGGGTTTTTATTTGGCCGTTATTGCTCGATAATCCCAAGCACTATCTTCCCTTATGGAAAAGTTTTTATCCTGAAATAAATTGTAAATATTTTTTTACAAAAGGTATATCTTTTATATTGAAATTCATCTTTTTATTGGCTATCTTGGGAATATATCCAGTGATATATAAAATTTTAAAACGATAATGATTCCGAAGAAAATTCATTTTTGTTGGTTGAGTAATGACGAATTTCCATCGTTAATTCAATATTGTATAGATACATGGAAAAGAGTATTACCAGATTATGAGATAGTGCTTTGGGATACAAAGCGTTTTGATATTAATTCTGTAGATTGGGTAAAAGAGGCCTATGAAGCTAAAAAATACGCTTTTGCAGCTGATTATATTCGTCTTTACGCAGTTTACACAGAGGGTGGTATATATTTGGATTCGGATGTTGAAATGGTAAAATCATTTAACGATTTGCTTGAAAACAAGACATTTATTGGATTTGAGGCTGCAACAGGTTCTGTCGAAGCTGCTATTTTTGGAGGAGAACCTGGAACGGAGTGGTGTAAAAAAGCAATGGAATTCTATCATGATAAGCATTTTGTTATGGATGAAGTTGGAGGAGTGAATTTAAATATTACAGCTCCTGTGATTGTCAAAGATGCATTATGTAAAACGTATCCCAATTTCCCGACACAACTGCCTTCTAAAGCAATACTCGTAAATCATGTAATATTAGTATGTCCGACATACTATTTTTCCCCAATTAAATATGATATAGAAAAGAGTTATAGTTATAAAAATAAAATAGCTAACAGTTATCGTGAAAATCCGGAAACATACTGTATCCATCGCTTCAATGCAGCTTGGGGAATAAAACCGGCAAGGATAATTCAGCTATGGGATATTTTTAAGAAAGTAGGTGAGTCCCTTTTAGGAAAATATTTTATAAACTTTATTCCTAAATGTTTTAGATTTTTCAAACAAAAATTGTATAAATAATTGTAGATGATTTTTTAGTGATTCTAGTATGCTTGATACATTCCCCAGTTTTCTAAATAATTATGAAAAGAGAAAAATATATTGATTTGGTTAAGGGTTTTTCTATATGGTGTATTGTTTTGTTGCATTATGTGAAAAATGTATTCCCTAATGAATTCAATGTTTTTGTTGGATCTTTTATGATAACAGCATTTTATGTTACTTCTGGCTGGGTGGCAGCAATGTCTCAATCATCACGACATACAACAATAAAAGAATTTATTAAAAAGCGGTGGAAACAGTTGGGTATGCCTTATGTATGGTGGACTGTTATTATTCTTGTTTTTGATATTATTTTATTGGGTTTCAGATATTATGATTTTCGATATATAGAAATAGAATTATATAAAGCAATTACACTTCGTGGTATTGGAACTTTATGGTTCCTCCCAGCATTGTTTGGTGGAGAAATTATTTGGTATGGATTGAAAAAACAGAATAAGATATGGTTAATACTCATAGCCCTTGTTCTAACGATTTGTTATCAATATTTTTACACCCAATTTTTGGGAGATAGAACAGAGCTTATTTATCGAATTATTGATGCGCCATTTCGTACTATTAGTAATATTTTGGGTGCTTGGGTCGGCATAGCTTTTGGATATATTTCGTATGTTATATTACATAGAAACGTATTAAAATCATCAAATATTACGATGATGACTTTGGGTATAATACTTTGTGTTTTAGCATTTATTTCTGCAAATTATTTACCAGCAATTCTGTCTCCTTTTTGGAGTTTATTTGCTCCATTATTAGGACCATTGGGATTATTGTTGGTTGCAAAATCTGTACAACAGATTGAAGGTCTAAATTTTTATGATTATTGGGGTAGAAATTCATTGAATTTGATGGTTACACATTATTCTATTACTCTTGTTTTATTCTCTATTGTAATTGAGCAAGAATTTGGAATACCTTTTGATGGTTGGATTACATTGTTGTGCTTTGGATTATCTATTCCTATTCAATACCTTTTTGTTTTTGTAATTGGAAAATATGCAAGGGTTACATTGGGAAAATAATCGTTTATTTTCATATATTACGCCACAAAATATAGCTAGTTTTATCTTAGTGCTATTTTGTATTCAATATATACCACTAGAAAGTAGGGAAGGCGTTAGTTATTTAAAACTATTCGTTTCTGCATTATGTCCTGTTATAATCTTAATATATTCGCCAAAGATAGGACGGACAATGCTTTTGTTTTTAGTATATTATATTACCATAATTGTTATGGCAGTTATGCATCCTGAATCATTACGATGGAGTACTATTATATTTATGGCAACCTTTATTGTGACATTTATCGCATTCTATAATTTAGTTGTCATAGAACAAGTTTATACAAAAGAATATTTTAAACGATTGATTGAAAGATTAATCCTTGCTTATACTATCGTATTAGTTATGCAACAGTTCTTTATACTTATTGGGGTACGAATATTCCCTTTGATTAACTTGGTGCAATTTTTAGATAGAGGAATCGGAGCAAATTCTTTAACATATGAACCATCTTCAGCCGCAATTATTTTGTCTTTTGCTATGCTCTCACTTATTAGAATGATAGAGCTGGATTATAATCGCAAGTTATCGTTAAAAGAAATATTTAGGGAGTCCAAATGGCCTTCTGTCGGTTTTTTATGGTGTATGGTTTCAATGGGAAGTGGCTCTGCATTTATTGGATTAGCTATTCTCTTATGTTATTTTATTCGGCCTCAGTATTATATATCAACAGTTCTTTTGGCTATTGTCGTTTATTTTTGTATTATGTATATTGATTTTGTTCCATTGCAAAGAGCCAAAGATTCAGTTTTGGCATTTATTACACTTGATAATCAAACTGTTGCCATGGCTGATGGTAGCGCCGCAGCAAGAATAATACCTATTGTTAATACATTGACTAAATTGGATTTAACTTCTGTGGATGGCTGGCTGGGGCATGGGGTAGATTATGGATTAAGTGAAGGTCTCTTTAGTGATATAGTAATGGTTGGAAATATTGCGGATTATGGTTTTATAAGTTTTCTAATATTGCAAATAATTGTTTATACAAGTATGATTCGAAGAATTTTCTCTCTTGAATCTCTTCTTTGGGTAGGATTAGGTATGGCGACATTAGCAAATGTCCCTATTAATTGGGGGGCCATGATGATGTTCACTGCAGTTAGATATTTTCAAATTCAAAAGGCCAATGGATGTTTCGATAATCATAGTGAATTATAATACAAAATATTTATTAGCTAATTGTTTATCTACGATTTTTGATAACACAAAGGATGTGAGTTTTGAAATTATAGTGGTAGATAATGCCTCCCAAGATGATTCAAAGGAGTATATATGTCAACATTATCCGAGCGTGAGATGGATAAGTAGTAAAGAAAATTTAGGATTTGGTCGGGCAAATAATTTAGGCGCAAAGTATGCTATTGGTCAATATTTATTTCTGTTAAATTCAGATACATTATTAGAAAATAATGCGGTTAAGATATTCTGGGAATATATGCAGAAGCATAGTAATCAGAATATAGGAGTATTGGGTGGATGGCTACTAGATGAAAACAAGAAGCCCAATAGATCATTCGGGTTCTTTCCTAATGCGAAAAACGAAATAAACTATTTACTGAAAATTCATCATTTGCCCATATTGAATGATATTGTATTAGAGAAAAATGTAGATTATATAGTAGGAGCAGATTTATTCATCGCAAAGAAACTTTTTGATCAGTTAGATGGTTTTGATAATAATATTTTTATGTATTATGAAGAGACCGATTTGCAATATCGAATAGCATTGCTTGGGTTGTGTAGAAGAATTATCCCAGGTCCTTGTATTATTCATTTAGAAGGTGGTAGTTTTGAAAATAAAGGGCTTTCTTTTAGCCGTTTTTTGATGGCTCAAAGTAGTTATAACTATTATATGAGAAAAAATTTTCATGGTTTTAGCTATTACTATAATCGCTTTATGTTATGTTTAATACGTCTTACTATTTTTATAACTACAAATTGGACGTTTTCAGAAAAACTTAAGGCATATCGTTTGGTATTATCAGGTAAATAAAATGAAAAATATTTTAGTCTTAGCATATCAATTATCTCCGACCAAGGGATCTGAATATTCAGTAGCATGGAACTATGTGATACGTATGTCGAAATATAATCGATTAACAGTCCTTTATGGTGCATCAGGTGAGCATTTAGGAGATTGTAGTGAAATGGAAGAATTTGCTCAAACAAATATTTTACCTAATGTTACATTTATTTGTATAAAACCAAGTAATTGGACCAATGCATTAAATTGGTGTAATCGCCATAATTTCCTTAATTATACATTTTATATTGCTTATAGATCATGGCAAAAACAGGTGTATAAAGTGGTAAAAAAATTAGTTCAGAACGAAAAGTTTGATTTAATACATTTTGTAGGGCCAATAGGATATCGAGAACCAGGATATTTGTGGAAAATAGATTTACCTTATATATGGGGGCCGATTGGAGGTGCCAACAAAGCATCTGTCATATTATTATCAAAATCGCCGATTTCTGCAAAATTAAAGTTTTTAATTCGAAATCTTTTGAATGAGTTACAACTTAAATATTCTTTACGACTCAAAAAAGCATTAACAAGGACTGATTTATTGTTGACTGCTATATCTGAGAATCAAAAGATTTTCAAAATAAGATTTAATAAGAATAGCATCTATTTACCAGAAAATTCAATAGCAACAAATATATATCTAAATACTTTGAAATTTGAAAATTGTACAAGGTATCGTATAATTGTTATTGGCCGCTTAGAGGCAGGGAAAGTGGTTAATATTTTATTGGAAGCTTTGACGATGATAAAAAACAAAGAAAAAGTAGTCGTAGATATTGTTGGAGATGGACCAGAACGACATTCTTTGGAATCTTTTGCTCAAAAACATCAACTTCAATCGATAATTAAATGGCATGGGAAACTACCTCGAGAAAAAGCGATAGAGCTTTTTAATAGTGCTCATTTGCATGTTATTACTAGTGCTAAAGAAGGTAATCCTACTACTATATGGGAGGCAATGAGCTATGGTGTACCGACTATGAGTTTTGATCATTGTGGTATGCACGATACAATATGTGATCGATGCGGCATTCTTATCCCAATTCATAGCTATGAGCAATGTGTCAATGATTTAGCCGATAAAATAGATGGTCTCTTGGAGCATCCAGACCGATTTGAGCAACTTGCAAATGGTGTAATAGAATGTGCTCAAAAATTCACTTGGAATACTCGTGAAAAAATTTTGTTGAGCTGCTATGATGAAGCCATAAAGAACTTTCATAACCGATGAACAAACTTGTCTGTTTTCATCTCTTTAACGACTACAGCGGTAGCCCAAAGGTGTTGAGACTGGTGTTGGGTGAGTTGGCCGAAAGAGGAGTAAATATCGATTTGGTTACTTCGTGCGGTGACGGGGCACTGAGTGACCTGTCGCAATGGTCGAATGTGCAGATAAGCAGCTATGCCTATCGTTTCTCCGATAATCCGTTGATTACGATGGGACGTTATTTGTGGGTGCAGTTCTATACCTTTTGTCTTGCTTGGCGCTATTTATTCAGTAGAGGTACTGTATTTTATGTGAATACTATCTTGCCGGTCGGCCCTGCGCTTGCCGGTCGGTTGATGGGGAAGCGAGTGGTATATCACTATCACGAAAATGCCTTTGTGAAAGGGGCTTTTTATAAGCTACTGGCTCGAGCCATGCAGGCTTTGGCTTCGGAGATTGTTTGTGTGTCGGCTTATCAGCGTTCGTTTTTGAAGCGGGAGAAGAATGTGTATGTGGTTCCGAATGCAGTTCCTCGTGGCTTTGTCGAGCGGTTATGTCCCAATCCGGAGGCCGCATTTGAGCGGAAGCGTGTACTGATGCTCGGTTCGTTGAAACGATACAAAGGTACATTGGAGTTTATCGAGTTGGCTCGACGACTGAACGACATTTCGTTTGAATTGGTGCTGAATGAGACTCCCGAAAATATTGCCGTATTTTGGCAGGATAACAAGATTGAGAATTTGAAAAATCTGGAGGTGTATCCTCGCCGAAACGATGTGGTGCCGTTTTACAATCGGGCTTCTGTCGTGCTGAATTTGACCGACAAGACCCAGGCTATCGAGACTTTTGGTCTGACGGCGTTGGAGGCCCTGTCGGCCGGGTTGCCAGTCGTCGTTCCTACGGTAGGCGGCATTGCCGAGTTGGTGGATGATGGGTATAATGGTTATAAGATCGATGTCCAAGAGTTGGATCGTATAGCCGATTGCATAAGGAAAATACTCAGCGACAAAGCGCTGTATGTATGTTTGTCGGGCAATGCGTTGAACTGTTCGAAACGCTATGATGTCCGTTCGATGATAGAGCATATCGTCGCGTGTATAGAGAAATAATCGAAGAACACTATTTTAACCATATTTGAAGACTACTACCGAGTTAAGGTTAGTAGCGATTCTTTTTTTACCCTGATTTTATGAAAAAAGTAGCAATCGTGGGCACGCAAGGTGTTCCTGCGAGTTATGGCGGTTTTGAAACGCTGGTCGAGAATATCATTGGCGACAACTGTCCGTCGGATATTCAGTATACGATTTTTTGCAGCAGTAAGGATATTCCTCGGGAGCCGGGGGCGTTTTATAAGGGCTGTATTTTGAAATATATTCCCTTGCATGCCAATGGTATGCAGAGTATCCCGTACGATATTTGGTCGTTATGTAAGTCGATGAGGGGGTATGACTGTGTACTTGTATTGGGTACCTCGGGTTGCAGTTTTCTGCCAGTCTTTCGGCTGTTTTGTCATAAGCGTTTGGTAGTTAATATCGATGGGTTGGAGTTCCGTCGTGCCAAGTGGGGACGAGTAGCCCGGTGGATTCTTCGCTTTTCGACGACTATGGCAATTCGTTGGGCCGATGTGATTATCTCGGATAATAAAGGAATACAGGATTATGTGACCGAAACCTATCACCGTAAATCGGTTCTTATTGCTTACGGAGGCGACCATGTGCGACGCGAGGTCAGTGAAGAGTTTCAAGACAAGTGTCTCACCGGGTATGGCTTGCAGCGTGGAAAATATGCCATCACCGTTTGTCGAATAGAGCCGGAGAATAACTGCCATGTCACGTTGGAAGCTTTTGCACAGAGTGGTAAAAAGCTGGTGTTCATCGGTAACTGGAAGCATAGCGAGTATGCCCGGAATCTGCGTGAGACGTATTGCAAATATCCGAATATCGTTCTGCTTAACGGCATCTATAATCTTGATATATTGTATGCTTTGCGGGCCAATGCCGAGATGTATATTCATGGTCATAGTGCCGGAGGTACCAATCCGTCGTTGGTCGAGGCCATGTTTTTCGGTCGTCCCATCATAGCCTATGATGTGGTTTATAATCGCGAAACGACACGAAATGAAGCATATTATTTTACTGATGTAGAGAGTCTGAAGACTCTTATCGCACGGCAGGACTTGTGTGGCGATAAGATGAAACAGCTGGCCGAGTCGGTATATACCTGGAAAACTATTTCTCAGCAATATTGTTCGCTGTACTGATGTCCCGGCTTTGACGCTGAAGCTGTTAGAACAGTTTATTGGAGTGGGTCTTGAGAGTCGATTCAGACTCTTGAGGCCCATTTCTATTTTCAGTCACATAGATAAAAAAGAAAGAGCTCGATATTGTATCGAGCTCTTTCTCTGGTAGGGGTATATCGTTCTTGTTACTTGCGATAGTCGGCCATCATTTCGGGTTTGGAGTGGGCGATGAAGGCTGCGTGTTTGGTTACCTCGGCCTCACCGAAGTTGATGTATACCTCGGCTGAGTGGCGGAACGATTCGTTGCGTGTGGTATCGGCGAGCAGCAGGTGACCCATGATGATGTGTCCGGCCATTTCGACCATGCGGCGAGCCTGGAAGTCGATGTATTCGTTGTCTTTGGTTTCGGTAACCGATTCGACAGCTTTTACATAGGCCTCTTTCATGGCTTTGAGGCGGTCGCGCAGGGGCTCCAGTTCGGGAGCGATGGCGGCAGCCTCGTAGGCTTCGATCTGGTGGAGGAAGGTGCCGGTGGTCACGTGGCGGATAGCGGCTACTACCTGCAGCTGGGTGGTACCTTCGTAGATCGAGGTGATGCGGGCATCGCGGTAGATACGCTCGCAGGCGTAGTCTTTCATAAAGCCCGAACCGCCGTGTACCTGCACGCAGTCATAGGCGTTCTGGTTGCAGAATTCGCTCGACATGCCTTTGGCCAGAGGGGTGAAGGCATCGGCCAGTTTCTGGTAGGCTTTCATCTCGGCACGTTCTTCGGGCTCGAGCGAGCGCTCTTTGGCAATGTCCTCGTAAGTCTTGTACATGTCGACGAAACGGGTCGTCTCGTAGAGGAGCGAACGCGATGCGTCGAGTTTGGCTTTCATCAACGAAATCATTTCGTATACGGCGGGGAACTCGATGATGGGTTTGCCGAATTGTTTACGGTCGCGGGCGTAGGCGATGGCTTCGCGGTAAGCGGCCTCGGATACACCTACCGATTGGGCGGCGATACCCAGACGGGCTCCGTTCATCAGGGCCATTACATATTTGATAAGACCCAGCTTGCGGCTGCCGCAGAGCTCGGCTTTGGCATTCTTGAACACGAGTTCGCAGGTAGGAGAGCCTTTGATACCCATCTTGTTCTCGATGCGGCGAACCGTTACGCCGCCGCTGTTGCGGTCGTAGATGAACATCGACAATCCGCGGCCGTCTTTGGTGCCTTCTTCCGAACGGGCCAACACGAGGGCAATGTGGCCGTCGCCGTTGGTGATGAATCGTTTCACACCGTTCAGATACCAGCAGCCGTCGGCTTCGCTGTAAGTGGCTTTGAGCATGACGGCCTGGAGGTCCGAACCGGCATCGGGTTCGGTCAGGTCCATGGCCATGGTTTCACCGGCGCATACGCGGGGCAGGTATTTCTGTTTCTGCTCTTCGCTGGCAAATTCGTAGATGGTCTCGGCGCAGTCTTGCAGACCCCAGATGTTTACGAAACCGGCATCGGCGCGGCTCACCATATCGGCTGCCATGATGTAGGGCACGAGCGAGAAGTTGAGGCCGTTGTAGCGGCGGGGCATCGAGATACCCATCAGGCCGGCTTTTACCAGGGCGTCGAGGTTCTTCTGCGTACCTTTGGCATATACTACGTGGCCGTCGACTACGTGGGGACCCTCGTGGTCTACGTCTTCGGCGTTGGCAGCTACGATTTCGCCGCTGATTTCACCGGCGATTTCGAGCACCTTTTCATAACTGTCCATGGCGTCTTCGAAGTTGAAGGGCGCATAGTCGTATTTTTCGGCATCGGAGTAGTTCCGTTCCCGTAAGGCCACCAGCTTCTCCATGAGCGGGTGGTGCAAGTGATGTTTCAGATCACTGTTGTCTAAAAAGAAATTAGCCATATTTTGTTTTTACTTTTTCATATATGAATGAAACCTCCTTTTCTCGCGGCTTTCTTCGGCCGGAGGTCTTCTCGCGGCACGGCTATGGTGGCAGCGTGTGCGATTATTTGGAGTTCTTCTTGTAGTATTTGATCAGTTTGGGAACTACCTCTTCGACCGTACCGGTGATTACATAGTCGGCTATCGTGTTGATAGGAGCGTTGGGATCACTGTTGATCGAGATGATGATCGAGCTGTCCTGCATACCGGCGATGTGCTGGATTTGTCCCGAGATACCGCAAGCGATATAGAGTTTGGGACGTACCGTTACACCCGTTTGGCCGATTTGACGGTCGTGTTCTACGAAGCCGGCGTCGACGGCGGCACGCGAAGCACCTACCTCGGCACCCAGCGTAGCAGCCAGGTCGAAGAGCATGTCGAAGTTCTCCTTCGAGCCCATGCCGTAACCACCGGCTACGATAATCGAAGCGCCCTTGATGTTGGCTTTCGATTTCTCCATCTGGCGGTCGATAACCTCGACTACGAAGTCGGTATCGGATACATATTTTTTCGGGTCGAGTTTCACTACCTCGCCTTTGTAGTTGGGGTCGTAAATCTCTTTCTTCATCACACCCTCGCGCACGGTTGCCATTTGCGGGCGGCACTCGGGGTTGACGATGGTGGCCACGATGTTACCACCGAAGGCGGGACGAATCTGGTACAACAGGTTTTCGTAGGTCTTGTTGTTTTTCTTGTCCTCGTGCGGGCCGATTTCGAGAGCCGTACAGTCGGCCGTCAGACCGCTATGGAGCGACGACGATACGCGCGGACCCAGGTCGCGGCCGATGCTGGTGGCACCCATCAGGCACACTTGGGGTTTCTGTTCCTTGAAGAGGTGAACCAGTACCGAAGTGTGGGGAATCGAGGTGTAGGGATAGAGGCGGGGATCGTCTACGGTATAAACCGTGTCGGCCCCGTAGGGGAATATCTGTTTCTCCACGCCGTCGAGGTTGCTGCCGATGACGAGGGCTTCGAGTTTACAGTTGAGTTGATTGGCCAACGAACGACCTTTGGTGAGCAGTTCGAGGCTCACATCGGCGATAATGCCGTCTTCTATTTCGCAATATACAATCAGATTGTTCATAATCGTTAGTTTTTTAGTTCATAGTACACGGGCATTAACCAATGGTGTGATTGGCGATCAACTCTTTTACGAGGTCTTCGATTTCGTTGTCGGCTGCCGTGAGCTGCTTGCTTTCTTTGGCTTGGAATACTACGTTTTGTACGGCTTTCACCTTGGTGGGCGAACCGGCGAGACCTACCTGCGTGAGGTCGGCATCGACATCGTTTACACTCCATTCGTAGAGGTTCAGGGCCGGACGCTCCTCGTAAAGCTTGAGGCACTCTTCGCTGAGACCCTGTTTTTCGCTGGGCGTCTTGGCATATTTGTAGCGTTGCACGAGTTTGGCGTTGCGGGGACGGCATTCGTCGGCCGAACCGTTTACGGTGATGACGGCGGGCAGGGGTACCGTTACGGTCTCGACACCACGCTCGAGACGACGTTTAACGGTTGCTTTGCCGTTCTCGATTTTGAGTATTTGCTCGGCATAAGTCACTTGGGGGATACCCAGCTTCTCGGCCACCTGAGGACCTACTTGAGCCGTGTCGCCGTCGATAGCCTGACGACCGCCCAGAATGATGTCGTAGTCTTTGATTTTACGCACGGCACATGAGAGGGCGTATGAGGTAGCCAGCGTATCGGCACCGGCAAAAGCGCGGTCGGTAAGCACGATACCACCGTCGGCACCGCGGAAGAGACCTTCGCGGATAATCTCGGCCGCACGGGGAGGACCCATCGTGAGCAGGGTAATCGTTGAACCCGGATTCTGTTCTTTCAGTTGCAGAGCCTGTTCCAAGGCATTCAAATCTTCGGGGTTGAAGATAGCGGGCAGGGCGGCACGGTTGATGGTTCCGTCCTCTTTCATGGCATCTTTCCCCACATTTCTGGTATCGGGCACTTGTTTGGCCAATACTACGATTTTAAGACTCATAATTTAATGTGAGATTTATGATTTATAAATATTCTTATGTTTTGTGTCGTATTATTGCTGACTTGCAAAATTACAAAAATGATTGTTATTATCAATCTTTTAGCGGAAAAAACCTCCATACCTCCACGCGACAGGGCTGTATCGGGCGGTGGTATAGAGGTTTAGGCCTTTATCCCGTAGGGGGGACGGTGCCTATTCGTAGCTGCTGCCGTCGAAACAGTGTGTGCAGATGCACTCCTTGGGCAGACCTATCGATTCGACCAGGGTCTCCAGCGGGTTGAATTTGAGCGATGTAATCTTCAACTTCTTGCAGATGCAGTTGACCATGCAGTTGTATTGAGGCGAATGGGTGCGGGCGTATGCCTCGATGTTCTTGTCGGGGTCGCCTTCGAGCTCGGCGATGGTACGCCGGGTGATGAGCTCCATTTCGCTCTTCGAGGCGGTGAAGTTGAGGAACTTGCAGGGGTAGAGCAGGGGCGGGCAACTGATGCGCATGTGCACCTCCCGGGCGCCGTAGCGGTAGAGGTCCGATACGTTGTCGCGCAACTGGGTGCCCCGCACGATCGAGTCGTCGCAGAATACTACCTTTTTACCGTTGAGCATGGTCTTGTTGGGAATCAGTTTCATCTTGGCCACGAGTTCGCGCATGGCTTGGTTCGAGGGGGTGAAGCTGCGAGGCCAGGTGGGGGTGTACTTGACAATACCCCGTTGGTAGGGAATCTGTTTGCCTACGGCATAGCCCAGGGCCATGCCTACACCCGAGTCGGGGATACCCGACACGAAGTCGGCTTCGATGTCGTCGCTTTTGCCCATCTCGAAACCGGTGTGGAAGCGCATCTCCTCGACGTTCTTCCCCTCGTATTCACAGGCCGGATAGCCGTAGTATACCCACAGGAACGAGCATATCTGCATCTTCTTGCCGGGCTGGGCCAGGGTTTCGTAACCGTCGGCCGTGAGGCGCACGATTTCGCCGGGGCCTATGTTGTAGCAGAGTTCATACCCCAGGTTGGGGAAACTGCAGGTCTCCGACGACACGGCGTATCCGTTCTCTCCGCGGCCTATCAGGATGGGGGTACGGCCGTACTTGTCGCGGGCGGCGATGATGCCCTGTTCGGTGAGCAGCAGCATGGAGCAGGAGCCTTTGATTTTCTCCTGTACCAGGCGGATACCCTCGACGTAGTCTTTGCCCTGGCTGATAATCATCGACACCAGTTCCGACTGGTTGATGATGTTGTTGCTGTGTTCGCTGAAGTGGTTGCCGCTGGCCAACAGCTCTTTTTCGAGCTCTTCGACGTTGTTGATTTTGGCCACGGTGACGATGGCAAATTTGCCCAGGTGACAACTGATGATGATGGGTTGAGCGTCGGTGTCGCTGATGACGCCGATACCCGAGTTGCCTGAAAATTCGGGCAGTTCGGCCTCGAACTTCGAGCGGAAATACGAGTTCTCGATATTGTGTATCGCCCGTTTGAATACGCCGTTGCCGTAGGTCACGATACCGGCGCGTTTGGTGCCCAGGTGCGAATTGTAATCTACCCCGTAGAAGAGGTCGGTTACGCACGATTCTCTCTTTATAGTACCAAAAAATCCTCCCATAGTATTGTGGTAATGGTTATTGTTGTGTTAAAATGAACAGAGCGAGAGGGCGACGATGCCCTCCCGCTCTGCGGAATATACGGTGTTATTTGGTGTGTTGTTCTACCCATTTGCGGGCGTTGACAAAGGCTTCGATCCACGGGGTTACCTCGTCGTTCCGGCGGTCGGCGGGATAGTAGCCGCACTGCCAGGGGAAGATAGCCCGTTCGAGGTGGGGCATCATGGCCAGGTGACGGCCGTCGGCCGAAGCGATACCGGCAATAGCGTAGGGCGAACCGTTGGGGTTGGCCGGGTAAGCGTCGTAGGTATACTGTGCCACAATGTGGTAGCGCTCTTTGTCGTACGGCAATTCGAATTTGCCTTCGCCGTGAGCTACCCAGATGCCCAGCTTCGAGCCCGAGAGCGAGCCGAACATCACCGAGTTGTTCTGCGGGATGGTGAGTCCGATGAACTCCGATTCGAACTTGTGCGAATCGTTGTGGCGCATCTTGGGTTTCTCGGCGTGGTCGGGGGTGAGCAGGCCCAGTTCGACCATGAGCTGGCAGCCGTTGCAGATACCCAGACTCAACGTGTCGGGGCGGCTGTAGAAGCGGTCGAGTGCAGCCTTGGCCTTCTCGTTCCAGAGGAAACCGCCGGCCCAACCTTTGGCCGAGCCCAGCACGTCGCTGTTCGAGAAACCGCCGCAGTATACAATCATGTTCACGTCGTCGAGGGTTTCGCGGCCGCTGATGAGGTCGGTCATGTGCACGTCTTTCACGTCGAAGCCGGCCAGGTAGAGCGAGTAGGCCATTTCGCGGTCGCCGTTCACACCCTTCTCGCGGATGATGGCGGCTTTCACGCCACTGCGGGTGCGGCGGTCGGCCGAGATGCCATACTGGGCCAGCGTGCCGGTGAACGACGGGGCAAAATTGTATTGCAGGGGTTGCTCCTTGTAGTTGAGGAAACGGGCCTTGGCAGCCTCTTCGCCGCTCTGTTTGCGGTCGAGCAGGTAGGACGATTCGAACCATACGTCGCGCAGGTGGTCGATGAAGAACTGGTAGTCGGCACCATCCTTATGGATGAGCAGGTGACGCTCTTCGCAGGGACGGGCCAGCTTGATGAAGGCGACACCGGCGTGTTTGAGAATCTTCTCTACCTCTTCGCACTTCTCTACCTGGATGAGGATGCCCGGGTTTTCGCTGAAGAGAATCTTCACCAGATCCTTTTCGGGTATTTCGTCGAGCGATACTTCCAGACCGCCCTCGGTATTGGCAAAGTTCATTTCGAGCAGTGTGGTAATCATACCGCCGGCCGAGATGTCGTGACCGGCCAGAATCAGCTCTTTCTTTACCAGCTCCTGCACGGCGTTGAAGGCGGCGGCAAAATACTCGCTGTCTTGTACAGTGGGAACCTCTTTTCCTACCTTGTTGAGCGATTGGGCAAAGGCCGAACCGCCCAGTTTCAGCCGGTCGAACGAGAGGTCGATGTAGTAGACGGTGCTGTCGACGCCGGTACGCAGCACGGGCGAAACCACTTTGCGGATGTCCGACACTTCGGCTCCGGCCGAGATGATGACCGTGCCCGGCGAATATACCTTGTCGTTGCCATATTTCTGAGTCATCGAGAGGCTGTCCTTGCCGGTGGGGATGTTGATGCCCAGTGAGCAGGCAAAGTCGCTGCAAGCCTCAACGGCGCGGTAGAGGCGGGCATCTTCGCCCTCGTTTTTGCAGGGCCACATCCAGTTGGCGCTCAGCGATACGCTGTCGAGACCCTCGGCCAGCGGAGCCCACACGATATTGGTGAGCGCTTCGGCAATCGAGAGTACCGAACCGGCGGCCGGGTCTACCAGGGCAGCTTGCGGGGCATGGCCTATCGAGGTGGCGATACCGGCGCGGCCGCGGTAGTCGAGTGCAACCACACCGCAGTCGCTCAACGGCAGCTGAATCTCGCCCTGGCATTGCTGGCGGGCAATCTTACCCGTTACCGAGCGGTCTACCTTGTTGGTGAGCCAGTCTTTGCAGGCTACGGCCTCGAGCTGGAGCACACGCTCTACATACTCGTCGAGCTGAGCCTGGTTGTAAGTTACATCTTCGTACGTCTCGGTAACCGTGTGGTCGGTCATCACCGTGCGGGGTGCCTTGCCGAACATGTCGTCCATGGCCAGGTCGATGGGTTTCACCCCGTCGGCCTGACGGAATACGAAGCGGTGGTCGCCGGTCGTCTCGCCCACTACGTAGAAGGGGGCGCGCTCGCGGTCGGCTATCTGGCGGATGCGGTCAATATCTTCTTCGTGGATGACGATACCCATGCGCTCCTGACTCTCGTTACCTACGATTTCCTTGGCCGAGAGGGTGGGGTCGCCCACCGGGAGCTTGTCCATGTCGATGACACCACCCGTCTCCTCCACAAGTTCCGAGAGGGCGTTGAGGTGACCGCCGGCACCGTGGTCGTGGATGGAGACGATGGGGTTCTCGTCGGCTTCCGACATGGCACGTATCACGTTCGATACACGTTTCTGCATTTCGGGGTTGGCCCGTTGTACGGCATTCAGCTCGATGGCATTGGCATACTGTCCCGTCTCGACCGACGAAACGGCGCCGCCACCCATACCGATGCGGTAGTTGTCGCCACCCATCACCACGACCTTCTCGCCGGGAACGGGGGTACCTTTCAGGGCGTCGCGCATGTTGGCGAAACCCACACCGCCGGCCAGCATGATTACCTTGTCGAAGGCGAACTTCTTGCCGTTCTCGGCATGCTCGAAGGTGAGCAGCGAGCCGCAGATGAGGGGCTGTCCGAATTTGTTACCGAAGTCCGAAGCACCGTTCGACGCCTTGATCAATATCTGCTCGGGCGTCTGGTAGAGCCAGGGACGGGGAGCCATGGCCCCCTCTTCCCACTCGCGGCCCTCTTCGGTGCGGGGATAGGCCGTCATATATACGGCAGTACCGGCAATAGGCAAGCTGGCACGGCCACCGCCCAGACGGTCGCGAATCTCACCACCCGTACCGGTAGCGGCACCGTTGAAGGGCTCGACCGTGGTGGGGAAGTTGTGCGTCTCGGCCTTGAGCGAGATGACGGTCTTTATGTCTTTGATTTCAAAAAAGTCGGGTTGTTGCGGATTCACCGGGGCAAACTGCTCGACCACCGGGCCGGCATTGAAAGCCACATTGTCCTTGTAGGCCGATACCAGGCGGTTGGGGTTGTACTCCGATGTCTTCTTGATGAGCTTGAAGAGCGAGCTCTCTTTCTCCTCTCCGTCGATGATAAACACTCCGTTGAAGATTTTGTGGCGGCAGTGCTCCGAGTTCACCTGCGAGAACCCGAATACCTCGCTGTCGGTGAGCTTGCGGCCGATTTTACGGCTCAGCTCGTTGAGGTAGTTGATTTCGTCGGAGCTCAAGGCCAGCCCCTCCTGCTCGTTGTAGGCAGCCAGGTCGTCAATGTAGACGATGGGGTCGGGACGTTTGTCGATTTCGAAAATCTGGCCGTCGATGCCGTGGTAGAGTCGTTGCAGCATCTTGTCAAACTCGGCCTGGTCGTTCTCGACCGGGAAGAACTCCTCGATGCGGGTAATGCCGGTGAGTCCCATGTTTTGCGTAATCTCTACCGCATTGGTACTCCACGGGGTAATCATCTCTTTGCGCGGTCCTACGAACCAACCCGACAGCGTGGGCTGTGCGAGTTGCTCGGCCTCTCCGAAAAGCCAGGATAACTTTTGGGTCTCTTCGGCCGAAAAGGCATGGTCGGCCTCGACCGCGATAATGTTTTGAACGGGGGTTTTGAAAAGAATGACCATTATGTCTTGTTTTTTAGTGGTATGGTTGTGTTCCCGCTCCTCTCTTGAAAGGAGGCAGGGAAAAAGATCTATGGGTTTCGGCAGCAAAATTAAGTAAAATCTCTGGAATATCCTCGCAAAAAGAGGGGAATGACTTTTAAATGGATGGAATCGAATTTGTGGATTGTTGTGTTATCCCGAGAAAGTTGGTTAGCTATGACAATTATGCTCTGTATGGCGAAGCAATAATGTGGCGTATGAGTTTGGTGTGGTATGTTACAACCGTTTAATATTGAACGGTCTATAAGGTATACGGGAGAGCTTGAAACCAATGAGCAGCAGTAATAAGTAGAATAGCAATGGGCGGAATGGCAGTTTGATGAAATACGGAAAGAAATCAAGACGGAGAAGCTGGAAGCCGCTAAGATCGAGGCGAAAGCGGCACTCGTGGCAAAAGTAGGTTCTCTTTTGGGCAGCGGCAGACTGAAAGAGTTGGAAGCCGACAATCGAACCTTGCAAGGCGAGGTTGCCGCCCGTGACGAGAGTATCGAATTATTGCAAAAGCAGATGGAGCGGCAGCAGGAGGAACACAGCCGCCAATTGGTGGAACTGCAAGCCAAGTACCGCAGGGAAATGGCGGACAAGGAAGCGGCACACCAAGAGGAAGTGTCATTCCTGAAATCCATTATCCAGAAAGCCAAGAAGTGGTTTCCGCTGTTCCAAGAGTTGGTGTATATGGAGAAGCTCTGCCTTAAAGTCGGCTTCAACGAAAGGCAGACTGCCACGCTCATCAGCGGCAAACCGCTGTTCTACGAGGGCGAGCTCTATTCGGAAGAGCACAGGCGGAAGTTCACGACCGAGGAAGCAGGCTTCCAAGTGGTAAAAGACCCGAAAGACAAGTCTAAGCTTGCACTTGCCATCAACGGGCAACTGATTGGCGAGTAGTTCAAGGAGCAGTTTGGCAGGCTGTTCTCATCCGTTAAAAGGACGGTTGAACCGCTTAGGAGAGGCAAGGGCATGGGATTATAAACAATACCAACGGAAGAATAGCAAGTTTGTGTTTGGGGCAGACCAAAACCGCTTGCTATCCTCAGTTGGTTGAAACGTCATTTTATTTGTGCCCTAATTCTGCTCAGACTTGCCTGCGTGATGCCTAAATAGGTGGCGATACTTCCCAACGGCAACCGCTGTAACAAATCAGGCTCTTTCTCCAACAACTCGTGATACCGTTCCGAGGCGACGGCTGACAACATGGAAATCAGCCGTTCCTCGGCGGCAAGCAGTTCCATTTCCGCATAACGCCGCCCCCAATTGGCTATGTGCAAATCCTCCAAGAATAACTCTTTCAGTTTTTTCCTTTCCAATACATATAAGACAGAATCCTCCATCAGCTCCATCGTTTCATATCCCGGCTCATCGTTCACGTATCCTTTCATGGAAACGAGAGTCGCCCCTTCCTTGCCGACCCAAAAGGTAATGTCCTTTCCGTCCACCGAAGTATAGGCGCGGACAATGCCTTTCTTGATGAAAAAGATGTCCTTCTCCACCTTGCCACTTTCCAGCACGCGGAAGCCTTTGGGATAGGAAACTTCCGTCAGGCATTGCCGCAACTTGTCCAAAGACGCATCCGGCATGGCATATCTCAGGTTGATGATTTCCTTTATATCCATAAGTCATTTTGTTATGGTGCAAAATTATAAAATAGCGCACAGAAACAGCTGCTAACGGCTGTTTTTTGTCAAATGCAAAATCCGTTTTTACCAAATGTAAAAAACGGTTAGAAATTACTTGCTTAATTTTGCACCCGAATTTAATAAATCATAGGTATGAATTGGATAATTTTATTTTTTGCAGGATTGTTTGAAGTGAGCCTCACATTCTGCTTGGGTAAAACGAAAGCGGCATCAGGACTTGAATTTTATTTGTGGGGGAGCGGTTTCTTGGCATCTACCGTGTTGAGTATGGCATTACTTGCCAAAGCGGTTCAGACTTTGCCTTTGGGCACGGCATACGCCATTTGGACGGGTATCGGAGCGGTCGGCACGGTCTTGATTGGGATATTCGTTTTCAAAGAGCCGGCCACTCCCATACGTCTTTTCTTCCTGTTCACGCTCATTGCCTCCTTGATTGGATTGAAAGTTGTGTCATACTGAAAGGAGGAATAAATGATGAAATATGAATTGAGAGAAAACCACGGCATTCCGGCACCTCTGCTGGCTCTGATGGCAGTCGCTACCGGGCTTTCCGTTGCCAACTGCTACTACAACCAGCCTTTGTTGGGCAGCATGGCAAAGGATTTTGGGGTAAGCGACTTTTCTGCCAGCATGGTTGCGACATTGACCCAGATAGGTTATGTAGTCGGACTTGTGTTTGTCATTCCGCTTGGCGATTTGGTTTCACGAAAGCAGCTGATATTGACCAATTATATCATTTCATCGTGCGCATTGCTTGCCATAGCACTTGCCCCTAACATCTATTGGGTGTGGGGCGCATCCTTGCTTGCCGGAGCATCTTCGGTTATGCCGCAGTTCTTCATCCCGTTGGTGTCTTTCCATTCAGCACCAGCACACAAGGTACGCAACGTGGGGATTATACAGTCCTGTCTGCTCATAGGCATTCTTGGCTCACGGGTGTTAAGTGGTTTCCTGGCTGATATGTGGGGATGGCGTTCCGTCTATTTTGTGGCTTGTGTGTTTATGCTCGGATGCTTTCTTATGATTTACAAGATGCTTCCCGTTCTGCCTGCTCGTTCTCAAGAAAGCTATGCAGGGCTGATGAAATCTTTGTTGCGCCTGCTCTTCCAATACCCGTACTTGCGTATCGCTTCGTTGAGGGCGGCATTGGCTTATGGCTCGTTCTTTGCGTTGTGGAGTTGCCTTGCTTTCCGGATGAAGCAAGAGCCATTCTTTGCGGATGACGATATTATCGGCGCACTCGGTTTGTGCGGATTGGCAGGTGCGTCTACGGTTGTATTCATCAGCGGCTATATCCAAAAGTATGGCGCAAGGTTCTTCTCCATTGTCGGGGGATGTGTTATCTTGGCTGCATGGTTCTTGGCATTTTGGGGGAATGCCAGCTATGTGTGGATGATAGTCGCTATCCTGTTGATTGATGCAGGAATGCAATGCATCCATTTGTCAAATCAGACCAGCGTGGTCTCCCTTGACGCATCCGCCATCAACCGTGTCAATACCGTTTATATGACCATCTACTTTCTGGGCGGTTCTGCTGGTACGTTCGTTTCAGGTCTGTTTTGGCAACATTACGGATGGGCAGGCGTGGTAGGAGTAGGAGTTGCCTTTACCGTGGCTTCCTTGTTCGTTAATTGCTTCCAACCAAGACTGCATAAGGATGAATGCTCAATATTCTGACTAAAATAATTTTTGGAATGATCCTTTCAGTCTGAATATTTTTCATACCTTTGTACCGTAAGAGTTTCCCGAACAAGCAAAGCGATGCAGACCACGGCAATAGGAACAGTTGCCAACTCATTACCCGAAAACAAGGTAATTCTTATAACTCTCTTAAATTCAAGTAGGTATATTCCTTATACAGATTTACGGAAAATCTCTGGAATATCCTCGCAAAAAGAGGGGAATGACTTTAATCGGTCAAGTCGTTATTTTTCCTTTTGTCCTCCTTCCTCTGGTCGGGTTTGGAGGAGAGTTGGTAAAACATCATGCCCAGGGCAAGGCCTATGCCCATGCCGGCCGGGATATTCTTCATGCCCGCCCCGAGGGAAAGGCCCAGCAGCATACCTATGGCGATGTAGCGGGCGAGGCGTGGACGTTTCTCTTTTTTGTCGTTCATAAGCTCTAATCGGTAAGCAGGTTTTCGAGTATCACAAGCAGGTTGTTCATGCTGCGAAGCCATTAAAAAATGATAATGTCGTTTTCGAAAGTCAAAGGTAGAGGAAATCCTGCACTTCTCAGATAAAAATCGATAAAACAAATGGTAATTTTCTAACATAATCTTGTATATTTGCCAGAGGAGCAACGAACGTGCAGAAACAGATGGGAGCAAAATAAATTTGTTTCTACCCCCGTCTTGCATTATCTTTGCATTCCCTTGCCGGAATTTTCCCGGCGGGATAGGATAGTTTTTAGACTGTATGAATTTAGCGCTCTATACGATTATTCGAGGATTGGCCATCGGCATATTGGTATCGGCACCTATGGGGCCGATAGGAATATTGTGTATCCAGCGCACGCTCAACAAGGGGCGTTGGTCGGGATTCGTTACGGGGCTGGGAGCCGCGTTGTCCGACCTGATATATGCCCTGCTCACAGGGTTGGGTATGTCGATTGTTATCGATTTTATCGAAGCCAATCAGAATGTATTGCAGATTCTGGGCAGCCTGGTGCTGGTGGGCTTCGGCCTCTATCTCTACCGGCAGAACCCGGCGAAGAATATCCGCAAAGCCAACTCGTCGATCAATTCCTATACGCAAGATTTCATTACCGCCTTCCTGCTCACCTTCTCCAATCCGCTTATTCTGTTCCTGTATATAGGTCTGTTTGCCCGTTTCAACTTTTTCCTGCCCGAGTCGCAACTGTGGCATCACGTTGTAGGGTATCTTTCGATACTCGTCGGGGCGGTGGGCTGGTGGTTTTTCATCACGTATATCATCAACAAAGTGCGTTCGCGGTTCAATGTGCGCAGCATCTGGTTTATCAACCGCGCTATCGGTATCATCATCATCGTCATGTCTGTTTTCGGATTTGTGTGGGGGATAAAAGATTATATATTACATTAAGATAAACATCATGAAAAAAGTTATTGAAGTACCTTTTGTCGCCGGGTTGAGCGACAAACCGTTGGCACAAGTCTCCGAGGTGCTCGAGACTCAGGGTGTGCGACAGGCTATCGACTGTGTCGACTGGCCCAATGAATTTCCCTATAAACCTATTGTATCGTTTACGATTGCCCGCGACAAGGAGTATCTCTATATCGACTATTTCGTGCGGGGCAACTACCTGCTGGCTGTCAACAGCACCGACAACTCGCCGGTGTGGCAAGATAGCTGCGTAGAGTTTTTCGTGCAGATTCCCGGCGAAAAATACTATTACAACTTCGAATTCAACTGCATCGGCACGGCTCTGGCCGCCCGTCGCACCAGCCGCTCCGACGCCGAGCACTTCTCGCCCGAGAAGATGGCCCGTATCAAACGCTACGCGTCGGCAGGTAACAAGCCTTTCCGCGAGATGGAGGGGCTCTTCTCGTGGGAGCTGCTCGTGGCTATTCCTTTCGACCTCGTGGGTCTCGACGGCGAACATCTGCCCGAGGCCGTGGCTGCCAACTTCTACAAATGTGCCGACGGCTCGTCGCTGCCGCACTACCTCAGTTGGTCGCCCATTCCGGTCGAGAAACCCGATTTCCATCGCCCCGAATACTTCGGCGAACTGCGGTTCAAATAGAATAGAGTTTTTTCTAAGATAGATATAAGGTATTCTCTCTGTCGTGAGGGGATACCTTTTTTTATCGGTTGAATACCGCCGTCCCGTCATTCCGCACTCCCTCGTCATACTGCGGTGCTTCACGTCATTCCGCACTTGATGCGGTGCACCACGTCATACCGTGCTACGACGCGGAGGTCTGGTCATACCGCGCTACGACGCGGTGCTTCACGTCATTCCGCACTTGATGCGGAATCCAGGAATACTGGCAAAGGTAATACCCGCCAATGGACCCCGCATCGTGGTGCGGGGTGACCCGGTGCGACGCGGAATCCAGAAATACCCACCAATGGACCCCGCATCGCTGTGCGGGGTGACCCGGTGTGACGCGGAATCCAGAAATACCCTCCCGGTCATTCCGCACTTGATGCGGAATCCAGGAATACCGGCAAATGAATGCCTCGCCTTTCCTCTCTGGACCCCGCATCGCTGTGCGGGGTGACACGACGCCCGACGGTTTACTGTTCTTTCTTCAAGGTAGGCAATGCTCCGGTGAGTTCGTAACGCCACTCTGAGCCTGCACTCTGCAAGGCGGTGTTCATGGCGGCAACAGCTTTCTGCCAGGTAACGTCAGTGCCGTCCACCTTGGTGGTTTCGATGGTGGTGCTGCCCTGATTGTCGCCGATGCCTTGTCCCTGATTGTTTTCCCAGTAGCAAGCGGTGACTTTACCATAATTCCATCCTATCACACCGCCTATCATCCGAGACTGTTCACCTGTAACATTGCCCTTGGCGTGATAACAGGCTATAACGACCGTTTCTCTATTCGTTTGTCCAAGCACTCCGCCAGAACTGCTCCTTCCTTTTATATTGGCTACGGAGTAGCAGGCCATGATAGTTCCACCTACAGATTGTCCGCCTATCCCACCTACATTCGGGCTGGTACCCGTTATTGTTCCCGACGATGAACAGCCTATGATACTACCATAATTATTTCCAACCACACCACCGAGGTAATGTCTATTGTTTGTTAAAGTGCCATCAACCGAACAATTTTCTATTGTGCCATAATTTGTTCCTGCAACACCACCGACGAAATAGCCGTCACCGGTTATATTCACATCCTTCAGCTTCACATTCTTCACTATACCACCTTTGTCTATACACCCAATCAATCCTACAGCATCTCTTACCTGGTTGATTGTAAGTCCAAAGATGGTATGGCCTTGGCCGTCGAATGTACCGGTATATCCGGTATAGGTATAGTTTATATAGCTGCCTATCGGCGTCCACTCTCCCGTCAGGGTGAGGTCTGTGTCAAGGGTGATGTTGATGTCGGTCTTGCCCTCTTCGTTCACCAGCTTGGCTACATTTTTCAGCCCATCGGCGGTGGTGACGGTGTAGCTGCCGTCGCCCTCTATGGTGTATCCCGGGTCTTTTGCCGCAGCGAGGGAGACGGTGTAGGTATATTCCTCGCCCGCTTTCCATTCGGCAGCCCCCTGCATCCGGTAGGCGAAGGTCTTGCCGTTGTTGAAGGCGCAGGTGATGAAGGCCGTGCCCGCTGCCACACTTTGCGGGGCTACGAGGGCGGTGTAGGTGTCGCCGCCCTTGTCATACGGGGCGATTACAGCCGGGTTTCCATTCTCGGTGGAGAGGCCTGTCAGCCGCACGAACATCTGCTCCTCGGTGTAGTCCGTCAGGATGACGGTGACCCGCGCCGTGCGGTGGGTGAAGCGGAGCGTGGGGTTGCCGTAGCTCACCGGCTGGTTCTCGGCGGAAATAAAGTCGCTTCCCTCGAAGTCAGTCGGCGAACTTTGGTCGGCTCTTACCACCACGGCAGGCGGGGTGGTCTCGCCCTCGGTGTAGGGCCACCACGCCGTGACGGTGATGTCATCGTGGTTAGTCCAGTAGTGCGGGTCGGTGGAGGTCAGCGTGGCGCCGGTGTTGTCGGCGGTGGAGGGCGTCACGTCGTACGCCTTCACCGTGCCGCCCATCAGGACTGCCACGCTCTGCACGCCCTCCCAGTTCCCGTCCACCGGGGCACGGGTACCGGCGGTGGCGGTCGCCGCGGGGTTCAGCCCCGTGGCGGTGAAGACGATGGGTGTGCCTTCCGCCCCTTCCGGCAGGAAGCCCGCTTCGTCCTGCGTGCAGGCGGCAAGGGCGAGCAGCAGGGCGAGGGCTGCGGATATATGGATGGTTGTTCGTTTCATGATGCGTGTTGTTTAGGGGTTGTTATTGTTTCTTTTGCAGTACGGGCAGGCCGTCCGTGCCAAGTTTCCATTGATAGTCGTTGCCGGTGAGGGCGGCGTTCATGCCATCGACAGCGTCCTGCCAAGTGGTCGTACCCTCCACCTTCGTGGCACCTACCGTTCCTCCTTGATTATTTGCTCCATGTCCGGCGTTTCCGCCATAGAAGCAGGCGGTGATGGTGCTATAGTTGTAAGCAGCGATGCCGCCATTAGCATAATTCGTTGTTAAATTTCCATCGAACCAACAGCCAATAATGCTACCGTGGTTGATAGACGCAATGCCACCGACATCACCGCTATTTGCAGTAATATCTCCATTTACGGAGCAGGCAGTAATGGTGCCGTAGTTGGCATTTGCTATGCCGCCGGCCGCACCGTTTTGCCGCACATCGTAGTCCACATCCACCAGTTGCAGGTTCTTCACCTCGCCGTTGCCGCCGATACCGTCGAACAATGCAGCGATCTCACCGTACAGATTGTCCGTAGTGATGGCCAGCCCCGTGATGCGGTGTCCCTGTCCGTCGAAGGTGCCTTGGTAACCGTATTTAGACATGGAGCCATTACCTATCGGCGTCCACGTCTTGCCCGTCAGGCCGATGTCGGCAGTCAGGGTGCAGTTGATGCTGAGGTCGCTCTGTGCGGCTTCCGCCCATGCCAGCAGGCCGTCGGCTGTGTAAACGGTGTAGGTCTTGGTGTTGCTGTCGTAGATATAGTCCAACTCCTCAGCCTCGCCGTTCTCGCCGCCGCCGTCGTCCCATTTGCCGATTTCACAGCCTGCCAGCGTCAGGCCGGTGGCGTTCACCTTGACGGTGTAGGTATAGCGGTTGCCCGCCTCCAGCACGACGTCGTTCTGCGGGCGGAAGTAGAAGTTGCCGCCGCCAAGTTCCACGCGGATGAACGGCTCGCCTTTCGCAACGGTCTGCGGGGCGGTCAGTGCCTCGTAGCTGTTGCCGCTTGCGTGGTAGGTCTGGATGGCGGTCGGGTTGCCGTTATCGGTGGACAGGCTCACGAGGCTCACTGTGGCACCGTCCACGCTCGTGAATCCTGTGCCGGGCTTCAGTTCGATTGCCACGCGTGCCGTGCGGTGGGTAAAGGTGAGTTTCGGGTCGTCAAATTTTACCGTCTGGTTTTCAGCAGAGATGAAGTCGCTGTTCTGGAAGTCTGCCAATTTGCTCTGGTCTTCGACCACCTTCACGGCAGGCATCCGTGTGATGTCTGTATCGTCGAGGGGCCACCATGCCGATACGGTAATCGGGTCGCGGCTGGTCCAGTAGTGCGGGTCGTTCTCGCATGAGAGCGTGGCGCTCTTGTATCCGTCGGCATCCGTAGCCGTTACGGTGTATTCCTTTACCGCGTCGCCCATCTTGAGTGCCACGGTCTGTACGCCCTGCCAGTCGCCGTCCACGGTGGCACGGGTGGATGGGGCTGCCTGCGGAGTTGCCTCTACGGACAATCCGGTGGCACGGATGACTACGGGATATTCGCCTTCGGGCAGACGGTTGTCGTCGGCCAGTTCGTCCTGTGTGCAGGCGGTCGCTGCAAAAAGCAGGACGGTTGCTGCGGACAGTATATGCAATGGAAGTCTGTTGTTCATATTCTTAGTCTTTTAGGAATGATATACTTAAAGGTCTGCGTTCACATTGCCGCCGTTCACCGGGTTCCAGTCGCTGATAGTGGCAGAGCTGATGCTCAGGTCCTTGTTGCGGACGGTGACGGTGTAGGTGTAGTTGTTGCCGGCTTTCAGTGCGCCGTCGGGAATGGTGAGCGTGGCGGTGTAGGGCTGGCTGTTGTAGTTCACGCTCAGTTCGATACTTGTCGTTGACTGCGGGAAGAGGATGACCGACGAGGTGAGTGCGCCGTCCAGTTCCATTGTAAGGTCGGCTGTCTGTGCGTTCGCATCCGTTTCTGCCGTGCCGGTGGTGGTGTCGAAGCTGCCCTCCAGCACCAGTCCGGAGAGTGTGTAGCCGGTGGGTTTGATGGTATTGAAGTCCACACCGCTTCCTGCCTTGAAGGTGAGCGTAATCTGACTCATGCAGTGGTGGAAGGAACAGTCCGTGCCTCCCGTGGACAAGTTGTTGGTGAAGTTCACTTCAGGATTGTGCGTACTGGCAGTGGCGCCGGTAGCATAGAGGAAGTCGATGGCGGGCTGGTTCTGCTGCGCCGTGACATCGGTGGTGGCAGTCAGCGTTCCGCCTGCCGCATTGTAAGGATAGTAGGCGGAGAAGGTGGTCGGGTCATCATCTTGGAAGAAGATAATGGTTCCTGTCGGTGTGAACTTCCCGCTTTCCCACCGGTATGGCACGTTGGTGTAGCCGAAGCGGCTTTCGGAGATGCCTATCTCGTCACGTTCCGCCCAGGCGGTTCCGCTGGCGCGGGTGGCGGGGGCGATGTCGGCGATAAACCGGGCGGCCACGGGACCGTCATTGTTCAGAATCTCGTTGTCGTTATTGCAGGCTGCCAGTGCGAGGGCGAGGGCTGCGAGTGCAAAATGTCTTGTTTTCATTATATCTGTCATTTTATTTGTTAAATTCCATTTCAATAATTACTGCACCTCAGCATAATCAAAGCCAGCTTTGCTTCTGCGTTCGGTTTGCTAATTATTTACAAATCGGCATTTACATCATCACCTTTCACTTCTTCCCAGCCGGTAATTCCGGCTCCGTCCACTTCCATGCCTTCGGGAGTCTCGACCAGCGTTCCGCCGAGGGTCAGCGATTCGCCCTTTCCGGTGTTGAACTCCTTGAGAGCTTCCGTAAGGTCGCTTTTCAGTGTGGTGGGGGCCGGGTTGCCGTCCGCATAGCGGATTTCACCCGTCAGCAGCTGTTCCGTGCCGGTCACACCCAGCAGCCGCACCGTGGCTTTCCACTTGCCGGCATCATCACCTTCGGTTATCTTGGTGAAGGGCAGCACGACGTTCGAAGCGGCTCCGTAGGTATCGGTTGCGAAGTCGAGTGTTCCGGCTGCACCCGTCAGATGGGCAACAATCTCCGTGATGCGTCCGGCGGCATCACCCGTCGGTTCGACGACAAGCGTCAGCTCGCGCACCTGCTGCTTCATCGCGGCGGTCAGCGGATAGTCCTTGTCTTTCTCGATGCTCAACTGTTCCGTATAGGTGAAGAACCATCCCGGAGTATTGTTCACAAAGGCATCCATGCCTGCCCGGTTTCCCGTGGCTGCGGCAACGGTGGCGGTGGTACCGCTTACCGTGATTCCTTCAGCCGGGTTCCACACCGCAAGGGTGTAGCTGCCCGGAGCAAACAGATGGTCGGGGGCATGGGTGGCGGAAGTCTCCGTACCCGTATAGTCGCCCATGTTGACCGTCCATGTGGCAGGTATGTCGATGCCCTCACCGCGGGCCGACCAGTCGGCTGTCACCGCAATCTTTCCGTAGTCGGGGTGCGGCGTGTCATAGAGCGTGTCCTTCACGCAGGAAGAGAGCAGCACG
>NZ_CAMMHD010000020.1:0-72860 GCF_946496565.1 uncultured Barnesiella sp.
TTCTACAAAGATAGTGAAAGGAGAGTGCAGAGACAAATGAAAACCATGTTTTCAAGTTTGGCAATGCCGAGCCGCATCCTATCTTCTACAAAGATAGTGAAAGGAGAGTGCAGAGACAAATGAAAACCATGTTTTCAAATTTGGCTATGTCGAGCCGCATCCTATCTTCTACAAAGATAAGGAATCTTTTGCTTATTTCTCTCTTTCCTCGTGTGGGAGAAGGGATGGCAGAGCAGAGTGTGTAAATGTATTTTAAATGTTATTTGTTTTATTTTAGCAAAACAGAGTGAATGAATCTCTCGCTTTCGGTGTATTTTTGTCCTGCACACCAATCTGCTGAAAATAACATGAAAAAACATCTGCTCCTCATCCTGTTGGCTACGGTTTTCTTATTCTCGGCCGTGGCCGAATCGCCCAAACGAGAATTACGGGCTACGTGGCTGGCCTCGGTAAGCAATATCGACTGGCCCAAATCGACTCAGACGGCCGCACAGCAGCAGGCTGCACTGGTCGAGATACTCGACGGTATGCAGGCGGCCCGCATGAATGCCGTCTACATGCAGGTGCGTCCCATGTGCGATGCGCTGTATCAGTCGGCCTACGAGCCGTGGTCGCAATACCTCACCGGCACGCGAGGCAAGGATCCCGGCTACGACCCGCTGGCATTTGCTATCGACGAGGCACACAAGCGGGGCATGGAGCTGCATGCCTGGATCAATCCCTACCGCTACGAGAGCGTGAAGAACATGCACGGGGCCGATGACCCCATCCGCAAGAATCACCCCGAGTGGTTGCTCGAGTATTCGTCGAGCTATATCCTCGACCCGGGCAATCCCGAAGTGACCGCCTATCTGGTCGATGTCATCGAGGATATTATCACCCACTACAACGTCGACGGCGTTATCTTCGACGACTATTTCTATCCCTACGAGGGAACCACCAACCAGGATGCCTATTCGCAGAGCCTCTACAAACCGGCCGGCAAGGATGTGGGCGACTGGCGTCGCGAGAATGTAAACACCTTGATGGCCGACATATACAGTATGATTCAGGCGACGAAGCCTACCGTGAAATTCGGTATTGGGCCCTTCGGTATCTGGGGCGGTCCGCAGAGCGTGGCCAACGCCTACGGCATCGACTACCTGAACACGAGCGGCGGCACGAGCGCCTATTCGCAACTCTATTGCGACGGGGTGGCCTGGCTGAAGGCCAAGAGCATCGACTACATCTCGCCGCAATGCTACTGGCCCAGCTTCAACACCCGGGCCTGGGGCTACAAGACGCTGGTGCCCTGGTGGGCCGGAGTGGCCGAGGTGATGGGGCGCCACTTCTACTCGAGCATGCGCATCTCGACCATGCCACAGAGCGCTCCGCAACGCCGCAGCATCCTGCAACGGCTTCGCATCACCGAGAGCGAATACGACAACCTCTCGATGGTCGAGCGTTCGGTAGCCGCTACGGCTGCTCAGGGGACCGAAGAGTGCGGTTTCGAGGTGGACATGAACCGGTCGACCGACCTGCTGGGGGCTCCGGGCCATGTCTTCTTCAACACGACCCAGTTCTTCAGCTATGGTCTGGCCGACTATCTGGCCGAGGAGAAGTTTACCCAACCCGCCCTGACCCCGCTCATGTCGTGGAAGACACCCCAAACGCTCCCCCGGATTACCGATATAACCCTCTCGGGCAACACCCTTTCGTGGCAGGCACCCGGGGCCGACGAGACCATACGATATGCTCTCTATTATGTGCCTAGCCGGGTGGTCAACAGTCCTGCCACGTATGAAAAGTCGACCTATCTGCAGCAGATTACCTGGGAGACGAGTGCCGACGTGTCGTCGTGCACGCAGTCGGGCTACTACTTTGTGGTGACGGCTATCGATGCCGCCGGCAACGAGTCGGAGCCCTATGTGAAGACCCCTTCGGGCATACAGACCGGCCGGGCCGAATCGCTGGCCGTGTATGGGGCGCAAGGTGTCGTGTGCGTATCGGCTCCCGAGGCGACGACCGTGCAGGTCTATGCCGTTACCGGGCAACTGGTGCGCGAGGCCGAGGTCGAGCGGGGCACAACCGAGATTACCCTTCCTGCCGGGCTCTACATAGTCAATGGCTACAAAGTAGTCGTTCGGTAGTTGCTTTTAGTTTTTTATGAAGATGGAGCTTCTCTCGTTTTTGGGGAGAAGCTCCTTTTTTTGTGTGAGGGTGGGGTGAACCCTACGAGCCGATGCGGCGTTTTTAGAAGAAAAAAACGGAAACGATGAATAAAGCGTACGAGATAGCCGACCGGCTCATGGCCTGGGTGTCGGATTTGTTGCAGCGGTTCACCGGCGAGCCTTCGCCGGTGTGGGACCAGATTGTGTACAGCCTGCTGGTCTTTGTCATTGCGATTGTGGTGGGCCGCATTCTGCGGGCCATCGTGATTTACGGGATTCACCTCGTGGCCCGCTATCGGGGCGGCAGTTTGATGAAGGGGCTGGTCAAGGCGCACCTCTTTACCCGACTGACGCACATCATTCCGCCGTTGGTCATCCTGTCGCTGTTGCCGTTTGCCTTTCACGGCACGCCGGCCTTCCTGAAACTTATCGAGAAACTCTGCTGGATTTATGTGTTGGGGGTGATTGTCTTCTCCCTCAATACGCAACTGTCGGTCTTTTGGGAAATCTATTCGAGCCGTACGGCCCTGCGCAACCGTCCCATGAAGGGGATGATTCAGATTATCCGGGGGCTGTTGGCCGGTTTCTGGGTAATCGTGTCGGTCTCGATTCTCATCGAGCGGTCGCCCATGGCGCTCATTACGGGACTGGGTGCTTTTGCCGCGGTGCTGATGCTGGTGTTCAAAGACAGTATTCTGGGCTTTGTGGCCGGGGTACAACTCTCGCAAAACGACATGATTCGCAACGGCGACTGGATTGTGGTGCCGGGCGGCAGTGTGAACGGCATCGTCATCGACGTGTCGCTCGACACAGTGAAGGTGCAGAACTTCGACAACACAATCGTGACCTTGCCGCCCTATTCGCTGGTGTCGGGCGAGGTGCAGAACTGGCGGGGCATGACCGATGCGGGAGGACGGCGCATCATGCGCTCGTTGACCATCGACATCAGCACGGTGAAATTCTGTACGCCCGAGTTTCTGGAAAAGATAAAGGAAGAGGTGGTGATTTTGCGCGATTTCATCGAGAAAAAGGAGGCTCAGCAGCAGCGGGGCATCGTCGAGAATACCCAGAACAGCGAGGGGCTGGTAAACGGAACCATCGAGACCAACCTGGGTCTCTTCCGGGCCTACATGACCCTCTATCTGCAACAGCACAAGTTCATCGGCAGCCAGATGCTCCTGATGGTGCGGGCCCTCGACCCGACCGACAACGGCCTGCCGTTGCAGCTCTATTGCTTCTCGACCAACACCGATTGGGCCAGCTACGAGTCGATTCAATCGGAGATTTTCGAGCACTACATGGCCATCATGCCTACCTTCGGGCTCTATCCTTTCCAGAATCCCTCGAGCCGCGACTACATCAATGCCGCCTTGATTACGGCCGGGCATCACCCCGACGAGATGTGGGGAATACCTTTTGGTACGATGCGTGCGGCCGGTTCGACGGCGGCTAAACCGGATCGGTCTGCAGCACCTCCTCAAGCACCGCAACCGCCGATTCCACCGAAGTAATATCCTTGATGGCCAGCGAACGGCGACCCTTTATCTCGCGCAGTTTGCATTGGCGCGGGTTCTTTTGCAGGTAGGCCAGTATGCGGCCGAAAGCGGCCGACTGGTAGTAGGCCACGTGTTCGTCGGAGACAAAGTAGAGGTACATCTGCCCCTGTTTCAGCCCCACCTTTTCGATACCCAACTGCTTGGCGAGCCGCCGCAGACGCACGATGCGTATCAGCTCCATGGCTTCGTGGGGGATGCGGCCGAAGCGGTCTTCGAGCCGTTCGCAGAACTGGCGGATGTCGGTCTCGCGTTCCATGTTGTCGAGCTCCTGGTAGAGCGAGATGCGCTCCGACTCCTGCGGCACGTAGTCGGCCGGGAAGAGTACCTCGAGGTCCGACTCGATGGTACACTCCGAGACAAACTCCTCGGGTTTCGCGTCGGAGTCGGCACCGTAGTAGAGGTCGCTGAACTCGTCGTTTTTCAACTCGTCGACCGCCTCTTTCAGAATCTTTTGATAGGTTTCATATCCCAAATCGGCGATGAAACCGCTCTGTTCGGCCCCCAGCAGGTTGCCGGCCCCCCGGATGTCGAGGTCTTGCATGGCGATGTGTATGCCGCTGCCCAGCTCCGAGAAGCTCTCGATGGCCTGCAACCGGCGGCGGGCATCGACCGAGAAGGTGTGGCGGGGCGGGGTGAGCAGGTAGCAGAAGGCCTTGCGGTTGCTGCGGCCCACACGGCCTCGGAGCTGGTGCAGCTCGCTCAACCCGAAGTTCTGGGCATCGTTGATGATGATGGTGTTGGTGTTGGGCATGTCGATGCCCGACTCAATGATGGTGGTGGCCAGCAGCACGTCGTAGTCGTAGTTGACAAAGTCGATGATGGCCTGCTCCAGTTTCTCGGGTGGCATCTGTCCGTGGCCGATGACCACGCGGGCATCGGGTACCAGGCGGTGTATGGTGTTCTCGAGTTCGTAGAGTTGCGGGATGCGGTTGTTGACGAAGAACACCTGTCCGCCGCGGCTCATTTCGAAGTTGATGGCCTCCTTGATAATATCGTCGTTGAAGGCGTGTACCTCGGTCTGTATGGGGTAGCGGTTGGCCGGCGGGGTGGTGATGACCGAGAGGTCGCGCGCCCCCATGAGCGAGAACTGCAGGGTGCGGGGGATAGGGGTGGCCGACATGGTGAGGGTGTCGACGTTGACCTTCATCTGTTTGAGTTTCTCCTTGACGGCTACGCCGAACTTCTGTTCCTCGTCGATGATGAGCAGCCCCAGGTCGTTGAATTTCACATCTTTTCCGATGAGCTTGTGGGTGCCGATGATGATGTCGATTTTGCGGTCGACCAGGTCTTTGAGTATCGCTTTCACCTCCGATGCCTTGCGGGCCCGGCTCAGATACTCTACCCGCACGGGGAACTCCTTGAGCCGCTCCTTAAACGTCTGGTAGTGCTGGAAGGCCAGCACGGTGGTGGGTACGAGTACCGCCACCTGCTTGTTGTCGCAGGTGGCCTTGAAGGCGGCCCGTATGGCAATCTCGGTTTTGCCGAATCCCACATCGCCGCAGATGAGCCGGTCCATGGGCCGTTCGCGCTCCATGTCGGCCTTGACCTCGGCGGTCGACTTTATCTGGTCGGGGGTATCTTCGTAGATAAACGAGGCCTCGAGTTCCTGTTGCAGGAACGAGTCGGGCGAAAAGGCGAAGCCCTTCTCCTGCTTGCGGGCGGCATAGAGCTTGATGAGGTCGCGGGCAATCTCTTTCATCTTGCCCTTGGTCTTCTCCTTCATGCGCTCCCAGGCGCCGCTGCCCAGCTTGTTGACGCGGGGCGTCTCTCCCTCTTTCCCCCGATATTTGGCCAGCTTGTGCAGGGCGTGAATGCTCACGAAGATGATGTCGTCGTTCTGGTAGGTGAGCTTGATAACCTCCTGCATCTTGCCGTTGATTTCGGTGCGGATGAGTCCGCCGAAGCGGCCGATTCCGTGGTCGACGTGCACGATGTAGTCGCCTACCTCTATCTGGTTGAGCTCCTTGAGCGAGAGGGCCAGTTTGCCCGAGCGGGCATGTTCGCTCTTGAGGGTATACTTGTGGAAGCGGTCGAATATCTGGTGGTCGGTGAAGCAGCACATCTTCAGATCGTTGTCGACGAACCCCTCGTGCAGCGTCTTCAGCACGGGGGTGAAGGTAATCGATTCGCCCCGCTCCTCGAAGATGGCCTGGAGCCGTTCGATCTGTTTTTCGCTGTCGCTGAGGATGTAGATGGTGTACTTTTTCTCGATGAATTGGGAGAACGACTGGCTCACCAGGTCGAAATTCTTGTGGTAGACCCCTTGCGGTGCGCAGTCGAACCGCATGACGGCGGGAGTCTTCGCCTCGCTCGAGGTACCGTAGTCGATGCGGCGGAACGACAGCGCCTTTTGGCGGAAGGCCGCAGGGTCGATAATCTTCTTCATGGCGTCGCGGTCGCCCTCCTCGGCAATGAGGGTCTGCTCCGAGAGCGACTCCGAGGCGACGGCCTCTATCCGGTCGAGTGCCCACGAGAGGTTGTGGCATACGAGAATGGCGTTTTTGTCGATGAAATCGAGCATCGAGATGCCTGAAGCCTCCTTCCCGCAGACATTCGAGACGATGTAGACCTCGTCGAGCCGTTCGGTCGAGAGTTGCGTCTCGACCTCGAAGGTGCGGATGCTCTCTACCTCTTTCCCGAAGAAATCGATACGGTAGGGCAACTCGTTGGTAAACGAAAAGACATCGAGTATACTGCCCCGCACAGCAAACTGCCCCGGCTCATACACATAGTCGACCTCGCTGAATCCCAGCTCGCGCAGCTTGTCGGCCAGAGCCACGATGTCGTACTTGCTCTTTTTGTCGATGTGGAGCGTCTGGTCCGACAGCGTATCGACCGGCACCACCTTCTCGGCAAGAGCCTCGGGATAGGTGATTACCAGCAGGGAGTCGCCTTTCTGGTTCAGCCGGTTGAGCACCTCGGTCCGCAGGATTTCGGAGGGAGGGTCGGGCTGTCCGTACTTGATGTCGCGCTTGTAGCCCGAGGGGAAGAGCAGGATGCGGTCGCTGCCGTTGATCTGCACCAGGTCGTTGTAGAGGTAGCCGGCTTCGTCGAGGTCGTTGGCGATGATGAGGTGCGGCTTCTTGTTCTCCAGCAAGTTGGAGAAGAGCAGAGCCGGGGCCGAGCCTTCGAGTCCCTGAATGAAGATGTTTTTTCTCTTGGAGTCCTTGACCAGCGATAAAAACGCATCACGCCTCGCCGACGTATTGAAGCGTGCAGAAAAACTTTGAATGTCCATGTTTATCGTTTACTAAACCGGGAAACAAAGTTACACAATTATTCGTCGTTACGAGGCGTATCGCGCTGTTATTTTGGGGTCAATGGGCCTCGAGCCAGTTGTGGCCGGTACCATAGTCGGCAACCAGCGGTACCTGCAAGGGGTAGGCGTTCTCCATCTCGTGGCGTACGATTTCCTGCACCCGTTCGAGTTCGTCGGTCGGGACGTTGAAGTTGAGTTCGTCGTGCACCTGCAGAATCATGCGGCTCTTCAGCCCCTCCTCTTCGAATCGCCGGGCGATGCGAATCATGGCAATCTTGATGATGTCGGCGGCACTGCCCTGGATGGGGGCGTTGATGGCGTTTCGTTCGGCATATCCCCGCACCACGCTGTTGTGCGAATGGATGTCGGGGAGCATGCGCTTGCGGCCGCAGATGGTCTCGACGTAACCCTTTTCGCGGGCCACCTCGATGCTCTTGTTCATGTACTCCTTGATTTGCGGGTAGCTCTCGAAATAGCCGTCGATTAGCTCTTTGGCCTCGCTGCGGGGGATGTTGAGCCGTTCGGCCAGCCCGAATACCGAGATGCCGTAGATGATGCCGAAGTTGGCCGTCTTGGCCTTCCGGCGCATGTCGGCCGTGACTTCACCGATAGGTACCTTGTAGATTTTGGCAGCCGTGGCGGCGTGGATGTCCGACCCCTCGCGGAAGGCCCCGATCATGTGCGGGTCGCCGCTCAGGTGGGCCATGATGCGCAGCTCTATCTGGGAGTAGTCGGCCGAGAAGAAGAGGCATCCCGGGTCGGGCACGAAGGCGCGGCGAATCTCGCGTCCCTCGTTGTCGCGTATGGGGATGTTCTGCAGGTTGGGGTTGCTCGAACTGAGGCGCCCGGTGGCGGTGACCGTCTGGTTGAACGAGGTGTGAATCTTCCCCGTCTTGGGATTGATGAGCTCGGGCAGGGCGTTGATATAGGTGCTCAGCAGCTTGCGGATGCCGCGCTGGTCGAGAATCTTGCCCACGATGGGATGCCGCGAACGCAGTTTCTCCAGTATCTCTTCGGTGGTGGAGTATTGTCCGGTCTTGGTCTTCTTGGCCTTCTCGTCGATTTTGAGCCGTTCGAAAAGAATCTCGCCCACCTGTCGGGCCGAACTCACGTTGAAGGTGGTACCGGCCAGCTGGTAAATCTCCTGTTCGAGTTCGCCCAGGCGGCGGGTGAGCAGGTCGGACGAGCTTTTCAGTTCGGCCGTGTCTACATTGACACCGGCAATCTCCATGTCGGCGAGCACTCGGGTGAGGGGCATCTCCATCTCGTAGAAGAGCTTCTCCATCTTATCTTTGGCCAGCTCCTTTTCGAGTCGGTTTTTCAGTTGCAGGGTCACGTCGGCATCCTCGGCGGCATAGGGGTAGACCTGCTCGACGGGTACCTGACGCATGGAGAGCTGCTTTTTCCCCTTCGGGCCGATGAGTTCTTCGATTTCCACCGTCTTGTAACCCAGATAGATGCTGGCCAGATAGTCCATGTTGTGGTACTGTTCGGGTTGCAGCAGGTAGTGGGCCACCATGGTGTCGAAGAGGTTGCCTTTGACCTCGACCCCGTAGTTGTGCAGCACGATGTAGTCGTATTTGATATTCTGCCCGATCTTGAGCGAGGCCGGGTTTTCGAGGGCCGACTTGAAGATGCGCACCGTTTCGCGGGCCTTCTCCTGGTCGTCGGGCACGGGTACGTAGTAGGCTTCGTGCTCCTTGAGGGCAAACGAGAGTCCTACCAGTTCGACGCTCATGGGGTCGACTCCGGTTGTCTCGGTGTCGAAGGCAAAGGCCGGGGCGCAGGCCAGCAGGGCGGCAAGGTCCCACATCTTTTCGGCGGTATCGACGAGGTGGTAGGTGTGGGGTACGGTGTGGATGTCGGCCAGCTTCGACTCGGCCGGCTTTTCGTCGGCAGCCTCTTCGGCAGGTTGCGGAGCCTGGTCGAAGAGCGAGCGCTGCGGGGCCGGTTTGGGCGCGGCGGCCGTGGCCGCTTTGTTGCCCAGCACCCGTTCGGTGAGGGTGCGGAACTCCAGCTCTTCGAAGATGGGGCGTAGTTTCTCGCCGTTGACCGGTTCGCGGCGCAGGGCCACTTCGTCGAAGGTCAAGGGTACATCGGTGCGGATGGTGGCCAGGAATCGGGAGAATTCGATCTGCTCGCGGTTGGTCTCGATTTTGGTCTTGAGGGCACCTTTCAGCCGGTCGGTGTGGGCCAGCAGGTTTTCGATGCCGCCAAAGTCGGCGATGAGTTTCACGGCGGTCTTCTCGCCTACGCCGGGGCAACCCGGTATGTTGTCGGAGCTGTCGCCCATGAGGCCCAGAATGTCGATGACCTGCTCGGGCGAGTCGATGCCGTATTTGGCCTTTATCTCGTCGGGGCCCAGTATCTCGAAGTCGCCGCCGAACTTGGGGCGATACATGAAGATGTGGGGCGATACCAGTTGTCCGTAGTCCTTGTCGGGGGTCATCATGTAGGTATCGAAACCCTCCTTCTCGGCCAGTTTGGCCAGAGTGCCTATCACGTCGTCGGCCTCGAAGCGGGGCACCTCGATGATGGGGATGTTGTAGGCCTCGATAATCTGCTTGATGATGGGCACCGAGTAGCGTATCACCTCGGGTGTCTCCTCACGCTGGGCCTTGTATTGCTCGTAGGCCTCGTGACGGAAGGTGGGACCCTGGGGGTCGAACCCCACGGCGATGTGCGAAGGATTCTCTTTCTTGAGCAACTCTTCGAGTGTATTGACAAACCCCAGAATGGCCGAAGTGTTTACACCTTTGGAGTTGATTCGGGGGTTCTTGATGAATGCGTAGTAAGAGCGGTAGATGAGCGCGTAGGCGTCTAACAGAAATAGTCTTTTCTCTTGCATGTCGGATATGCGGTTTGTAGATAAGAATTAAAAAAGCGTCATTGCAATGCGGTAAAATTACGATAAAAATACGGATTCTTTTGTTTTATTACTATTTTTGCAGCAGAATAAATTGATATGGATAAACTTTTGGTCATACGGCAACCTATAACCGACGAGCTCGACTTACTGAATAAGACCCTTACCGAGACACTGCACACGAACAGTCCCTTGATGAACGAGGTAATCAACACCTATCTCGAGAGTAAAGGCAAGCAGATAAGGCCTATTCTGGTATTGTTGTGCGCAAAACTGTTCGGCCCGGTACCACGCGAAGCAATCGATGCCGCCGCCTCGCTGGAGTTGTTGCACAACGCCAGCCTGATACACGACGATGTGGTAGACGAGTCGCAGAAACGCCGGGGGCTGCCTACGATCAACCATCTGTACGACAACCGCATTGCGGTGCTGACGGGCGACTATTTCGTGTCGTGTGCCCTGGCCTGTTCGGTGCGGACCAACCAGATGGCCATCATTGCCAGTTTGGGTGTGTTGGGTCGCGAGCTGGCTCGCGGGGAGATAGACCAGCTCTCCAATGCCCGGGAACATCGCCTTGACGAGGATGCCTATTTCGAGGTAATTCGCCGCAAGACGGCATCGCTCTTCTATGCCTGCATGCAGGTGGGCGCCTTGGCGGCCGGAGCCTGCGAAGCCGATGTAGAGCGGTTGGGGCAGTTTGGCGAAAAGCTGGGTCTCTGTTTCCAGATTAAAGACGACATATTCGACTATTTCGAAGACAAGGTGATAGGCAAACCCACCGGCAACGACCTGCGCGAAGGGAAGCTCACCCTGCCGCTCATCCATGCCATTACACAGGGTAAGGGCGAGGAGAACGAACGGATGCGGGCCTTGTTGAACGAGGAGCATCTCTCGGCCGAGAGTGTGCACACGCTCATCGAGTATGCCAAACGCGAGGGTGGTATCGACTATGCCTACGAGACCATGAAGCGGATACGCAACGAGGCCGTGGCTCTGCTCGAGGGATTCCCCCCTTCGGAGACGGTCGATGCGCTCATCTCCATACTCGACTATACGATCGAGCGCGAAAAGTAAGAAGACAGTTTTCTTTCCAGGAGACCAGAGAGATACGACAACGGGACTGCTCACGAGGGCAGTCCCGTTGGCCGTTTATGGGGTGAATGCAGGTATCAATATTTGAAGCTGCTGCCGCCGAGGAACTCGCGCAGAAGCGAGGTGGGCGGTATCTCGCGCTGGTTGATCGACTGGAAGTAGCCCAGGAAGTGGAGCAGACGGTGAGCCTCGGCATATTCGCGGCAGTTGTGCGGCACGGCGCTGAGAATGGGCTGTGCATAATCTTTCATCACGGCCAGCTCGAAGAGGAGCGACGAGTTGAACATGGCGTCGGCATTCTCCTGGTAGGGGAAAATCCACTTCTCTTCGCCTCGGCGCACGCTACCCCAGCGGGCTATGGTGCTTTGGGCCGAGGCACCGCGGTATTTGAAGTCGCGGATGATGCGGCGCAGCAGCCGGTTGTCGGCCGTGGGTATCCAGTTGTGGTCGTCGATTGAGATGGTGGTGAGGGCCGAGACGTAGATGCGGTACTTCAGGTGCGGCTCGATTTGAGGCGTCAGGTCGGGATTCAGCCCGTGGATGCCTTCGAGAATGAGCACGGCCCCCTCGTTGAGCTTCAGGGTGTTGCCTCGGTACTCGCGGCTGCCGGTCTCGAAATTGTAGGTAGGCATCGGTACCGTCTCGCCTTGCAACAGCCGGTTGAGGTCTTTGTTGAAGAGGTCGAGGTCGAGGGCATAGAGCGACTCATAGTCGTAGTCGCCCGTCTCGTCGCGGGGCGTATCCTCGCGGTTGACAAAGTAGTTGTCGAGCGAGATGGCCACCGGCTTGAGCAGGTTGGTCATCAACTGTATCGAGAGCCGTTTGGAGAAGGTGGTCTTACCCGATGACGAGGGCCCCGAGATGAGCACGATGCGGGTGCCCTCCTCGTGGTATCGGCGGGTGATGTCGTCGGCAATCTTGCTGATTTTCTTCTCGTGCAGCGCCTCGGCCACCTTGATGAGGTCGGTCGCCTGGCGGTTCTCGACCACTTGGTTCAGGTCGCCGATGTTGCTCAACCCCACGATGTGGTTGAAGGTGAGGTACTCCTTAAAGGCGTTCAACATCTTCTCCTGCGGTTCGATAGGAGCCGGCGTGGTGGGGTCGTCGGGGGTAGGAGGCACGAGCAGCACCCCGCCGTTGTACTTGATCAAGTCGAAACCCTGCAGGTAGCCTGTCGAGGGGGTGAGCCAGCTGTAATACGAGTCGGCCAGTCCGTCGAGGGTATGGTATTGGGTGTAGAGCTGGCGGGTCGACTGCAGCAGTTCCACCTTGTCGAGCATGCCTTGTGCCCGGAATACCTCGATGGCATCGGCCGTGTGGCACTCGATTTTCTCGAAAGGAATGTCGGCTGCGATAATCTGGGCCATGCGCTCCTTGATGCGGGCGATAGTTTCGGGTTTCAGTGCCTCGGGGTTGTCGAGCAGACAGTAGTACCCGTGCGAAAGGGAGTGCTCGATGCGCAGTCGTGTGCCGGGCACGATGTCGCGGATGGCCTTGTACATGACAAAGCAGAGCGAGCGCACGTAGGTGCGCATGCCCGAGGGGTGGGTAATGTCGAGAAACTCTATGTCCTTGGGGCCGTATACCCGGTATCTCAACTCTTCGGTCTTGTTGTTGACATAGGCACATACCGGACGATGAGCCAGTTGCGGTTTGGCCATTTCGTAAATTTCGAGCAGCGATTCACCGCCTTCTACGCGAATGGTCTTTCCGGTGTTTACACAAAAAACGTCAAATTTTTCTCTTTCCATCGTAGTTTTCAGCTCAGGGTAGAGCCTTCTTTAATTCGTTAATAAAAGTAAAACAACAATCTTTCCTCTGGGCAACTATTTTTATTTGTATAAATTTGCAAACGAATGCTTTTTCCAGATGCAAGATTGAGTGTTAAATATACCACAAAGAGGATAATAAAACAACTTATTTAAGAAACTTTTATGGAGTACACATTTCTGGACTTCTTGACCTTAATCGGGTCGGTAGGCTTGTTCCTGTATGGCATGAAGGTCATGAGTGAGGGGTTACAGAAGGTGGCGGGCGACAGGCTGCGCAATATCCTGGCTGTAATGACGAAGAATCGGTTTTCAGGAATGTTTACCGGTATATTGATAACAGCATTGATACAGAGCTCGTCGGCCTCGACGGTGATGGTGGTGAGTTTCGTCAATGCGGGTCTGATGACTCTGGGGCAGTCGATGGCCGTCATCATGGGTGCCAATGTGGGAACCACCGTTACGGCCTGGATTATCTCTATCTTCGGGTTCAAAGTCAACATCACGCTGTTTGCCTTGCCTCTGATTGGTATAGGCACTCCGCTGCTCTTCTCGGGCAGCAGCACCCGCAAGTCGTGGGGCGAGTTTCTCATCGGCTTCTCGTTCCTCTTCATGGGTCTCGATTACCTGAACCACTCGGTCCCCGACCTGAAAAGCAATCCCGAGATATTCGAGTTCCTCACCTCGTATACCCAGATGGGTTTCCTCTCTATCCTGATATTCTGTGCCGTGGGCGCTATTGTGACGATGATTGTGCAGGCCTCGAGTGCCACGCTGGCCATCTCGCTCATCATGTGCAGCAAGGGATGGATTACTTTCGACATCGCCGCCGCCCTGATTCTGGGCAGTAACATAGGTACCACCATTACTCCGCTGCTGGCTTCGATCAGTGCCAACGTGTCGGCCAAGCGGGCCGCCATGGGGCACCTGCTCTTCAACGTGCTGGGGTCGGTTTGGACGTTGATTCTCTATTATCCCTTCATCCGCTTCATCGTGTGGATATGCACCTCGCTGGGGGTAGGCAATCCCAACGACCTGATGGCTTTCGTCTCGGCCAACGAGCAGACCAACCCTTCGCTCATCAATGCCCTCAACAACGGAGGCACTCTGAATACGCCCGACTTTGAACAGCAAAAGGCCCATTTCGAGGCCATGCAGTTCTCGGTATCGTTCGGCCTGTCGATGTTCCACACGGTCTTCAATGTCATCAACGTAACCATCATGATCTGGTTTACAGGGCTCTACGAGAAGATTGTCACCCACCTGGTGCGGGTGAAAGACAAGAACGAGGAGGAGTTCCAGCTGAAATTCATTTCGCGTGGTATGCTCTCGGCCTCGGAGTTGAATTTGCCCCAGGCCCATCAGGAGATTGCCGTCTATGCCGAGCGGGTGCAACGCATGTTTGGCATGGTGAAAGACCTCTTGCACGAGAAGGAGGGGAGCGAGGCCTATATGAAACTCTATAACCGCATCGAAAAGTACGAGCAGATTTGCGACCGCATGGAGCTCGAGATTGCCGGGTTCCTGAATCTGGTAGTGGGTGGCCGGTTGAGCTTCGAAGGCAAGATGCGGGTAAACGGCATGCTCAGTATCGTGACTGAAATCGAGAGCATAGGCGACTGCTGCTACAACCTGGCCCGCACGCTGCAGCGCAAGCAAGACTCGCACATCGTCTTCAACGACGAGATTGTGAGCAACATCGACGCCATGTTCCGCCTCAACTCCGAGGCGTTGTCGAATATGGTGGCGCTCCTGTCGAGCAACGAACCTCCCATGAGCGAGATTATGATTTCGTACAACAAGGAGTGCGAAATCAACAACTTCCGCAATCAATTGCGTAAATCGAACATCGAGAATATCAACAACATGCATTACGAATATCAGGCCGGTATCTATTACATGGATATGATTTCGGAGTGCGAGCGGCTGGGCGACTATGTCATCAACGTAGTCGATGCCATCAAGCAGCAGGAGGTACGCCACGCCTGACCCGGTTTGTGATAGCCGTATAGCACAGAGCCCGCGGAAAACATCCGCGGGCTCTGTGTGTAATTGGGGAGCAGCAGCGAGGTCACGCCTCGTGTCGTAAATCTTCGATCAGTTCGGCCACGCCCTCCGAAGCCCCCTTCTGGATGACGTGTACGGGGCGGTTTATCGGTACCCGCACCTCTTTGGGGTCGATGAGGTAGATGGGTACCTGCGGGCGTACATAGGCCAGCAGCCCGGCAGCGGGGTAGACGTTGAGCGAGGTACCTATCACCACAAATATGTCGGCCTCTTCGGTGATGCGGATGGCCGGCTCGATCATGGGCACCGCCTCGCCGAACCACACGATGTGCGGCCGCAGCCGGTCGCCGTGCGAGTCGGTGGCATCGGGGGCCAGTTCGTACTGGTCGGGGGTGAGTTCGTAGACCCGGCTTTCGTCCTTGACCGACCGCACCTTGGTCAACTCGCCGTGCAGGTGGAGTACATGCGTGCTGCCGGCCCGCTCGTGCAGGTTGTCGACATTCTGGGTGATGATGGTCACGTCGTACTCTTTCTCGAGCTCGGCCAGCCCCTTGTGGCCCGCGTTGGGCTCGACGGTCAACAGCTCTTTGCGCCGTTTGTTGTAGAATCCCTGTACCAGGGCGGGATTACGTTCCCAGCCCTCGGGGGTAGCCACATCTTCTACGGGATAGCGGTCCCACAGGCCGCCGCTGTCGCGGAAGGTAGAGAGCCCGCTCTCTACACTCATGCCCGCTCCGGTGAGAACAACCAGTTTCTTTTTCATTGTTGTGATATTTTAGGTTTGTACATGAATCTTTTCCCAATACAACTCCATGACAGTATGGAGAGGAGAACCGTCGTAACCAGTACGACAGTAAAAGCCACTCCTGGCCCATAGTCGCATACTCCCAAGTGAACTGCCAGTTGAATGACCGGGAAATGGAATAGGTACATATCGTACGATACATTATCTATCCGGCTGAAAAAATGCCCCCATTTCCCTACCATGGAGAAGAAAAGCACTAATGACGCTACTATTATGGGGCCTATTGTGAATGAATAGAAAGGTATATATTCTCGTAAGCCAACTAATATGAACGCTATGAAAAATATATGCCATCGATATTTCATGAATTTGTCGAAATAGAAATAGATGAGGACTCCAGAGTAAAAAAACATCAATTGTCCTAATATCTGTCGAGATAAGATGTTATATATTTCTTGTCCGGTAGACTGAAAGAGAAATAGAAAAGTTAAACGGTATGCAATCGATAACAAGTAAATAGAAATAAAAACAAAGGTCTTATTCCATTTGAAACGTGTATAGCACCAAAAAACTATTGGAACAGATAGATATAATAGCCATTCGGTCTTCATCGTCCATAACGAACCGTTTACGGCTTGAGTCACATTTCCCGAGAAAACTCCGGGTAAACAGGGTTCGATAAAATTTAAAAAGGAGAGGTTGGCAAGAGTGTACTTTAGCCATTGACTCGATTGAAAATAATCGAGAATAGATCGGTCGGATATGGTGACTAAGCCTATGGAACAGAGTAGTACAATAAAAAAATAGGGAGGAAGAATTCTTCTGGCTCGTCGCTCCAAATATATTTTTACACTCCTTTTTTTTAGAAAACTTCCAAATACAAGGAATCCGCTGAGGGCAAAAAATCCACCTACTCCGGTAAAACTGTTTGTGGGCCAGGGTATTTCGAATCCGGTTAAGTAATTAAAATGGGCAATGAGAACCGATAATGCAAGATAGTATCTCACAAGATCCATGTTGTTACGTCGGGTTATAAGCAGAGGTTTGTTCTCTTGCATGACGGAAGTGAATAATAAAGTAAAAATAGAATAAAATAACGGATTAGACAAGAATTGTTCTCAAAATCTTTCTGTTGGTTTGAAAGGGAAACTTAATCAAAGAGTGAGGCATAGCAGAAGAGAGTTTTGTAGAAATCTTATAATAGTTATCAGATAAGTCTTGGTAAACTATTGAATGGTTGTATTCGGGGCCAAATTATATTTTTTTTTAAGGAGATTTTATCGAATTAAGCATAAAAGCCCTATCTTCGCCACGCAAATATTGTATTTATGTTTGCTTAACTGTACAATAGAATAGAAAATGGACAAACTGAGTTATGCTTTGGGTCTCAGCATGGGGCACAATTTCTTGGGTTCGGGTATTAAATCTCTGAATGTCGAGGACTTTGCCAAAGGCGTAGAGGCCGTATATAAGCACGAGAAGCCCGAGATTAGTTTCGAAGAGGCCAAACAGATTATCAACGAGTATTTCACCAACCTGCAAAACGAGATTGCCGAGGAGAACCGGCGGGCCGGCGAGGCTTTCCTGGCCGAGAATGCCAAGCGTCCCGAGGTAGTGGTTTTGCCCAGCGGTCTGCAATACGAGGTACTCGCCGAGGGTACAGGCCGCAAACCCAAGGCTACCGACAAGGTGCAGTGTCACTATCACGGTACGCTGATTGACGGACAGGTATTCGACAGTTCGGTACAACGGGGCACTCCCGCCGTCTTCGGGGTCAACCAGGTAATACCCGGTTGGGTAGAGGCTCTGCAACTGATGCCCGAGGGCTCGCGCTGGAAACTCTACATACCCTCCGATTTGGCATATGGCGAACAGGGCGCAGGGGGCAGCATCCCGGCCAACGCTACGCTCATCTTCGAAGTGGAACTGATAAAAGTATTGTAATTTATTTACCTCATAAACAATGAAAAAAAGTATTTTATTCTTTGTGGCACTTGCCGGTCTTACGGCAATGTCGTCTTGCGGAAACAAAGCCGCTGTGAAACTCGAAAACGCTGCCGATAGTGCCAGCTATGCGCTGGGTGTTTCGAATGGTGCCCGTCTGGGCGAGGCCATGAAATCGGGTATGTACGACCAACTGAAAGGTATCGATACCGGCGACTTCATGAAAGGCTTTGCCGCTGCCATGAAATCGGACTCGACTCAACGCTCTTATGAAATGGGTTTGAGCCAGGGTCTCTATGTGAAAGAGATGTTGAAAAACATCAAGCAAGGCACGGGCCTCGAAATCGATGTGCCTACCTTTATTCAGGCTTACGAAAAGGCTTTGGCTGGCGATACCACGCTGTTGATTTCGGACATGGAGGCCAATGGCGTTCTCGACGCTATCTTCAGAGCTGCTGCCGAGGCTAAGGAAAAAGAGGAACTCGCTCGTTTGGCCGAGTCTCCCGAAGCTAAAGAAAACCTGGCTAAAGGTGAAGCCTTCCTGGCCGAGAAAGCCAAAGAAGAGGGTGTAGTAAAGACCGAATCGGGTCTGCTCTACAAAGTAGTTAAAGCCGGTCAAGGCGAAACGCTTCAAGCCAACCAACGTGCCAAAGTATCGTACAAAGGTACATTGATCGACGGTACTCAATTCGATGCCAATGCCAGCGCTACCTTCTCGCCTGCCGGTGTAGTGAAAGGTTTCGGCGAAGGTCTGCAACTGATGCAAAAGGGTGGCAAATACATCCTCTATATCCCCGCCGAACTGGGCTACGGTGTACGTGGTGCCGGCGACAAGATCCCGACCAACTCGGTTCTCGTATTCGAGGTTGAGGTTCTGGATATTCTGAAATAAGAGGATAACCTCCCGTGAGGGGAAGTGGGTTGCCACAAGGTGCCTCGACCCTTGCGATTGAACCAGACGATTGTATTTTCATAAATAGAGAGAAAGAGCTCGGTATCGCACCGAACTCTTTCTTTTTTTGTAGATCCCCTCGTTGTGAGTTTTGAGATTCAATTAGTCTTTTTGTAGCTCAGGATAGCCCACGAAACCATCGCGGCTCCGATGGTGAGCAGACCCGCCGCATCGGTCCAGACATCGGCCAGCGAGCTGCCTTTGATGTAGATGCCGCGCATGGCATCGGCATAGTAGCGCATGGGATTCAGGTAGGTGATGGCCTGAGCCCACCCGGGCATCGAGGCGATGGGGGTGAAGATGCCGCTCACCAGCATGAATACCATCATGAAGAACCAGGTGACAAACATGGCCTGCTGGGCATTGTCGCTGTAGTTGGAGATGAGCAGCCCCATGCCGGCCGTCACCAGAATGTTGCCGGCCGTGAAGAAGTACATCAACCCCACCGACCCGGCACACGTGTAGCCGAATACCCAGCGGGCAATCAGCAGGCAGGCCGTGAGCACGAAGAAGGCCACCAGCCAGTAGGGTATGAGTTTGCAGAGGATGAAGGCTCCCCGGTTTACGGGGGTGACGTTGATCTGCTCGATGGTGCCCCGCTCTTTTTCGCTCACGATATTGAGGGCCGGAAAGAAGCCCGTGAGCATGGTGATGGCGATGACGATGAGGGCCGGCACCATGAACTTCTTGTAGTCGAGATAGGTGTTGAAGTAGTATTTCGACGACACGTCGAGCTGCGGACCGGCTGCTGCCGTAGTGGGTTGGGTCGGTGCATTCTCGGCGTAGTAGCGTTGGATGCACGAGGTGAGGTAACCGGCCCCGATGCTCCCCTTCGTGCCGTTGATGGTATTGACCTTTACCCCCACGGGCAGCGCCTCGCCCCGCTCCAGACAGCGGTCGAAGTCCGATTCGATGGTCAGGATGGCGTCGGCTTTGTTCCGGTCCATCAGCTGCATGGCCCGGGCCGGGTCGTCGCACACCTCCACCAGGTTGAAGTAGCCCGATGCGGTACAGCTCTCTACCAGTTTCGACGAGGCGACCGACCGGTTGCTGTCGACCACCACCAGGTCGATGTTGCGTATCTCCATGCTCACGGCAAAGGGAAATACCAGCATCATCAGCACCGGGAAGGCGATGGCCATCTTGGGCAGACCGGGATCCCTGAAAAACTGCTTGAACTCTTTCTCCAGCAAATAAAGTAGAACCATAGAACGACCTCCCGATTATAATCTTCGTTTAAATAGCCTTACACTCACGACCAGCAGAAACAGCGTCATCACCAGCAGGATGATGAACTCGGGGTAGATGTAGCTGAAACCCACCCCCTCGATCATTACCTTCTTGACCATGATGATGTACCACTTGGCCGGGATAATATCCGAAACGTATTGCAAAATCACGGGCATGCTCTCGCAGGGGAAGATGATGCCCGAGAAGATCATCGTGGGCATCGTGAGTCCCATGCCCGAGATGAGCAGCGCCGTCTTTTGGGTGGCCGAAACCACCGAGATGAGCAGCCCGATGCCCAGCGATGCGAGAATGAAGAGCACCGACACCACCGCTAGCAGGAACAGGCTGCCCCGCAACGGTACGCCCAGCACGAAGCGGGCGAGCAGCAGGATGGTGACCAGATTGATGAGCGACAGCGCCAGGTAGGGGATAGCCTTGCTGACGATGACTCCCACGGGGCGGATGGGCGAGACGAGCAGCAACTCCAGGGTGCCGCTCTCTTTCTCGCGCACGATCGAGATGGCGGTCATCATTGAGCAGACCAGCATGAGGATAAGCCCCATGACACCCGGCACGAAGTTGTAGGACGACCGCACGGCGGGGTTGTACATGTATTGCACGTGCGGGAACGAGGCCGTTTGCGTGCCCTCTGACGCACTCAACTCGCTTTGCACGGTAGACAATACCCCGTTCACGTAATTGACAATCATTTGGGCCGTATTGGGGTCGGACCCGTCGCCGAGTACCCGTATGGATGCCTTGTCGTAGTGGCGCAGCCGCTCGTCGAAGTTGCGTTCGAAACAGACGGCCACGTCCGACTTCCCGGCCCGGAACCGCTCGGCCACCTCGGCTACCGACCCCAGTACGGCCGTGACGTGCAGATAAGGGTTCTGGTCGATGCGTGCCACCGTCTGCCTCACCGACGGGTCGGCCAGGTCGCCCACCACGTCGACCCGGGCATCGTGCACCTCGGTACTGACGGCAAAGCCGAAGAGGATAATCTGCACGATGGGCATCACCAGCACGATGAGGATGGTGCGCCGGTCGCGGAATATGTGGCGGAACTCTTTCTTGATGAACGACAAAAACTCTTTCATAGCCTTACTCTCTTTTGGCTTGGTAGGCCAGTTTACGGAATACCGCGTCCATATCGGCCGCCTGATGGCGTTGCTTCAGGGCTGCGGGGGTGTCGAGGTCGGCAATGACACCGTCGACCATAATCGACACCCGGTCGCAATACTCGGCCTCGTCCATGTAGTGGGTGGTGACGAATATCGTCGTGCCCGCCTCGGCCGTCTCGCAGATGAGGTCCCAGAAGAGCCGCCGGGTCTCGGGGTCGACACCGCCGGTAGGCTCGTCGAGAAAGACGATGGCCGGTTCGTGGATGAGGGCGATGCTGAAGGCCAGCTTCTGCTTCCACCCCAGCGGCAGGTCGCCCACCAGTTCGTCTCTCAGGTCGGTCATGTTCAGGTAGCGCAGCATCTCGTCGCTCTTTTGCCGGATGCGCTTGCCGCTCAAGCCGTAAATGCCGCCGAAGAGGCGGATGTTTTCCCACACCTTCAGGTCGGCATAGAGCGAAAACTTCTGGCTCATGTAGCCGATGTGACGCTTGATTTTCTCCTGTTCGCGGCACAGGTCGTACCCGTTGACCGTGCCGCCGCCCGAGGTGGGGAGGCTCAGGCCGCACAGAATCTTCATGGCGGTGGTCTTGCCGGCTCCGTTGGCCCCGAGGAATCCGAAGATTTCGCCTCGGTGCACCCTGAAGCTGATGTGGTCGACCGCCGTGAAGTTGCCGAACTTCTTGGTCAACTGCTCTACGATGATGATGTCGGTATTTTCGTTCACGCCTTTTGCCTTTCTTTTTTTGCCAGTTCCATGAAACAATCTTCGATGTTGGGCTCGATTTCGTGTACCGTTGCGTCGCTGAATCCCGCTGCCCGAATCTGGGTCTGCAGCTCGTCGGGGGCAATGGTGCCGGGTGCGACGGCCACGTGGTGCTCCGACCCGAACGAGAAGCACCGCAGCAGGTCGTTTCGTCGCCGCAGATACTTCAGCAGCGGATAGGCCGGGTGGCCCGACACGCCGAAGAGCCGGTGCGGATATTGGGCCACGATGGCCGCCGGGGTGCCGGTCTCGATGATGTGCCCCTGCTGGATGAGCGATATGCGGTCGCAGAGCGACGCCTCGTCCATGTAGGGGGTCGATACCAGTATGGTGACGCCGGCCTCGCGGATGCGATAGAGCATGTTCCAGAACTCTTTGCGGCTCACGGCATCGACGCCGGTGGTGGGCTCGTCGAGAAAGAGTACCGTGGGGCGGTGCACCAGGGCGCAGCAGAGGGCCAGCTTCTGTTTCATGCCGCCCGACAGTTTCCCGGCCCGCCGGTCGCGGAAGGGTTCGATCTGGGAGTAAATCTCCCGGATGTTTTCGTAGTTGTCGGCTACGGTGGTGCCGAACATGGTGGCGAAGAAGTCGAGGTTTTCGGCCACCGTCAGGTCCTGGTACAGCGAGAACCGTCCCGGCATGTAGCCGATGCGCCGCCTGATGGCCATGAAATCCTTCACCACGTCGAGCCCCTCGACGCGGGCGTGGCCGCTGTCGGGAAGGAGCAGCGTCACCAGTATGCGGAAGAGTGTGGTCTTGCCGGCTCCGTCGGGGCCGATAAGGCCGTAAATCTCGCCCGCCCGTATGTCGAGCGAGACACGCTCCAACGCCTGGCAGGTCCCGTACCGCTTGCTCACCTCGTCTACTTCAATGGCTCCCATGGCTGCATCTCTCTATTTGAAACGGACGTACGCATACATGCCCAGTTTGAGGAAGCCGTCGTTCTCGAGGGACACCTTGGCGGCATAGACCAGATCGGCCCGCTCGTCCTGGGTCTGGATATTCTTGGGGGTAAACTCGGCCTCGTCGGCAATCCATACCAACCGGCCTTCGTACTGGCGGGGCTTGTCGGTACCGTCTTCGATGGTCACCTGCACGGTGTCGCCCAGCTTCACCTCGGCCAGTTGGGCCGTGGTGAGGTAGGCCCGCACGTAGACCTGCTTCAGGTCGGCCATCTTGAAGAGCGATTTCCCCGACGTCACCAGTTCGCCCGCTTCGGCAAACTTGGTCAGCACCGTGCCGTCGATAGGGGCCACGATGCGGCATTTGTTCAACTGGTCCTCCTTCTCGGCAATCTGCACGTCGTAGAGGGCCAACTCTTCGCGAATGCCCGTGTTGTTGCGCTCGTAGGTCTGTTTCTTGGCCGCCATCTCGCGCCGGGTCACGGCAATCTGCGAGGCGAGGTCGTCGACCTGTTTCTGGGTAGCGGCATCCCTGGCCTCGAGAGCCTGGTACCGCTTGTAGTCGGCCTGCAGTTTCTCGAGCTGGGCCTGTTGCGAGGCCAGTTGCCGGTCGATGTCTACCAGTTTGGTCTGGGTGTTCGACCGCTTGCGCACGAGCTCCTGCTTCTGCAGGTAGGTCTGTACCGAGTCGATGACACCCACGGTCTGTCCGGCCGTGAGCCGGTCGCCTTCGGTCAGTTGCAGGGATACGATGCGGCCGTTGGCCTCGGCCGAAACCAGCACCTCGGTCGCCTCTATCTGACCGCAGGCGTCGAAGTCGCGCGAGTGGTCGGCACAACTGCCGAGGGTGAGAAGTGCCGTTGCCAGGGCTGTGTATAAAATCTTCTCTTTCATGGTCTCTTGAGTTTATGTTCTGTATCGGTTTACTGTCCCAGAGTGGTCTTCAGGTCGCAGATGGCCATGATGAGCTGCACCTGGTGGAGCGATTCGGCCACCCGGGCGTTGAACTCCTCGTCAATCATGTCCATCAGGTCGGTGAGCATGATGACCCCCTGCTTGTACTGCTCCTCGCCGGCTTGGCGAATATCCTCGCGCAGTCTGATGATTTCGCTGTCTTGCTCGAGCACCTGCCGGGCTTTGCGCACCTCATTCAGGCGGTCGGTCACATCGAGCATCGTGTTGAAGACAAAGGTCTCCTGCTCGCGCTCGATGCGCTCTTTCTGTGCGGCTATCTTACGGATGTCGTTCTTGCGCGAATAGAGGGCTCCCAGATTCCACTGCATCTTTACCCCCACGGTGTAGTAGGGTTCGAACTCGTTTTTCAGGATGTTCAATCCCGGGCGTCCGATACCCCCCTGCAACGACAGGTTGAACTTGGGGTAGAGGTTGGTCTGCAAATCCTGACGCTGTACCCGGGTCTGCTCCAGCTGTGCCTTGTAGAGTTGCAGTTCGGGCCGCGCCAGGGTAGTGGTGTCGATTTGCAGGTCGACCGGCGGCTCTACGAACTGTGCTTGCGACAGGTCCTCGCCGGTGAGCCGCCCGAGCATGTCGACGTAGGCCTGGCGGTCGGAGTTCAGCGACGAGATGGTCTGCTTGTAGTTGAGTATGTTCACATCGACGATGCTCAAGTCCGACTTGTACGACACGCCGTGCTCGATGCCCGCCAGCACCGACTCGCGGTTGCGGTAGAGGCTCTTGATGGCAATCTCGTTTTGAGCAATCTGCTTGTCGATAAGCAGGATGCCCAGGAAGATATTCTCCACCTTCTGCCTGATGCTGTACAACGATACCTCTACCTGTTGGCTCTGTATCTGGGCATCGGCGCTCACCAGCCGCTTTTTGCTGGCCGTCGTGCCGCCGTCCCAGAGGGTCTGGCTCACCTCGCCCACCAGCGAATATTGGTCGTGAGGCAGGTTGAACTTGAACTCGGGTATCTCGAACGGCATCTCGACCACCTTTGACTGATATTGGGCTTTGCCGCTGATGGTGAGTTGCGGCAGCCAGCTCTGGCTGGCGGTGGACAAATCGTATTTCTCGGCTTCACGGATGAGGCCGAGCTCCTGTATCTGCGGGTAGTTGTTGCGGGCCTTTTCCACACAATCGCTCAGGGTCACTTGAGCGGCGGCCGCACTGGCGATACCGGCCCACAGGATAAGAAAAACCCATCTTTTCATCATATCTCTCTCGTTAAAATGCTCCTTGTTTTTGATTCCTTCTTTCCCGGTTCTCGGTCGGGCTCACATCGGCCGTACAGCCGGTGGTAGAGCAGGGCGATAATCTCGTCGTGCCGCCTCTTCAGGGCCTGGTCTATCTGGTCACGCGGCATTCCCACCGCCTGTTCCATCACCGGTACCGACATGTAGGTCGAGAAGCTCAGCGAAATGAGGTCGAGAAACAGTTGTTCGAAGGTGATGGGGTTGCACCGGCCGGCCCGCACCTCGTTGTCGAGCAGGACCTTGTGATGGCCGGCAAGTCCCGAAATGAGGCTTATGGTGCTTTCGCGGTAACGGTTCAGCAGTTCGGGGTTGTGCCGGGCTACGTCGTACAGGAAACTGACCAGTTGGCGATGCTGGTCGAGGAATTCGAGCAGACGGATTACGCCACCTTTCAGGTTGGGCCAAAATGCAATAGTTTCGGCCGACATGGCATTGCGTACCGAGGTAAACAGTTCGTGCAGGTTTTTGTCGAGAACCTTGAAGAAAATCTGTTCCTTGGTTTGGAAATAGTAGTGCAGCATGGCGTGTGTTACACCGGCCCGGCGGGCTATCTCGGTCGTAGTGGCCAGCAGGTATCCTTTCTCGAGAAACAACTCTTCGGCAGCCGCCATGACGGCCCCCTCGGTATTCTTTCTTTTGGTGTTGGGTTTGGCTTGTGACATAGGTCATGTTTTATTTAACAGCGCTGTTAATTGCAATTATAACTATTCTGGACAAAATCGACAATAAAAAATCGATTTTTAACACAATCGGGGAGGCGGCAGTCCGCTTCGAAAAGTGTTTCAGCCCTTCTGTATTCTTCATTTTTTTATGAAAAAGTATCTTATAAAGGCTCAATAAGCCATCTGTTTTTAGTAAGGGAAGTATCTTTTTGTCAAAAAAAATAGCTAAAACATAGTTGTATATTCAAAAAGAAGTGATATTTTTGTCGCAAAATGATTTATGTAAATAAAATTTTATGGAAAAGATAGATAATCTAGATCGTCAGATTCTCGAGATTATAATGCGCAATGCTCGCATTCCGTCGAAAGACGTAGCCGCCGAGTGCGGCGTTTCGCGTGCGGCTATCCACCAGCGCATACAGCGCATGATCGATATGCACGTGATTACCGGTTCGGGGTATCATGTGAACCCCAAGTCGCTGGGTTTCAGAACTTGTACCTATATTGGGGTGAAGTTGGAGAAGGGGTCGATGTATCGCGATGTAGTTCCCGAGCTCGAAAAGATTCCCGAGGTAGTGGAGTGCCACTTTACCACAGGTCCCTATACAATGTTGTGCAAGCTCTATGCCCGGGACAACGAGCATCTGATGGAGCTCTTGAACGACAAGATTCAGCACATCAAGGGGGTGGTTTCGACCGAGACGCTTATCTCGCTCGAGCAGAGCATGAACCGCGAAATTCCGGTGATGAAGGAGTAAGCAACGATTTGCACGGGACACGCTGTGCAGACTCGACGTATAAAGACGAGGATGGCTTCGACGCATGTAGCGCGGGGCCATCCTCGTTTGTTATCAGCGGGTTGGATAATAATCCATGGGGGAAGCATGCCGTATTTTCTCAAGCGGCGGGCGTTACCCGATTGTTTTGCCCCAGTTTCCGGTTGGTTTGCCAGAGCATCAGCAGGGTGACGAGGGTGGCAATCGTGTCGGATACCGGCATGGCGCCCCACACGCCGTTCAGTTCGAACAGGCGGGGGAAGATGAGCAGCAGCGGTATGAGAAAGATGACCTGCCGCGTAAGACTCATGAAGATGGCCTTCGAGGCCATGCCCAGCGACTGGAACAGGTTGGTGGCGACCATCTGGATGCCCACGATGGGGAAGACGCCCATGGCGATGCGCATGCCGTGTATAGCCACGTCGATAAGATGTTCGTCGGTGGTAAAGGCCCGTATGATGTAGTAGGGGAAGAAGGTGGAACCTATCCACCCCACCGTGGCGCAGAGGGTGGCCACGACACAGGTAATCTTGAAGGCCCGTTTCATGCGGTCGTAGTTGCCGGCTCCGTAGTTGTAGCCCACGACGGGCTGCATGCCCTGGCACAACCCCACGATGAGCATCACCACCAGGGTGGCGTAGCTGTTGAAGATGCCGAAGGCACCAATGGCCTCGTCGCCTCCGTAGCGGTAGAGCGAGGTGTTGATGATGGCGTTGATTACGCTGCTGGCGATATTGATCAGGAAGGGTGACATGCCTATGGAGACGATGTTGATGAGGATGGCCCACTCGAGCTTGAAGTACCGGCGGTGGAACCGCACGTTGCTGCGGGTGTTGCAGAAGTGTGCCATCACGAAAACCGCCGAGATGGCCATGGCTATGTCGGTAGCGATGGCCGCCCCCTTGATGCCCAGCTTGAGGCCGAAGATGAAGATGGGGGCGAGAACGAGGTTGGAGAAGGCGCCGATGAGCATCGTGTACATGGCCTTGCCGGGATAGCCCGAGGCCCGCATCATGTTGTTGAAGCTGTAGCACAGGTTGGTGCAGAGCATGCCGGGCATGATGTAGAGCAGGAACTCGCGGGCATAGGGTATGGTGCGGTCGCTGCCGCCGAAGCTGCGCAGAATGTCGTCCATGAAGATGACGAAGAGCGAGAGGTAGCAGAGGGCGAAGGTGACGGAGAGGATGAGGCTGTTGGCCAGAATCTTCTCGGCCTTCTCCTTGTCGTCCTGTCCCATCACAATCGAGATGCGGGCCGCCGCACCCTGTCCGACCAGCATGCCGATGGCTCCCGAAATCGACATGATGGGGAAGGTGAGGGCCAGCCCCGATATGGCGTCGGGGCCCACACCTTGCCCGATAAAGATGCGGTCGATTACGTTGTAGAGCGACATGACCATCGTCCCCACGATGGCCGGTACCGAGTACCGCCAAAGCAGTTTGCCCACGGGGAGCGTGGCCAGTTCGGCGCGAATGTTGTTCTTGCTGTCGTTCATCGTTCAGGTCAGAAATCTCAAGCGGGGTCGCACCAGTCGCCGTTGGCTTTGATGAGGGCGATGAGCTTTTCGATAGCCTGCTCCTCGGGTATGTTCTTTTCGATACAGCTCTTGCCTTTGTAGAGGCTCACCCGGTTGCGACCGGCACCCACGTAGCCGTAGTCGGCATCAGCCATCTCGCCGGGACCGTTTACGATACAGCCCATGACACCTATTTTGAGTCCGGTCAGATGCGAGGTGGCCGCTTTGACCCGGGCCAGAGTCGTTTGCAGGTCGAACATGGTGCGTCCGCAACTGGGGCACGAGATGTATTCGGTCTTGCTGAACCGCTTGCGGGCGGCCTGCAAAATGGTGAACATGTAGTCTGTGAGGCTCTGTGCTGCTATTTCTCCCTCGTTGCAGAGGTAGACACCGTCGATGAGGCTGTCGAGCAGGAAGGGGCCGAAATCGGCTCCGGCCTTCACTTGCAGCTCCTCAGGGTTGTTTTCGCGATAGTCTCGCTTCAGTATCACGGGGCAGGTGCAGCCGGCTGCGGTCAGCCGAGCCAAGGCAGCACGCGTGTCGCCCACAGGGTTGATGTGGTGCGAGGTGACGATGAGTACCACCCCCTTCTCGCCGGCCAACCGGTTGAGCAGCGGCTCGGTCAGTTCGGTCGTGTCGGCCTGCAGGAACCGTAAGGGAGCCTGGCTCAAGGTCAGGGCTTGCCAGTCGGTTGCCCGGAAGAGCGGGCAGGTGCGGGCCTCACCCCGGTAGTGGGGATAGTCGACAATCGAACGCACCGCACCCCCGGCCGCCTGGTCGCGGGTGTAGTAGAAGTCGGCTTTGGCTCCCTTGCCGGGTTTCCCCTCGGCCAGGACCACCGGCTGTTCGCCGGCGCCAATCTCCTCGATGTGCTCTTTGGGGCGGGCGGCCAACTGCTCGAGCGAGAGGTGGGGAGCCTCAATGGGTGTATGGCCGGCCCGGGCGGTGATGTAGTCGACCAGCTTGCGGGCCACCGGCACCTCGGCCTCGGGCGCTTCGCTTAGCGAAACCCGTATGGTGTCGCCTATACCGTCGGCCAACAGGGTGCCTATACCCACGGCCGACTTTATCCGTCCGTCCTCTCCATCGCCGGCTTCGGTCACCCCCAGGTGCAGCGGGTAGTGCATGCCCTCGGCATCCATCGTCTGGATGAGCAGCCGCACGGTGGCTACCATCACCACCGTGTTGGAGGCCTTGATCGAGATGGCTACGTCGTCGAAATGTTCGTCGCGGCAGATGCGCAGGAACTCCATGCACGACTCGACCATGCCCGCCGGCGTATCGCCGTAGCGGCTCATGATGCGGTCGGAGAGAGAACCGTGGTTCACTCCCAGCCGGATGGCCGTGTGGTGCTCCTTGCAGATGTCGAGGAAGGAGACAAACCGCTCCCGCAGGCGTTTCAGTTCGGCGGCATACTCCTCGTCGGTGTAGTCTATCTGCTTGAAGGTGCGGGCGCTGTCGACGAAGTTACCGGGGTTGATACGCACCTTTTCGACGGTGCAGGCCGCTGCGTCGGCCGCCTTGGGGTTGAAGTGGATGTCGGCCACCAGCGGGGTGTGGTATCCCCGCTCATGAAGCTCTTTCTCGATATTGGCCAGGTTTTCGGCCTCGCGCACCCCCTGGGCGGTAAGTCTCACATAGTCGGCCCCGGCCTCGATAATGCGGATACACTGCTCTACGCTGCCCGGGGTGTCGAGCGTAGAGGTGTTGGTCATCGACTGTATGCGTATCGGGTACGACCCTCCGAGAGGCGTGTCGCCTATCTGTACGACGCTGCTTTCCCGGCGACGGTAGTTGTAATAGTCCATGATAAAAGAGAACGGCGTGAATAGCGATTAGTTGGTTTTGAATTTGTATTTGACTTCGGCCAGCGCCTCGTTGGCGGCAACGATTTTCTGGGTGAGTCCGGCTTTATATCGCTCTACCTTTTCGGCAATGGCGGCATCGCCCAGGGCCAGCATCTGGGTAGCCAGGATAGCGGCATTGAGCGAGGCGTTGATACCTACGGTAGCTACGGGGATTCCCGGGGGCATCTGCACGATGGCCAGCAGGGCGTCGAGACCCTCCATGCCCGATTTGATGGGCACACCGATGACGGGCAGCGGGGTCATCGAGGCGATGACGCCGGGCAGGTGTGCAGCCATGCCGGCCGCAGCGATAATGACTTTGATGCCGCGGGCTTTGGCTCCTTTGGCAAACTCCTCGACCTGAGCCGGGGTGCGGTGTGCCGAGAGGGCCAGCATCTCGAAGGGGATTTCGCACTCGTCGAGCAGCTTGGCGGCTTTCTCCATGACGGGGAGGTCGGAAGTGCTCCCCATGATTATACTTACAACAGGTTTCATAATGGTATATATTACTTATCGGTTATACAAAAATAAAGAACATCGACCCGCAGCAGAGTATCCCCAGGGCAAATCCGGCGCCTACCTGTCCCAGCGTGTGGCGTTTGAGCAGGATGCGCGACGAGCCTATGGCACCGGCCAGCAGCACGGAGGCAATCTGCAGCGGCAGGATATAGGGGGTGAGCATGAGGCCGTAGAAACTCATCAGAAAGACCAGCGTCACCATGGAGCCGGCTGCCACCATGTGGGCGCTTATCTTCCAGTACCGGTTGATGAAGAGCGAGATGATGAGCGCGACGATGGCACCCGCGATGAAGGCGATAATCCAGCTGGGTATCCCGAATCGGTAGAGATAGAGGTAGCAGGCTACGTAGCAGGCGAAGTTGATGAGGTAGGGGATGGTACGCTCGGTGCGTTCGTGCAGCCTGAAGTCGCTGATGTGTCCCAGTTTGTAGAGGATATAGATGCCCAGCGAGGGGAGTATGCAGGTCGTGAGCAACACCCCCACGATGACGATGCCCAGCAGGCGGTCGCCGAAGATGCGCATGTACGACGTGTAGAGCGCGATGGCGATGCCGTAGGTAGGCATGAGCAGCGGATGAAACACGGTCGACAGTAGGGTTGCCAGTTTGTTCATAAGTCGTTATGTTTTTTTTAGTCGTTCAAATCTCTTTGCGCAACCGGGCCACGGGGATGGAGAGCTGCTCGCGATATTTGGCGATGGTACGTCGTGCTATGGGGTATCCCTTCTGTTGCAGCATCTCGCACAGCTTGTCGTCGGAGAGCGGCTTGCGCTTGTCTTCGTGGTCGACCAGCTCTTGCAGCAGCCGTTTGATTTCGCGGGTCGAGACCTCTTCGCCGGTATCGTTCTGCATGGCCTCGGAGAAGAAATATTTTAACGGATAAATACCGAAATTTGTTTGCACATACTTGCTGTTGCTGGCCCGCGAGATGGTAGAGATGTCGTAGCCGGTACGCTCGGCCACATCTTTCAGAATCATCGGCTTGAGGGTACGCTCGTCGCCGGTGAGGAAGAACTCCTTTTGCAGCTCGACGATGACCGTGATGGTCTTGAGCAGTGTCTCTTGCCGTTGCTTCACGGCGTTGACAAACCACTGGGCCGCGTCGAGTTTCTGCTTGACAAACAAGAGGGCATCGCGTTTGTCGCGGGTCTGGTTCTGTTTGTTCGACGAGTAGTCTTCCAGCATGTCCTGATAGTCACGGCTTACGTGAAGCTCGGGTATATTGCTGTTGTTGAGGCTGATGGTGAGCTCGCCATCCTGAGCCTCGACGTAGAAGTCGGGGATGATGTGGTGCTCCGAGTTGCCCGAGTAGCTGTTGTTCCAGGCACTGCCCGGCTTGGGATTGAGCAGGGTGATTTCGTGAATGGCCTGTTTCAGCTCTTCTTCGCTCACGTTGCACTGGCGCATGATTTTGTCGTAGTGCTTCTTGGAAAACTCGTCGAACATCTGGTCCACGATTTTGTAGGCCAGCAGGTTGGCGGGTGTACCCTCGTGACGCTCGAGCTGCAGCAGCAGGCATTCGCGCAGGTTCGAGGCCCCCACGCCGGCAGGTTCGAACTCCTGAATCATTTGCAGAATATCCTCGACCTGACTCACTGGTACGTCGAGCCCCACCTGAAAGATGAGGTCGTCGGTGATGGCCTGGATGGGGCGCTGCAGATAGCCGTTGTCGTCGATGTTGCCGATGATATATTGGGCAATCTGATACGACGTGTCGTCGAGCGGCTGTTCGCCCAACTGGCTCTCGAGGTAGTCGTGGAACGACGAAGCCGAGACAAAGGGAATATCCTCTTTCTTGTCGTCTTTCGAGAAGTTGTCGGCCTCGAGCCGGTAGTCGGGGATGTCGTCTTCGGTGCGGTAGTCGCCCAGCGAGAGCTCTTCGGCCGATTCGGTGGGATTCCCGTCTTCGTCGGCGTTGGGGTTGTAGTCGTTCAGGCTGTCGAGACTTTCTTCCCGGCCCTCTTCCAGGGCGGGGTTGTCGACCAGCTCTTGTTGCACGCGCTCTTCAAACTCCACTTCGGTAAGTTCGAGGAGCCGGATGAGCTGTATCTGCTGGGGTGAGAGCTTTTGTTGCAGCTTCTGTTGTAGCTGCTGTTTCAGTGCTGCCATAGGCCGAGAATCATTTGCAAACGAAGGTAACGATTTTTACGCTAAATAAGTAAAAAAATGAGAATTTTTAACCCCGCGCAATATCTGTTTGAGGTAGGCGAAAAAAAAGAGCCGTATATCGGGATGATATACGGCTCGTATGGCGGAACAGATAGAATCTGTTACTGTTTCTTGTTGTCGCGGTGACGGTCGTTGCGCGGGGCTCTTTCGGGACGGGGCAACAGAGCTTTCATCGAGAGACGGTATTTGCCGGTCTTCTTGTCGATTTCGATGAGTTTCACCGTTACTTCGTCGCCTTCGTGGATACCCGAGGTCTCCATCGTCTCGAGACGGTCCCAGCTGATTTCCGAGATGTGGAGCAGACCATCTTTGCCGGGGAGAATCTCTACGAATGCACCGAAGGGCAGAATCGATTTCACTACACCGGTATAGGTTTCGCCCTCTTCGGGTTGAGCCGTGATGGCTTTGATGCGGCGTTTGGCATCCTGAATCGACTCGAGGTTGGCTGCCGAGATTTCGATGTGGCCCTCGTTGTCGATTTCGTCGATGGTAACGATGGCACCGCTGGCTTCCTGAATGCTTTGGATGATTTTCCCGCCCGGGCCGATTACGGCACCGATCATCTCTTTGGGGATAATCATCGTCTCGAGACGAGGCGCATGCGGCTTGAGGTCGGCACGCGGTTCGGCGATGGTATCGGTGATGATGTTGAGGATGTGCATACGACCCTCGCGAGCCTGGTTCAGGGCTTTCTCGAGAACTTCGTAGGAGAGACCGTCGCACTTGATGTCCATCTGGGTGGCGGTGATACCGTCGCGGGTACCGGTCACCTTGAAGTCCATGTCGCCGAGGTGGTCCTCGTCACCGAGAATATCGGAGAGGATGGCATATTTCACATTGTCTTTGTCGGTAATCAAGCCCATGGCGATACCCGAAACCGGTTTCTTGATCTGTACACCGGCATCCATCAGGGCCAGCGTACCGGCACAAACGGTAGCCATCGACGACGAGCCGTTCGACTCGAGAATATCCGATACGACACGGATTACATAGGGGTAATCCTTCGGGATCATGCGCTTGAGGGCGCGGTTGGCCAGGTTGCCGTGACCGATTTCACGGCGGCCTACGCCGCGTTGAGCTTTGGCTTCGCCGGTCGAGAAGGGGGGGAAGTTGTAGTGCAGCAGGAAGCGGTCGCGACCCTGGTTGAGCACGTCGTCGAGAATCTTCTCGTCGAGTTTGGTACCGAGGGTAACGGTGGCCAGGGCCTGCGTCTCACCACGGGTGAACACGGCCGATCCGTGAGGACCCGGCAGGTAGTCTACTTCGCACCAGATGGGGCGAATCTGCGTGGTGGTACGGCCGTCGAGACGGATGCCTTCGTCGAGGATGCAGCGACGTACGGCCTCTTTTTCTACATCGTGGTAGTAGCGGCGTACGAGCGGTTCCTTTTCGGCGAGCTCTTCTTCGCTCAGACCGGCCAGATAGTCGTCGACGATAGCGTCGAAGGCGTTTTGGCGGGCGTGCTTGTCGGCATTACCCGAGCGGGCAATGGCGTAAGCCTTGTCGTAGCATTTTGCCCACACGTCTTTGCGCAGATCTTCGTCGTTGGTTTCGTGGCAATATTCGCGTTTTACGGTCGAACCCACGGCCTCGGCCAACTCTTTCTGTACGAGGCAGTGAACCTTGATGGCTTCATGGGCGGCTTTGAGGGCTTCGAGCAGGTCGGTCTCCGAAACTTCGTCCATTTCGCCTTCGACCATCATGATGTTTTCATAAGTGGCACCTACCATCAAATCCATGTCGGCTCTTTCGAGTTCGCTGAAGGTAGGATTTATTCTGAATTTACCGTCGATGCGGGCAACCCGTACTTCCGAAATAGGACCGTTGAAGGGAATATCCGACACGGCCAGGGCAGCCGATGCGGCCAGACCGGCCAGGGCATCGGGCATGTCTACGCCATCGGTCGAGAACAGCATGATGTTCACGAAGGTGTCGGCGTGATAGTTGTCGGGGAACAACGGACGCAGTACGCGGTCTACCAGGCGGGCGGTGAGTATCTCGTAGTCTGAAGCTCGGCCCTCACGTTTGGTAAAACCTCCGGGGAAACGGCCGAAAGCTGAATAACGCTCTTTGTATTCTACTTGCAAAGGCATGAAATCCACGCCTTCACCGGCTTCTTGTGCCGAACATACCGTGGCCAACAGCATGGTGTTGCCCATGCGTACTTCTACGGCCCCATCGGCTTGCTTGGCGAGCTTGCCGGTTTCGATGGTGATGGTCCTTCCATCACCCAAATCGATGGTCTTCTTAATAACTTGTTTAATCATAAAATCGATTTTTCTGTATTTTTTTCTTCTCAAAATCACGCAAAGATAATGAAAGTTTGAATGCAAAACTATGATTATGAAATAAAAATGAAAAAATATCGCCTATAAAAGTAGTTTGGCGAACAGATAGTGCGGTTTTTTGCGGGGGCATTCTTTCATTTTGCTTTTGGTACAGAGGCACCGAGGCATTGGAATGTGTGAAAAAAAACATATCTTTGTAACTGGTTTTCTCCAAGGGGAGATGGCCATGAACTTAAAATCTGAAACAATGAGAAAGTGGATATTTTTATGTGCGATAGCCGTGGCTGTTACCTCGTGTAGCAAGCGGCAGTTTACCATCGAAGGCGACGTGACGGGTGCTCACGGACAAATGCTTTACCTCGAATCGCTGGCTACGGGACAGCCTGTGGCGCTCGACTCGGTGACTCTCGACGACAAGGGCGCTTTCAAATTCAAACAAGAGGCACCGCAATATCCCGAGTTTTATCAGCTGCGGTTGAATGGGGCTCTGGTTCATTTTGCCGTCGACTCTACCGAGACGCTGTCGTTCTCGGCCCGGGCTACCGATTTTGCCGACGGCTACGAACTGACCGGTTCGGACGAGTGTACCAAGATGCGCATCGTGACCGACGAGAGCGGTAAGTTGAAACGTCGCATCAATGAACTCAACAAAGCTGTATCGGCCAACAGCAACCAGGTCGATACCTTGCGGGCACAAGCTATTCAGGCTTTGGCCGAGTACAAGGAGAAGATGCTCAACCTGGTGCTGGAGAATCCGGCATCGGCCGCCGCTTATTATATCGTGTTCCAGGAGATTAACGGCAGTCGGGTATTCGACCCTTACAATGCCGAAGACCGCAAGTTGATTGCCGCCGTGGCTACGAGTTTCGATATGCACTATCCCGAGTCGCCCCGCGCCAAGCAGTTGAAGCAGATGACACTGGAAGCCATCGCTGCCGAGCGAGCTGCCCGCCAGAGCAACGAGGCCAATATCGAGGCAGAGACTACCTCGTATATCGACGTGGAACTGTATGACCAGTTGGGTCGCAAGCAGACCTTGGGCGAGCAGGTGGAAGCCAATAAGGTGGTGCTTCTCAGTTTCACCGCTTACCAGACCGATTATTCCCCGGCTTACAATATGAAGCTGGCCGAACTCTACAAGAAATACAGGAGCCGTGGTCTCCAGATCTATCAGGTTTCGCTCGATGCCGACGAACAGTCGTGGAAGGTAGCTGCCGACAATCTGCCGTGGGTGTGCGTGCGCGATCCGCAGAGTGTCTATTCGCGCAACGCCGCTATCTATAATGTGAAGAACTTGCCTACCTGTTTCGTCATCGACAAGAACGACGGCATTGTGAAACGCATCGAGAAAGTGGGTGAAATCGAGGCTGCTATACAATCGCGTCTCTAATGAGCCGACAAGTAAACTTTTGACGATTCTCGGCGTTTTTTTTTGGAAGATTAAAAAAAGGGCGTATCTTTGTCACAGTGAAAGCACAAAAAGGAGTCCCGGCTAACGGCGGGATTTCTTTTTTGTTTAATATGGAATAATAATTTATAAACACTATAGGAGTAAAATTATGGCTATTACGTACATGACCGAAGAAGGTTACAAAAAACTGATGGAAGAGATAGCTTATCTCGAAAATGTGAAGCGTCCCGAAATCTCTCGTGCGATTGGCGAAGCTCGCGACAAAGGTGACCTCTCGGAAAATGCCGAGTATGATGCTGCCAAAGAGGCACAGGGCATGCTCGAAATGAAAATCTCGCAGTTGAAAGATCTCGTGGCCAACGCCCGTTTCATCGATGAGAGCAAGTTGAACACCCACACGGTGCAAATCTTGAACACCGTAACTATCAAGAATGTCAAGAATGGCGCGGTAATGAAATATACCATCGTGTCGGAGTCGGAGGCCAATCTGCGTGAAGGCAAGATTTCGGCCACGACACCTATCGCCAAGGGTCTGCTGGGCAAGCAGGTTGGCGACATCGTTGAGATTCAGGTTCCTTCGGGCCTGATGTCGTTCGAGATTGTAGATATTTCCATTTAACCCCATAGGCCGGTGTGCACACGTTGCATATCGGCTTTTTTGTCACAGGCGTTCTCCCGCTCTCTCCTATAGTTTGCAGAGCGGGAGAACGCTTTTTTTTGTTCCCTTTCCCTATCTTGTCGCCGACAGGAGCAGCTCCGACACAACTCCAAGATGAAAAGTTTGTTTTCTTTTTGCCTCTGCTCCCGCCTTTCACTATCTTTGAATAAGATAGGAGTCGGTTCGGCATAGTCAAAGTTGAAAACTGCGTTTTCCTTTGCCTCTACTCTCACCTTTCACTATCTTTGTAACAACTAAAAAACAAGAAACCATGGCAACCATTTTCAGTCGTATTGTAGCCGGTGAAATTCCGTGCTACAAAGTAGCCGAGGACGAGAATTATTTTGCATTCCTCGACATCAATCCCGTAGCCAAAGGGCATACGCTGGTGATTCCGAAAAAGGAGGTCGACTATATCTTCGATCTCGACGACGAGGCTTATGTAGGTCTCACCCGCTTCGCCAAACGGGTGGCCCGGGCTATCGAGAAGGCCGTGCCCTGTAAACGGGTAGGTGTGGCCGTGATGGGTCTCGAAGTGCCTCATACGCACATTCATCTGGTGCCTATCAACCACGAGTCCGATATGAATTTCTTCCGCGACAAGCTGTCGCTCGACGCTGCCGAAATGCAGTCTATTGCCGATGCGATTGCTCGCGAAATGAAGTGATGAGGAGATAGACCAAGATAACGACGGGGCGGCTCAAAAACAGTTTTGGGCCGCCCTGTTGGTATGTTGGTATGGGATAAGTATATATTAAAGAGGTAGGTATGCGTGCCAGAGGTTACTCTCTATTTGATTTCTCGGCGAGCAGGCGCTTGCGCAGAAACTTGGCAGGATACCAGGCGGTAACGAAGCCCAGGATGAGGACGATGGCGGTGACGGCCAGCGTGTCGAACAGTTCGAGCCGTACGGGGTAGGCGTCGGTGATGAACATACCCTCGGTGCTGCCCAGCTTCAGCAACCCGTACTCCTGTTGCAGGTAGCAGAGTATTACCCCCAGAATGAGGCCCGAACCGGCCCCGATAGCCGAGATGAGCCACCCCTCGGCCAGGAATATGCGCGAGATGAGTCGGTCGTCGGCTCCCAGTTTTTGCAGGGTGTCGATGTCGCGTTTCTTGTCGATGATGAGCATCGAGAGGGCGCCTATTACGTTGAAGGTGGCAATCATCAGGATAAACGAGAGGATGAGGAAGGTAATCCACTTCTCAATCTGTACCCACTTGTACCAGTCGTTCTGCTCGATGTGGGTCGCCACGCGGTACGAGTCGCCCAAAGTCTCTTTCAGCTTCTGGGCCACGGCATGCTCGGTGTAGTCGGGAGCGAGGCGCAGCTCGATGGCGGTTGCCTCGGTGGTGTAGCTGAACATCTCGCGGGCGGTGGCCAGGGGCAGAATCACCAGTTGGTCGTCGTAGATGGCCTGGTTGGAGCAGAAGACGCCGGCCACGAAGAAACGCCTGCTGTTGAACGATTGTGCCGGGTTGGCCAGATTGACCCGTCCCAGCCGGTTGGGAGCATAGAGCTCTACGGGGTAGGGGGTGTTGGTGGCGATACCCAGTTGGGCGGCAATGCCTATGCCCAGCGATACATAGTCGACTCGCCCGTCGTTGAGCATGAAGGTGCCGCTGGTGATAAGCTCCTCGATGTGCGACAGCTGGGTATAGTTGTCGGGAACCCCTTTTACCAGCACCGGTTGCTGGCGGTCCTTGTATTGGCACAGGGCATTCTCCTCGATGACGGGCGAGACGATGGCCACCTCGGGCCATGAGGCTATCTGTTTCAGCTCGGGAGCCTCGGTATCGAGCGTTTTCCCCTCACGCGGAGTAATCTTGATTTGCGGGTCTATCTGCGAGTAGAGCGACCCGATCAGCTGCGTGAATCCGTTGTAGACCGACAGGGTGCAGATGAGTGCCAGCGTGGTAATGGCCACCCCGCACACCGATACGATCGATATGGCATTGATGGCGCTGTGCGACTTCTTGGAGAAGAGGTAGCGCCAGGCAATTTTGCGGGAGAGCCGACTCATCGGTATACGCTATTTTTTCAACAGCGAGTCGATATTCTCGATGTAGTCGAGCGAGTCGTCGAGGAAGAACGAGAGTTCGGGCGTCTTTCGCAACTGGAAGCGCACGCGCTGCGACAGTTCGTAGCGTATGGTCTTGGCGTTGGCGTTGATGTTGGCAATCATTTCGGCGCTCTTTTCGGGCGGGAAGATGCTCAGGTAGGCTTTGGCCGTACTCAGGTCGGGGCTGACGCGTACCACGCTCACCGAGATGATGATGCCGTGGGTCTTGCGGGTTTCGCCCAGAAAAATGTCGCTCAGCTCCTTCTGCAGCAGGCGGCTTATTTTGTTCTGTCGTGTTGTTTCCATATATAGCTCCTTTTTTTAGATATAACCAAGTTGAGTGGGTAAAGATTGTGTGGCATTACGGTTTTTTCCACAAAATGGTGAGCCCGTCGCGCAGGGGCAGAATCACCTTCTCTACCCGGTTGTCGGTGGCGACGAAGTCGTTGAAGCGTTCGATGCCCACCGTTTGGGCGTCGCGGCTGTGCGGGTCGGTCACCACCTTGCCGTCCCACAGGGTATTGTCGGCCAGGATGATACCCCCCGGCCGCACCTTGGGCAACACCAGCTCGTAATACTTCAGATAGTCGCGCTTGTTGGCGTCGATAAACACGAGGTCGTAGGTGTCGGCAAGGGAGGGGACAATCTCGCAGGCGTCGCCTATGTACAGTTTGATACGGTCGCCTACGGGCGAGCGGTCGAAGTAGCTGCGGGTGAAGTCTTCGATTTCGTCGTCGATTTCGATGGTATGCACTTCGCCCCCTTCGCACAACCCCTCGGCCAGGCAGAGGGCCGAGTAGCCGGTGAAGGTGCCCAGCTCGAGGATGCGGTGCGGCCGCATCATGCGACAGAACATCTTGAGAATGCGCCCTTGCAGATGGCCCGACACCATGCGGGGCCGCAGGTGATACAGGTGCGTATTCCGGTCGAGCGCGGCAAGCAGTTCGTCCTCGGGGTCGATGTGGGTCAATATGTACTCTTCCAGTTCGCGGGTCATGCTTCGGCGTCTTCGATATTGGGCAAGGTATAGTGGTTGAAGTTGTCGAGCACTTCGCTTATCCGGTTTATCTCGAGGAATGTGGTGCCTTTTCCTTCGCCGAATCCTCCGCCCAGGTAGGCAATAAGGTCGTCGCGGTCGATGAGGTGCAGCTCCATGAGGTGGTTCAGACCGTTGAACAGGTATTCGCGCGAGGTGCGGGTGCGCTCCTGATAGAGGGGGAATACGCCGTAAGAGAGAGCCAGCAACCGTATGGTGCGCTCGTAGTAGCAGAGAGCCAGCACCGGGTAGCGTCCCCGGTAGGCAGCCACATAGCGGGCGGTGCGGCCCGTATAGCTGTCGGTGATGATGGCCTTTGTACCCAGTTTGTTGAAGGTCTTTACCGCCTGTTTGGCCAGGAACGAGGTGACGTCGGGTTCGTCGGCCGACGAAATGACCCGGATGTTGCTCTCGGTGAGCTTGTTGTTTTCGGCCTCCTCGGCTACGCGGGCCATGGTGGCTACCGCCTCGACGGGATATTTGCCGTAGGCCGTCTCGCCGCTGAGCATGAGGGCGTCGGTGTGCTGGTAGATGGCGTTGGCTATGTCAGTTACCTCGGCACGGGTGGGCCGGGGGTTCTTGATCATCGAGTGGAGCATCTGGGTGGCGACGATAACCGGCTTTTTGGCCTGGATGCACTTCTTGATGAGGCGGGCCTGGATGCCGGGAATCTTCTCCTGGGGTACCTCGATACCCAGGTCGCCGCGGGCTACCATCACGCCGTATGCGGCCTCGAGTATCTCGTCGATGTTGTCCACACCCTCCTGGTTTTCGATTTTGGCGATAATCTTGATCGGGCTCTTATACTCGTCGAGAATGGCCTGAATGTCGAGCACATCCTGTTTGCTGCGCACGAACGAGTGGGCAATGAAGTCGATTTCCTGCTTGATGGCATAGCGGATGTTGCGGATGTCGCGCTCGGTGAGCGAGGGGAGGTTGATGCGCACGCCCGGCACGTTGACACTCTTGCGGGCTCCCAGTTCGCCGTTGTTGAGCGACTCGCACAGCAGTTCGTCGTTCTCTTTGCCGCGTACGATGAACTCGAGTTCGCCGTCGTCGATGAGGATGTGGCTGCCCACCTCCAGGTCTTGGGCAAAGTTGGGGTAGCTTACCCCGATGTATCCGTGGCCGGTGAGGGTCCCCTCGCGGCCGGTAATGCGCACGAAGTCGCCCGTGACAAACGACAGATTGTTACCGTCGGCCAGTGCGGTGGTGCGCACCTCGGGGCCCTTGGTATCCATCAGGATGGCTATTTTGTTGGAGACGGCGCGCACGTTGTCGATGATTTTGCGGAATCCCTCTTCCTGCAGGTGGGCCGAGTTCATACGAACGACATTCATGCCGTTGTCGTAGAGTTGTTTGATGAAGTCGACATCGCAGCGCGAGTCGGATATGGTCGCTACTATTTTCGTGTATTTGGACATAGGTGAAAGGGGTTTATCGTTTTTTTTCAATCAAAGCCTCGATGGCAAGTCGGTACGAGTCGAGTCCGAACCCGATAATCGAGCCGGCAACGGCTGCCGCTATCATGGATTTGTGGCGGTACTCCTCGCGGGCGTGGATATTGGAGATGTGTACCTCGACCACGGGGGCCGGTACGGCACGTATGGCATCGCTCAAGGCGATGGAGGTGTGGGTGTAGGCTCCGGCATTGAGCACGATGCCGTCGCAAGAGAACCCCGCCTCTTGAATCTTGTCGATGAGTTCGCCCTCGATATTGGACTGGAAATAGCCGATGCGGTGGTCGGCATAGCGCTGTTGCAACTCGCCGAGAAAGTCGTCGAAACTTTTTTCCCCGTAAATGCTCTTTTCCCGTTTGCCCAACAAGTTGAGGTTGGGCCCGTTGATAATGAGTATATCCATAATAACAATCTTTTTTGTACGGAGAGTCTCTCTGCCGATTGTCCCTCCGGCCTTTTTGTCTATTTAGATTCGATGCGATAGGATACGGCTCGGCATAGTCCAATTTGAAAGTTTTGTTTTCAGTTGTCTCTGCACTCGCCTTTCGCTATCTTTTAGATAAGACAGGATGCGGCTCGGCAAAAAAATCTCAAACGAGTTTGATTTTTCTGCACTCGCCTTTCACTATCTTTACAGAAGATAGGAGTCGGCTCGGCATAACCCAAACACGAAACTGGGTTTCGGTTTGTCTCTGCACTCGCTTTTCACTATCTTTAGATAAGACAGGATGCGGCTCGGCAAAAAATCTCAAACGAGTTTGATTTTTCTGCACTCGCCTTTCACTATCTTTGCCCTGAAAGCCGATGCTCCGGGATATTCTCCCTAAGATAGGGCAAAATTACGGAAAAAAATGATATATCGGATAAAAAGAGTATGCCAAAAGTCGATGCAGATAATTTGTTGAAGCGTTTTGGGCGCTATTTGAAGTTGGAACGAGGGCTTTCCACCAATACGGTAGAGGGCTATCAATGCGATGTCGAGAAGCTTGTGGATTTTATTCAGACCGAGAATCTCGATTGGAGTCAGGTTACCGGCGACGACCTGCACCGGTTTGTATGCACGTTGCAAGACCTGGGCATCGGAGCCCGGTCGCAGGCTCGCATCATCTCGGGAATCAAGTCGTTTTTCGGTTTCCTGAAGTTGGAGAAGCTCATCGAGAACGACCCTTCGGAGTGGATCGAGAGTCCGAAGCTGGGGGTGAAGTTGCCCGATGTGCTCACGGTCGATGAGGTAGACCGTATGGTCGAGTCGTTCGACCTGTCGCAACCCGAGGACCGTCGCAACCGAGCCATCATCGAGACCCTCTATGGTTGCGGGTTGCGGGTGTCGGAGCTGGTGGGGCTGCGTATCTCCGATCTCTATTTGACCGACGGTTATATCATTGTCGAGGGCAAGGGCGAGAAGCGTCGCCTCGTTCCTATCTCGCAGAACGCGATACGCGAGATAAACCTCTATATGGAAGACCGGCGGGAGCTCGACATCAAGCGGGGCAGCGAGGATATTCTGTTTTTGAACCGGCGGGGGGCGAAGCTTACCCGGGTGATGGTCTACTATATTGTGAAACGGGCCTGCGAGCGGTGTGGCATTCGCAAGCAGGTGAGCCCCCACACGCTGCGTCATACCTTTGCCACCCACCTGCTCGAGGGGGGGGCCAACCTGCGGGCCATTCAACAGATGTTGGGGCACGAGAGCATCACCACCACCGAGATATATACCCACCTCGACAGGCAGTTCCTGCGGCAGGAAATCTTGCAATATCATCCCCGAAACCAGCGGAAAGCCCCCAATAAAGGGGGTTAGAGAAAAAAATTTGTATAAAAATAGTGAGAGTGTTCTATTTTTGTTTATTTTTGCCTTTAAATATGAAATGCACTAATTCTGTTCTTCAAAATAGGAAAGGAAATATTTCAAAAATAAGTGTAACCAAACAATTATTATTATGATTAAGAAAATCTATCTTCCCCTAATGCTTCTCATGACATTGGCATTTGTAGGGTGTAACAAAGACATGAAGCCGTTATCGGCCGATTATTTTACGGTGACCCCTTCTCCTCTTGAAGTAGTAGGTGGCCAGGTTCCTGCAACCATTACGGGAACTTTCCCTGAAAAGTATTTCGATAAGAAATCGGTAGTTACAGTAACTCCCTACCTGGTTTACGCCGAGGGTGAAACTGCCGGTACTCCGTTTGTTTATCAAGGGGAAAAGGTAGAAGGTAACGACCAAGCCATTTCGTACAAAATGGGTGGTGTTGTTTCCATGCCTGTAAATTTCAAATACATTCCCGAGATGCGTAAATCGGAACTGCAACTGGCTTTCAAAGTTCAAAGAGGTAACAAAACGTATGAATTGCCTCGTGTAACGGTTGCCGAGGGTGTCGTTTCTACGGCCGAAATCGCCAACGCTCAAGAGGTGAACCCCGCTATCACGCCCGACAAGTTCCAACGTATTATCAAAGAGACCTACTCGGCCGACATCATGTTCCTCATCCAACAGGCCAACCTGCGTGCCGAGCAACTGAAATCGGAAGAGATGAAAGCTCTCCACAACGAAATCAACGCTGCTGCCGAGGCTCCCAACAAAGAGTTGACCAACATCAACATTTCGTCTTACGCTTCGCCTGATGGTGGTGTGAAACTGAATACCACGCTGGCCGAGAACCGTGAGAAGAATACGGTTAACTACATGAAGAAGAGCTTGAAGAAAGACAAAGTTGAAGCCGACATGACTGCCGAATTTACGGCTCAAGACTGGGAAGGTTTCCAAGAACTGGTTTCGAAATCGAACATCCAAGACAAAGAGCTCATCCTGAACGTACTTTCGATGTACTCCGACCCCGAACAACGCGAACGTGAAATCAAGAACATGTCGTCGGTATTCAAAGTATTGGCCGAGGAGATTCTCCCGCAACTGCGTTATTCGAGAATCACGGCTTCGGTGAACGTAATCGGTAAATCGGACGAGGAAATCTCGAAACTGGCTCAAGAAGATGCTAAAGCCCTCTCGGTTGACGAACTGCTCTACGCTGCTACGCTGGTTAAGACCAACAAAGAGAAAGCTGCCATCTATACGAAAGTAGTTGAAATCTATCCGAACGACTACCGTGGTTACAACAACCTGGGTATGGTTCAATACGAAGAAGGCGACCTCGCTGCTGCCAAAGCTAACTTCGACAAGGCTGCCCGCATCGCTCCCAATACTCCCGAGGTGGCTATGAACCAAGGTTTGATCGCTCTCTCGAACAGCGATTACGCTGCCGCCGAACAAGCCTTTGGCAAATCGGCCGGTGTTGAGGAACTCAACGAAGCTCTGGGTGTATTCTACATGAAGAAAGGCGACTACAACGCAGCCGTAAAAGCATTTGGCGATGTTAAATCGAACAACGCCGCTCTGGCTCAAATCTTGGTAAAAGATTACAGCAAGGCTAAAGCTACGCTGGCCGGTGTTGAAACTCCCAATGCCAATACTTACTACCTGATGGCTGTTCTGGGTGCTCGTACCAACAACGAACAAATGGTTGTTTCGAACCTGAAGAAAGCTATCAGCATGGATTCTGCAAAAGCTCAACAAGCTGCTACCGATCTTGAATTTGCCAAATTCGACATCGCTTCGCTTGTAAAATAAGTTAGCAGATAAATAGACCATCATAGGGCCGAGGTTGCATGTGCAACCCCGGCCCTCTTTTTTCTCCGAAAGGCAAAGTTGCCTGAAAGAGGGTTTTTGTTTCAGTTTGTTCGCCTGGGAGCGTGATAATTACGGTTAAACTTGTACATTTGCAAAAAAAATACAGATTCGTAACAATGAAAAGTCATAAGAACCTTTGGGCCCTCTTGCCGGTCCTGTTGTTTGTCGTCTTGTCGTTTATCTATTTCTCGCCCGACGTTGTCGAAGGCAAGATTCTGTTCCAACACGATACCCAGCAGGGGTTGGCCATAGGCCACGAAGCCAAGACCTACGCCGAGCAAACGGGCGAAATGCCTCGCTGGACCGGCTCGGTATTCTCGGGTATGCCTACCTTCCAGATTGCACCCACCTACTCGAGCAACGCTCCGCTGAAGGGGTTGCAGCACGTCTATAACCTGTGGCTGGTATCGCCCGTGTCGCTGGTCTTCATCATGATGCTGGGCTTCTATATTCTGCTGCTCACGCTCAACGTGCGGTGGTATCTGGCGGCCTTCGGTGCGGTGGCTTATGCCTTTTCGTCCTACTTCTTCATCATTATTGCGGCGGGCCATATCTGGAAGTTCATCACGCTCGCCTACATTCCCCCTACGATTGCCGGCATCATTCTGGCCTATCGGGGGCGCTATCTGTTGGGTGGAGCCCTGGCGGCACTCTTCGGCGCGTTGCAAATCATGTCGAACCACGTGCAGATGTCCTACTACTTCCTCTTTGTCATCTGTGCCGTAGTCGTTGCCTATGGCGTGGAGCACTACCGCTCGCACACCATGCCGCGCTTTTTCAAGGCCACCGGCGTGTTGCTGGTAGCTGCCGTGCTGGCCGTGGGTGCCAATGCTTCGAATCTGTATCACACCTACAAATATTCCAAAGAGTCGATGCGTGGAGGCCATACCGAGCTCTCTTCGCCCGATGGCGACAAGGTGGCCAAACCGGCCGGAAGCGGTCTGGACAAAGAGTATATCACCCAGTGGAGCTACGGCAAGATGGAGACTCTCACCCTCCTGATTCCCGACAGCAAGGGTGGTGCCAGCGGTCCGCTCTCTGAGAGCGAGCGGGCGGTGAAGGCGGCCAATCCCGAGATTCGTCCCTACCTGTCGCAACTCGATCGTTACTGGGGCGACCAGCCCTTTACCTCGGGACCGGTCTATGTGGGTGCCCTCATCTTCTTCCTCTTCGTGCTGGGTTGCTTCATCGTGCGCACGCCGCTCAAGTGGGCCTTGCTGGTGGTGACGATTCTGACCGTCATGCTCTCGTGGGGTAAGAACATGATGTGGCTCACCGACTGGTTTATCGATTACTTCCCCATGTACAACCGATTCCGTACGGTGTCGAGCATCTTGGTGGTGGCCGAGTTCTGCATGCCGCTGCTGGCCGTGCTGGCGCTGAAAAAGATATTCGACGACCCGTCGATACTCTCGCGTGAGAAACGGTGGTTCTACCTGAGCGGCGGCATTGTGGCCGGTATCGCTCTGCTGGCGGCTCTGGCCCCTGGCCTCTTCGATACCTTCTTGAAAGACTATGAGCGCGAAGCCGCCGGTCAACCCGGTTATGCCGAACTCTTTGCCGGTGTGGCCGAAGCCCGCAAGGCTATCTTCACGGCCGATGCCTGGCGATCGTTCATCATCGTGGTGCTGGGCTTTGCCGTGCTGTGGCTGCTCAATCGGAAGAAGGTGAGTGCTACCGTGGCCATGGTGGCCCTGGCGGTGATTCTGGTAGGCGATATGTATCCGGTCAACAAGCGCTACCTCAACAGCGACAACTTCGTGACACCGGCCCGCAAGACCAATCCCTTCCCCATGACCGATGCCGACCGCTATATCCTGCAAGACAAGGACATGAATTACCGGGTGCTCAATGCGGCGGCCGGCGAGACGCTGGCAGCCAGTTTCAACGAGCCCCGCACGTCGTATTACCACAAGTCGGTCGGCGGCTACCACGCCGCCAAATTGCGCCGCTATCAAGACCTGATAGACCGTCAGCTCGTCAATGGCAACATGGTGGTACTGAACATGCTCAATACCCGCTACATCATACAGCCGCTCGAGGATGGGCGCGAGACCGTCGTGCGCAACCCCGGAGCGCTGGGCAACGCCTGGTTTGTATCGGAGGTCGAGTGGGTCGACAATGCCGATGCCGAGATGGCAGCCATTACCGACTTCGACCCGTCGCACACGGCGGTGGCCGATCGCCGCTTTGCCCGGGAGATTGGCGACAAGGTGGTTCCCCCCGCAGCCGGTGACACCATCTACGAGACTGCCTACAAGCCCGACGAGCTCACCTATCGCTACCGTTCGCAACAAGGCGGTTTAGCGGTCTTCTCCGAGATTTATTTCCCTTGGGGCTGGCAGGTGACTGTCGACGGGAAACCCATCGATATGGCGCGTGTAAACTACGTGTTGCGGGCTGTCAATCTGCCGGCCGGCGAACACGAAGTGATATTCCGGTTCGACCCGCCCTCGGTACATACGACCGAAGCCATTGCCTATGTGTCGCTCTTCCTCATCCTGGCCGGCTTTGTGGGCACGGGGGTAGTCTATTGGCGTCGTCGTAAATCGGTACCGCAAGCCTAAAAGCCGTAGTCTATGCAGAAGAAGTTCTGGAAGGAGTATACCTCGCCGATGAGCCGCATGCGTCAAGCCTGGGGGTTCGGCATCCACTCGCCCTTTGCCTTTCGTCTCATCACGAAGGTGATACGCGAGAAGGCCCGTTATTATGCCTATGATGATGTAGAGGCAATAGCTCGTGCTCGTGTCATCGATGCCCTTCAGCGGCGGCAGAAACGGCAGCGACGGCTCATCTCCAAGAGCCGGGGGCGTCTCTTTTTCCGGCTGACCAACTTCTTCCGGCCCGACGACATTCTCGAGATAGGCTCTTCGTGGGGCATCTCGTCGCTCTATTTGCGGCTGGCCGAGCGTTCGGCACGTCTGACGATAGTCGAGCCGAATGCCGAGATTGGCAGTTTTGCCGAACAGCTCTTTGCCGAGGCCGGCGAGCAGGCCGAATTTGTGCGGGAACCTCATGCCATTGCACTCCCCGATTATCTGGCCGGTGAGCACGAGGGTTTCTATATCGTGGTCAATCGTCTGCCCAAGGCTCAGTATCGGGCGTTGCCCCGGTTGCTCGACCCGGCGCTCGACAAGCCTTCGATATTGATAATCGACGGCATTCGCCGGAATAGTGCGGTGAAAGAGTGGTGGGAGTCGCTCCTCAAGGACGAGCGGGTGCGCGTGACGGTCGACATGAAAAATGTGGGGTTTGTCTGCTGCAATCCCAAACTGAACAAACAGGATTATCAGGTATCGTTGTAAGGGGGCCTATTCGGCCAGAATTTTGCGGATGGCGGCCTCGTCGGCTACCAGTTGGGCCTGCAGTGCCTCGATGTGGGCAAACGTCTGTTCGGGGCGTATATACTGCACCAGCTCCACCGCTAAAGCCTCGCCATAGAGATTGCCTGCGAAGTCGAAGATATTGGCCTCGATACAGTAGTCGTTGGGGCGGTTCAGGGTAGGGCGGTTGCCGATGTTGAGCATGCCGCCGTAGCGATGTCCGTCGGCCCGTACAATCCGCACGGCATATACCCCGTTTGCCGGAATCAGCTTATCGGGGTAGTCGATGTCGATATTGGCCGTGGGGAATCCCAGCTCGCGCCCCACATGAAAACCGTTCACCACATGCCCGTGAAGCGTATAGGGGTATGACAGCAGGTGGTTGGCTGTGGCCAGGTCGCCCTGCAACAGCAGCTTGCGAATGATCGACGAGCTCACCGGCCCGGCGTCGGTCACCAGCTCCTCGGCGTGTAGAATCTCCATCCCCAGCTCCTTGCCATATTTCACATAGTCGTCGAATCCCTCGGCCCGATTGTGACCGAATCGATGGTCGTAGCCGATAATCAGCCCCTTGACCCGGTACTGCGACGACAGCACCCGAAGGAAGTCGAAGGCCGAGAGCATGGACATCTCGCGGGTAAAGTCGAGAAAAATCACGCGGTCGACACCCGTTTGCCGCAGCAACGCCTCGCGTTCGTCGGGCGAAGTGAGCAGGCGAAACGGCACCTCGGGGTGCAACACCTGTTGCGGGTGCGTGCGAAACGAAATCACGGCCGATGCCAGTCGACGTGCAGCCGCTTCGGCCTCGACCCGGGCAATCACGGCCCGGTGGCCGCGGTGCACACCGTCGAATACGCCCAGCGTAGCAAACAGCGGTTGGTTCGGAGCTATGTCGGTCGGTCGGGTGGTCATGGGCGAGAGTTGAAAAAGTCGATAATGCCGCAGTCGGGCGTTACGAGATGAGTCTTGAATCCGAGAGCCGCGGCGGCATCGAGGTTCTTTTGCGAGTCGTCGAAGAAGAGCGTCTCCTGCGGTACGATGTGCGACGAGGCAATCACCTTCTCGAAAATCTCGGCATTCGGTTTGCAAGCTTTCAGCCGGTAAGAGAGGTAGATGTCGTCGAAATAATCCTCCACCGTCAGCCCCTCCTGGGCAAAACAGTCGGCAATCTTCGTGTCGAACATGATGGGATTGGTGTTACTCAGCATCATCACCCGGTAGTGGCTGCGCAACCGGCGCAACAACTGCAGACGCTCGACGGGGATACCTACGAGAAACGCGTTGATGGCATCGACGATGTCGCGGTCCGACACCCCGTCACGACCGATGCGACGGTGCATGTAAGCCAGAAAATCGGCCGCCGATATTTCGCCGGCCTCCAGTTTCATAAACTCGCCCTGCTGGCCATACAGCCCCAGCATGTTGGCCGCCTGCGTGTCGCCCAGCGCCGCCAGCGCATCGACGCACTGCTGTTGGTCGAGGTCGATAATCACCCCGCCCAAGTCGAAAAGCAAATTGTGAATACCCGTCAATGAAGCCTCCATAGCTCTACAAGTTAAGTGATGCAAAAGTAGCGAATTTTGTGCAGCTATCGGGTATTTGTAAAGAGAATTTAGTACATTCGGGCCTGTTGCCGGGAGGCCCTGGCCGCTTCGATTGCACGATAGGCAGCCGTCGGCAATCCTCGACTCAGCCGCAATATCTGTCGTTGAACTCTGCCCGGACTCTATCGTCGCGATATTTTCGAGAAAAAACGGCAAAATATTTGTGGCTTTCTATGAAAACCGCTATCTTTGCACTCGCTTACGGAAATATCCGTGCCGGTCCTATAGCTCAGTTGGTTAGAGCATCTGACTCATAATCAGGGGGTCCTTGGTTCAAGCCCAAGTGGGACCACAACTTCAGAAAATCTATCAGGCGAAGCTCCCGCAGAGTTTCGCCTTTTTTATTTTGCCTCGTTTCGATACGCTCTCAAAAAATAGGCCGGGAGCATTGTCGCAATGTTCCCGGCCCGGTATCACTTATCTATCTTTCGAAAACTCAATTCTCATGGTTGAGCTCTACTTCACGTGTATGAGAAAAACATGTTTTGTCGTTACATATCTATCCGTTTCTTGAGTACCCGGCTTTTTTCAGCCAAGAATCCCATGACATGGCTCTCGATAGAGAGGTCGATTGTACTGGTTAGATAAGACGCATCGCGATTGGCTACGGCCAGCACAAAGTCTTTCACAATACCGAAATCGCCGCCGGCATGGCCTTCGTATCCCGGCAAGGAAGAAATATCCTTATTCCATACCAGTTGTTTACGGGTGAGAAAATCGGTAACGGTAAACTTCTTCATATCACCCTCGATCCATCCTTTTGTTCCCATAATGCGGGTCAGACGACCACCGGTTGCCGTGAATGCCTCCATCGAGAAGGCTCCGGTTATGTTGCCGTCGAACTCGAGAGAAGCTACGAAATGGTCACATTGATCGTTATTGCAACGGTAAACGCAGCGACCATAGTCAGTCGTTCTCAATTTCTCGAGAATCAGGCTGTCATACTTGCTGTTCCGACAATCGTTGTCGGGAATATCAAAGACATAAAGGAACTGTCTGTCTTTCAAATAGATTTTCTTGGCCGAATAGGGACAGCGTGACTCCATCGGACAGTCGAGACACCGTTCGGTAGACCCCTCGGGTGCATTCTCCCGCTTGAACAGCTTTAACCCTCCGTAGGCCGACACCGACTTGCAGGGCTTGTTGACAAGCCACCGCATCATATCCATGTCATGACACGACTTGGCAATGATAATAGGCGTAGTATCTTTCGAACTCTTCCAGTTACCCCGCACATAAGAATGAGCCATGTGATAGAATCGGATACACTCCATATGCTGTATGCTCACCAAATCGCCAATCTTCCCCGAGTCGAGCACCTTTTTTAGAGCAATAAAATAGGGTGCATACCGCAACACATGGCAAATACCCACAATGCGGTCGTACCGCTTGGCATACTTCAAAATATCGGTACACTCTTTAATCGATTGTGCTACAGGCTTTTCCAATAGCAAATCATAACCGGCAGCCATCGCTTTCAAAGCCGGTGCATAGTGCAGGTTATCGGGGGTTGCGATAATCACGGCATCGGCAAACTTTGGCCGACTGAACACTTCACTCCAATCGTCAAAGCAATTTTCATCGGGTATCTGGTACAGATTCTTCATATACTCCTGTCGCTCCCGATTTATATCGGCAACACCCACAATCTTGAGCGATTTGGGATAATGCTCGGAGTAGCTGGCATACGTGCGACCACGGGCACCAGCCCCAATGACAATGGCCGTTACCGGCTTGTCGACCACGGCTTCCTGGCTCTCCAAATCCGATTCAAGCAGTTTGGCCAAATCGTCCGAACCGGCTGTGGCCGAGCCATTCAACGACTCTACAGTCTGCGATATGGCCTTGAAATCGGATAGAGCGGCAGCAACAGTCGTTGCTCCCATCAGCCTTAAAAATTCACTTCTTTTCATGTTCTAACACTACAAAAATAAGCGACGGCCCCGATATCCCGGACTAAAAGAAGATACCGGGGTCCGTCGTTAGAAAACCAATTTACTACTACTTCTTCACGATAAAAGGTTTGGTCAATCGACCTTCGTCGGTCGACAATACCAGATAATAAACACCTTCAGGCATATCGACTGTCGAGATAGCCTCGTCGATTACATCGCCATAGAATGCCTTGCTCCATACGCTGGTACCCAACGGAGTCACAATGTTGACTTGAGCCCGTACGCTCTTACCGAAGCTGGCCTTCATGGTTATTTCGCCATAAGCCACTGTGGGATATAACTGGAATGAATCGGCGCTTATACCCTCTATGCTACTGGGATCGTCGTTGGAAAGTATCATTTGCAGTTCCAGTTCATCGTCGCAACCCGACGCACCGGTAGCTTTCACCGTAAAGCTGTAAATGCCCTCTTCATTCGACTCGGAAGGAGTTCCCGAAATAAGTCCTTCGGGCGACAAGGTAAGGCCATCGGGCAAGGCCCCACCAGTAAGCGCACATATAATACCCTCGCCCTCTATCTCGAGTTGGAGCGAATAGGGATAGCCTATATAGGCATCGGGACAATGGTCGGTCACGATAAACACATCGCAGCCTTCACCCGACTTGATAACCAGCGTGTACTCTTTCTGAATAGACGATGCTTCGTCCGATACCTGAAGCGTAAACGTGAACGAACCATTCTTGGTAGGAGTTCCCGAGATAGCCCCGTCGTCGCTCAACGAAAGTCCATCGGGGAGTGCACCCTCGGTAATCTCAAACGACACAGCTCCTTCGGTATTGTCGACAACGATATTGCTGTAATAGGGCTCACCAACGACTCCTGCTTCGAGAGTCTTGGTCTTCACCATCAGTACATAGGAATACAACACCGTGTACACATCATAATCGCCTACAAAAGGAAGCGTGAGGTCCACCCCATCGAAAACCGTAGAACCGTCTCGATGATGCCCCGTTACATATACTTTATCACAATCGGGCGACATGGTTACGCACCAGGCTACCTCGTGCTGGTTGGCGTTATCGGGAGTAATGGTCTTTTCAAGTTGTACCAGTTCCCAAGTTTCACCGTCGTATTTGGCAAAATAGCCATCATGACCTTTGAAAGTATATTCCTTGGATTCACCACGGGGATTCATATTTACGGCAGTTCCACCCTTAGAGCCGTCGCCGTTTACATTACCGGCCACATACACATCGTCGTTCTTGTCGATAAACAGAGCCTTTGCCTCGTCGCGACCGCTTCCACCCAGGTTCATACCGTCCAGATAGGCTCCCGCAGGTGAATACTTAATCAGGAACGAATCGAAATTTCCATTGAACCCGAGAGCCGGTTGTCCCTCAGGAGTAACAGCCGATTGGCAGTGCCCCCAGATATAAACATTCCCTTGAGAGTCGGAATCGATTGAGCGAGTATCGATACGGTTGGAGTTCTTTACATGGGTAATCCACTGTCCCACACCCTCGCGAGAGAGTTTGGCCACATAAGTATCCTGGGTAGACTCACCGCCTATGTCGGTTGTAATAGACTCCCCATCGGTACCGGTGAGGGTAAACGAAGAACCAAAACGGCCGGTAAGCAGGATATTCTCGTCTTTATCCAGTTTCACGTCCCAGCCATAAGAATATTTGGGGCCAAAGCCTGCAATAGCCCACTGGCATTCCAGCGAACTGTTGTAGCATGCCAAAAAGGTGCCGGTATCAGTTCCACCAATAGTCACGCTCTTTCCGTTTCCGAAATCGGTCTGTCCTATGGTCGAACCCGTCACGTAGATAAGGCCTTCGCTGTCGGTAGCAACCGAGTTACACAGAGAAGCTCCCGTACCTTTTATCACGGCCGAGTTTTTATAGGTTCCGTCTTTACCATAGACTACAATGCAGGCATCGGTCGACTGAGTAGCACTCCAGGTCTGGTCGGTGCCATCGATAGTTACGTCGCCCGCAATTTTGCCCACGGCCACAATGTCGCCACCCGAGGTAACCGCAATGCGCTCAAACGAATCGTCTTTCGTACCACCGACTACTCGAGCCCACTGGAAATTCAGTTCGGCATCATATTTCACAAGAATAGCGTCCATACCGCCACGGCCTTTTACCATCGTACCATTGGTAAACTCGACATTACCCCGGCAAATGCCCGAAATATAATAGTTGCCGTCGGCATCGGTCAACGAACTGTACGGCTCGTCGGCCCCCGTACTACCATACGAAGCCGCCGTTTCAAACTTGGCATCTTTGGCCATAGCTTCTCCTACACAAAATAAGGGAAGCAATATAATTCCTGCTCCGATGTAAATTTTTCTTAGTTTCATAACTCCATGTTTTTAATAGTAAATAATTTAGACGACGATTAAAATTAAACTGAGAATAAGACAATATGATACTCTTTTGGTTTCCTGTTATTTGGCCAGCTCGAGTGTGACCATGATCGGAAAATGGTCCGACAAGGTGTTGTCGGAAAACACTTTTGTTTCCTTGACTACCCAGCCACTCGACGGATAATAGCCTATATGGTCAAAGCCCTCGCTGAAAGCCAGAGTCCACACGCTCGACAGTTCATTTATCTCGGCCGTACCCACACGGCGGTTCATATCACCAGCCAAGAGATACCACTTGCCCATTTGGGGGATACGGGCCACCTCTTTAATCTGAGCCATGCCGTTATCGAGATTGGACATGTCGAGATGGGTGTCGACAATCGAGACCTCGGTTCCATCGGGCAAAGTAATATCGGCAATAGCGGCACAGCGCTGTTCGGTTCCGGCAGCACAAGGCAACATGATACGACGGGTCTCGTCGAAACTGTACTTGCTCAGAATGGCATTGCCAAATTTTCCTCCGTAGCAACTTTCGAGGGTGACGTAGAACATGCCCTGATACCCTGTAAGAGCAGCCAGTTCATTGAGCATATTGATATTGTTGTTAATTGTTCTCGGCTTATTGGCTCCCGAACGGTTGGTATAATACTCGACCTCTTGCAAAGCCACGATATCGGGATCTTGAGCCTTGATAAAGGCCGCAATATCGGCCATCGGGGCATCGTACCCCGCATGAATATTGAACGACATGATTTTAAGTTGAGTCTGAGCCGACACACTGCCCCACAGACACACACTCAGCAAAATGAATATAAATTTTTTGGTCATAATTTTAATTTTCAATTGTTTAAAGAATATTCTCGAGCTAATACATCGTAAATGGTCGATGCTATTAGCTGGTTACCTTCTATGCCGGGATGAATCCCGTCGGGAAACAAGTCCTGATGCCCTTTCAATGCCGTGTGCAGGTCTATGACTGTGAGCCCCTGAGTCTTGGCTACACGCTCTATGGCCGGTATGATTTCACTGGTTATCACACCGTCGTCAGCTCCGATAGAGTTGCTGTATGCGATAGCCGGGGTACACAGAAAGACCCTGGGCCGTGTAGAGAGGCTGCGAAGCTCGAGCACGAAATCGGTCAAATCGGATTCAAACTCCGACCCGTGGTAGGGCCAGTTGATCGACCGGGAATCGTTGGTCCCGAACTTGACAATCACGATGTTGGGGAGAAAGGCTTTCGCGTTGGTAAACTCTTTGGTGTTCCAATAGGGCTGATTCCCGTTTTTCAACAGAGTAGTACCGCTGCAACCAAAGTTGCCTACCTCGAAACCTTCGCCCAGCATATTGCCCAGCAAGGCCGGATAACATTCTTTTTCCCGGTCGTTCAAGAACTGTCGGGCGCCATAGGTGATGCTGTTGCCTATGCAAGCTACTTTTCGGACCGACTCGATAACCGGCGGACGCTCTCCTTTCGGATAATCCTCGGTATCATCGGAACAGCCAACCAGACTCCACGACAGGGAGAGTAACATCAATGCACAAATAAACAGATGATTATACTTTTTCATTGTTCCCTATTTTAATCCTATTCGTATGAATAATGCTTTATGATTCGATACCGTGGCATCGCCTTTTACCATTACCGTCTGTGTGCCCCAATTTTGAGAAAGAGGGGTGAGAATGTAATCATACCTTGATACAGGCTCATCGGCAGGATAGGTATTCTCTGCTGCAAACTTGCAAGAACGACGGTATTTTGTTGTCAAGATATTGAGGACATTCCCCGACAAGTCCTCATGAATAGAGGCACAGATGACAATATTCTGTTTCACTTGGTCGGCATAAGCAGCCAGAGCCTCGGCCTGGCGAACCCTTTTGCTGGCATCGTTCCGATCGAACTGACAAGTAGCTACAAGAACCGTCTCGCCCGATTTCAATTCATAAGGCATGGTGAGTAACACCAACTCATTGTTCAAATTCACCTTATTAGTTCCATAAAAGCACTCTCGCACAAAAAGAGAGACACCGGTTTCGCCACCATCTTCACGCCCGGTCGAGGCAAATACGCCCTGCCTGCGGTTACCCTCTTTGCTGCACCGATAGGCAACATCGGCCACCAAATTGGTCTTGCCGGTACGGGTAGTCCCATAATCGACATCTTGCAAAGCCACCACATCGGTATTGTTTTCTTGAATAAATGCGGCCAAAGGTTCTACCTGGTACGAGCCTGAAGCCATACCCCTATTGGCGCTCAATGACAACAAAGAAAATGAACGGTCCCCGGCCAAGGTTACCAGAGATTCTTCACTTTCGGTTTCATCCGGCCCAGATAAAACTGGGTCGGACGAACCGCAAGCTGTCATTAAAAGCACTCCAAACAGGCATAAGATGAATGTACAATGAGTTCTCATATAAAAGATAGTTTAATGATTCTCAAATAGATTACCACCCGGGATTATTGGGCAACAAATTAGGGTTGCGCTGCGTTTGGGTAAACGGTATGGGCCACAGATAATTCTTCTCAGCCGAGAAGGTACGACCGGTCATAAGGACCAAGTTACCCTCGCTGTCGGTAGGAATATCCTTTACATACTCATATTCGCTGGCAGGCACAGTGCTTTTACGCATGCCGGTCACATCTTTGGCCAGCAGGTCGCCCTGTTTCCAACGCATTAAATCGAAGTAACGCTCGCCCTCGAGAGCCAGCTCAACCCGACGCTCGCGGCGAATCTCATCGCGTAAGTCGAGGCCATAGGCTTTCAAAGTAGTCAATACCATCTTGTCGGCTCCCACCCGGTCGCGGAGCAGATTGATCGACTTGTCAATATCGGGCTGGGTAATAGCGTCGCCACGCATCTCCTTAGCCTCAATCCAGTTGAGCAAAACCTCGGCATAACGCATCAGCGGGATTGCATTCTGGTCTTTGTTATAGCGCGAAATAGCCGAGAGCTCTACAAATTTGGTAAAATACCAGCCGGTTGTCGTGCGGCAACTGGTTGCCGAGTTGGAGAACTTGGGTTGTTCATAAATCGTTTTTCCGGGATATCCGCCCCATTCAGCCCCGGGTTTCAAGATAGTCTGAGCCATACGGGGATCTCGGTTGTTGAAGATGGCTTCGTGGGTATTCTCACGATAACGGCTTGCCGGGATGGTTATAGGCAGCCCGTTGCACAGATAAGCATCCATGAGCGAACGAGTAGGCGCATAACGAGTTTCTTCGTTGGGCACCTGCAACTCACGGCTGAGGTTATGGGTCAACCCGGCCTCCTCGCTATACAGACGGGTAACGATAAACTCACGGTTGCTTTTGTTTGTTACCGGGTTGGCGGCAAGGGTAAACAACTCGTGGTAGGTCGTCTCGGGGTTGCCGTTGTCATACAACTTGTGGAAATTGGCGGTCATCACTTCCTCTGCTGCAGCAACAGCATCGTCCCAACGTTCGTGATACAGGGCAAAGCGCGACTTGAAAGCCCATGCGGCCTCCTTGGTAGGACGTCCCAATTCGGTATCTTTCAAATCTTTGGCATAGGGCAATGCCGTAGCGGCCAATTCATACTCATTGAGAATCCACTCAATCAGAGTCTCTTTGTCGGTACGCGAGCCGTACAGAGCCTCATCGCCTACATCGATGGTATTGACAACCAAAGGCACATCACCGAAACAGTTGACCAAGTAACTATACAAATAGGCGCGCATGAATCGGGCTTCGCCGGCATAGCGCTCCCGAATCGAAGCCGAAACCTTCTGAGCCCGCTCATAGTTCTCCAAGAAATGGTTGCAGCGTCTTATCCCGTCATAGTCGTTGGTCCACTCGGAGTTAATAACCGACAAATCACTTGTAAAGTTACCGCTCCCGAGCGTCTTGTACTCCGACGAACGTTCACGAAAAACATTGTCGCCGAGAAATTCCATATCGACACTCATGTTTTTCCCCCGCAGGTAATTGATGCAGGCATTTGAAGCCAGTATCAGATGCTCCTCGGTCTCCCAGTAAGTCTCGTCGGTGAGCTCGTCCAAGGGTATCCTGTCGAGGAACGAATCGTTGCAGCCCGACCATACCAACATCGAGCAAAGTAAAATAGCTAAATATCTTGTTTTCATATATGCTTACTGTTTATATCATCGATAATTATTTGAACGTAATACTCAACCCAACTGAATAAGAAGAGGTAATGGGATAGTAGCCTCCATCGCTTACTGGGATTTCGGGATCATACGACGGGAAGAAATCGGTAAGAGTCCACAAGTTCTCACCCGAGAAATAAACTCTTAAATTCTCGATGTGCAATTTGGATATGATCCCTTTGCGAGGAATGGTATAGCCTACCTGCAAGTTCTTTATTCTCAAATACGAGGCATCTTCGATCCAGAAAGAGGAGAACTCGTCGCGGTTGTACGTCTCGTCATAGGTAAAGCGCGGATACGAAGCGTTGGGATTCTGATTCTCCCAAGTCCAACGGTCGAGATGGGCTTTCTGAGGATAGTTGGCCAGTTCGGTAAACGCATGGCGACCCATACCTCCGATATAACCGGCACACTTGCCTACCCCTTGCAGCAACAGGCTGAAATCGATGCCTCTCCAAGCGGCATTGAGCCCGATGGTATAGTTGTAACGAGGTATCGAACTGCCTATATAGCAGCGGTCATCGGTAGGGGTAATTTTCCCGTCGCCGTTCAAATCGACATATTTAATATCACCCGGCTGCACCTTGGTGCGATACTCCTCGATGATGGGTGTAGTAGGTTTGGGAGTATAGGTGTTGGTAGCGGGATCGTAGTTGAAATCGTCGACCGTATACAAGCCATCGGCCTTATACCCCCAGAAAGCGTCGATAGGATAACCCACGGCACGTATCTGGTCGCCGCTAAAATCGTCGGCCGTATTGCCCACACTTACCACCTTGTTTTTCACATCGGAGAACGAGAAGTTCACTCCATAGGTAAAATCCTTACCTATCTGATCTTGCCACTGCAAAGCAATTTCCCAGCCTTTGTTCTGCACCTTGCCGGCATTCTGGTACGGCTCACTCACACCCAACACATCGGGGAGTTTCACCTTCAACAGAATATCATCGGTATTCTTGATAAAGTAGTCGGCCGTCAACGACAGTCGGTTGTTGAACAGATTGGCGTCGATACCGATATTGGTCATCTTTATGGTCTCCCACGAGAGAATATTGTTCGAAGCCTCGCTTTGCTGCATTGACGAGGTTATCTCGCCCCCGATAGGCATATTGGAGGTAGAGGGTTTGATCAGAGCCATGTAGGGATATAGTGACGATGTATATTGGTTTCCCAGCGTACCATACGAGGCCCGTATTTTCAAATTGTCGAGCCAGTTGCGGGTGGGTTCCATGAACGCCTCTTCAGACATGCGCCAGGCAACCGAAGCCGACGGGAAATAACCACCCCGGCAACTTTTGTGAAATCGTGATGACAAGTCGTAGCGCAGGTTGGCTTCGACCAGATAGCGGTCGTTGTAGTTATAATTGATGCGACCAAAACCCGAGCGAATGGCCCAGTGGTTGTCATAACCACTATTGGTCTGCAAATCGGTTCCGGCATTCAGCACATGCAAGTCGTTCGATACCAAGTCCTCCCGACTGGCATCCATCTGCTGGTACAATTGCCATTCTTGCGAGAAACCGGCCAAAATATGGAACGAATGCTTGCCAATGGTTTTATTGTAATCGGCTTGAGCCATCAAGTTCTGATAACGCTGGGCAATATCTCGCTGGCTGAATTTGCTCGTGTTCGAGGTATAGGCCAACGGAGTATCGGTGTCGGGATAAAAGTGCTGTATGATGTTTTGCTGCTGTTTGCGCAACACATCAACCAATCGGGTAGCATATTGTACCTTGGCCGTAAGACCTGTGATGATTTTCAGTTCTGCACTGAAATTCAACGAAGTTTCCCGTTTATGATAGTTGATGAAACCGCCATCGTAGGCTTGCGCTATGGGGTTAGCCGAGCTACCGCCATAGCCCCATTGTCCATCAGTAAACTTAACAGGAGTAAGAGGCGACGAGCGCAAAGCTTGATAAAAAAGGCCCGAACTGCCACTGTCGCTGGTGGCGGGAGTCCAGTTATCTACATCGGTATAACTCATATTACCGTCGATAGTCAACCGGTCGAACAACTCGGTATTCAATTTCATTCTCACGTTGTTACGAGCTGCATGATACCCATTGCCAACCATAAGGCCCGAAGTCGTGAGGTTTCCATAAGAGAGATAATACCCCATGCTTTTATTTCCACCATTAATATTGACATTATGCCCGTGCTGGGGTGCATAGTCTCTCGTAATCTCCTTTATCCAGTTGGTATTGGCCCTGAAGTTAGGATCGGTACCGTTGATGATGGCGTCGATATCCTCCTGAGTATAGCCCCAACTCTTATTCACATTCGACGTAGCCTCCTTCAGCAAGGTAAGGTACTCGACCGCATCGAGCATTTCGGGCAGCGCCGTAGGAGTCTGCATGGCAAAATAACCATTATACGAAACTGTGGGTTTCACCTCGCGACTGGCTTTGCGGGTTGTAATAAGGATAACACCGTTGGCTGCTCGCGACCCGTAAATAGCCGATGAAGCGGCATCTTTCAGAACCGAAACCGATTCTATATCGTCGGGATTCAAGGTATTCATATCGCCCTCGACACCATCGATAAGAATCAACGGATCGGAGTTGTTCAAGGTTCCCACACCGCGTACCCGAATCGAAGAGTTGTTGTCGCCGGGGCGACTCGTTGTATTGACGATAGATACACCCGGTAGCAAGCCTTGCAAACCTGTTGTCACGTTGGCTATGGGTCGGTTGGCCAGCACATCGTGATCGACCGATACGACCGAGCCCGTCAAGTTTATCTTTTTCTGTACACCGTAACCTACGACAACCACTTCGTCCATTAAGTTGGAGTCTTCGTTCAATCGTATTTCAACAGGAGTGCCACCGGTCACGGCCACCTCTTCTTTCTTATATCCAATCGACGAGACTACCAGCATAGCCTGGCCAGAAACATGATCGATCGTAAAGTTTCCGTTCACATCGGTCGAGGTTCCCACCGACGAGCCCTTAACGATAATACTTGCCCCGATAATAGCATCGCCGTTTCCGTCGACCACTTTACCCGAAATAGCCCGACTCTCCTTGGCCGTTTTCTGCCTGGGCAGAAGCACAACGACATTATCGACTTTCTTTTCAAAAGTAATGTTGGTTCCCTTCAACAACTGCTTCATCGTCTCCTCCAACGAGGCATTGTCGGTCTTGATTGTTACCAACTTGTCAAGACCTTCCAACTCGACATTATAAAAGAAACTGTATTTGCTCGATCGTTCTATTTGCTTTAAGACCTCCTTTAACGGTTCGTTCTTGACATCGACCGTAATCTGTGCCTGAATATTCCATGCAAAAAGCACAAACAGCGCAACACACAGCCACCTCACTAAAAAATGGTTTGATTTCATACGTTTTTCATTTTGTTGCTTTTGACTACAAGATATTAGTATAAAAGGTACCTACAATTTGTATTATTCTCATATTGTTTCGTCGTCTATTAAGTATACAAGACGGAGTTGGGGTTTATCCAATCCAATCCAAAAATTAACATTTGTTATACTTCTATGTTTTCCTTCATATCCCAGAGCACGATGGAGCAAAGACGCAGGAATCCTACCTTAACAAAATGCCAAGGTGCCTAATGCCTAAGCCATTCTACAAAAGGGCTTTAAATAAAAGGGAGGAGCAATATTTTATCTTTTGCGAAGCACGATTACAGAATCGCGCACCTCGTAGTGTAAGGCCGATGTCATCGACAGAATATCCAGCGCATTGGTTATTCCGCCACTACCAATCGATCCGGTAAAGAAGTATTTTTCTTTGGGGAAATCCTGATCAAAAACAATCTTTACATTATAAACTCGAGACAAGATTTTAACAATATCTTCCAGCGATTCGTTTTCGAAACGCAGGTTGCCATTGGTCCATTCGACATATTCTTTGGAATAGACCTTGCCTACCGTCATCAATCCTGTTTGTTTATTATAGACCAGTTTTTCATCGGGTTGCATCACACAGTGGCCTTGTGTCGATGTTACATCGACTTTACCCGTCAGCAATACTACCGAGACATCGGGGTCATCTTTATAGGCGCTAATATCGAACGAGGTTCCCAATACGGTAATTTCAAGTCCCGCAGCTTTTACGATAAACGGACGTTCTTTATCGGGCGTCACCTCGAAGTAGGCCTCTCCATCGAGTTCTATAACCCGTTCTTTGCTTCCGAAATTTTGGGGGTAGCTTATCTGTGAAGCCGAGTTGATATTTACTTGTGTACCATCGGGTAACTGTACTTTAGCTCGTTCGCCGCTTTCGGCCGATACAATCAACGGAAGGGTGTCGGGGGTGGGCGTCGAAAGCAATTCATAGGTTATCAATGCCGCTACAATAGGCAGGCAGATAATGGCGGCCCAACGTATGAGTCGGGTAAAGACAATCCTTTTCGAGCGGGTTTTCTCTTCTCGAGAATCTATGGCTTCTTTAATGCGACTATACAATCGGTCGTAAACCTCCTTATCGAGAGAAGAATCGCATTTCTCGATTTCACGCATCATCCAGCGATCGAGCGAATCGTTGTTGCGTATCCATTTACACAACTCCTCGATTTCGGTTGGCGAAGCGTTGCCTTCCAGATATTTCTCAATGAGTATTTTGAATCTGTCCTTATCCATTGTTACTTTACTTAGTGTACAGGTAAACCTCTTCGCCTATCTAATTTTACATGGTTAAATAGTCTTAATTAGCACCGTGTATATGATTACGGTCAATAATTCGCCATAATGATTCATCAGCTTGTCTTTCATAAACTTGAGAGCCAAAGACAACTGAGTAGCCACGGTACTTTCCGAAATGTTCAACTCTAAAGCAATCTCTTTATTGCTCAAGTTTTTGCGCTTGCTCATGATGAAAATCTTTTTGCGAGATGGGGGTAACTCTTCGGCAAGTCGATCGATATACTTTTCCAACAGTTTTCCATCCAGAACCTCGTCAAGGTTATTGTCGCTATATTCTTGCGCCGATTCGAGCACATACTCGGCATAAATATACTCGACCGTTTGGCGCTGGTATATGTTCAGTAACAAGTTTTTAGCGATGGTACAGAGATAGGAAATCAATGATTTGTCGGGATTCACCTGGTCGTGTATCTCCCATAATCTTACGAATGTACGCTGAACAATCTCTTCGGCCCAATAGCTGTCGCCTTTCGAAATTTTCATAACGAAATTGTATAACTTGCCACTATACAACTTGTAAATTTTCTCGAAAGCATCGAAAGATCCTGACTTAAGGCCTATGATAATATCATCGTATTCGTGTTTCATTCCTGCAAATTATTATATGCAAATGTAAGTCATCTGCATAAAAACAGCATTGGTTCTTTGTTAATTTTCTAATACAGATTTATCGTTCTCCTGTGAAATCAATACCCCATCAATCGTCTGAGAGCATTTTCTGCGTCATACGGTGAGGTGAAAGCCGGTTGAATTACCACGCGGTTATTGCGGTCGATAGCTCCCCATTGGCCTCGCTTCATCTCGACAACGGCATATCCCTCGCGATTGAAAGCTCGGGCTCGGTAATATTGCGGCTTGATAAACCAGGTGCCATAGTAATCGAGGTAGCCGTACAGACCGGTGCGGGAATCTTGCTTTTCCCACAATTCTATGCCCCGCATTCTGCCTTTACCCATCGAAAGGATAGCGGCATCGACATCGTAACCGTTGGAGAAGTTGAAATTGATAACGGTCTTTCCGGCCATATTGATGGCCCCGTAGCGGGCTCCCAAACGTACACGGGCCAACCCGTTGGCTCCAAATCGATTTGCCGACTGGTATCGGGGTTGGATGGCCCACAGGCCTAAATCGTTGACGTAGCCATATAAGCCGGTAGCCGGATTCTCGACCGGTGTCAGTCGTCGGGCCATTTGCGACGAGTAGTTGCCTGCATAAGGCGAAAATGGCATGATGCCGGTACACGAGAGCCACGTCATCGGAACTAACAGGAGTAAAAGTATCGGCGATTTCATGTGTTTCAATTTTAAGGTTATCTTCTCTATTTTTTCTTTCCCCTTTGATCTCAATAGGACAAATATAGCGAACTATTTTAAAAAATCAAATTTTTCAGATTCTCCTCTATGGCCTTGTAGCGTGTGTATAAGAACAGCAGAGGCTGCATCGTGTATGGCGATACAGCCTCTGCTTGGATATGGAGGAAATAAAACTTCTATTTGAGTACTCCCAGATTCTTGGCCACTTTGATGAAGGCGGCGATGCAGGCATCGAGCTCTTCACGGGTGTGTGCGGCCGAGAGTTGTACGCGGATGCGGGCTTGTCCCTGCGGTACGACGGGGTAGTAGAATCCGGTCACGTAGATGCCTTCGTCGAGCATTTGGGCGGCAAAGGTCTGCGAGAGTTTGGCGTCGTAGAGCATGACGGCGCAGATGGCCGACTGGGTGGGCTTGATGTCAAAGCCGGCGGCCAGCATCTTGTCGCGGAAGTAGGTGACGTTTTCCATCAGGCGGGTGTGGAGTTCGTCGCTCTCGTCGAGCATCTTGAAGACTTCGATTCCGGCACCTACGACGGCAGGGGGCAGCGAGTTGGAGAAGAGGTAGGGTCTCGACCGCTGGCGCAGCATGTCGATAATCTCTTTGGGACCGGTGGTGAATCCGCCGATGGCTCCGCCGAAGGCTTTGCCCAGCGTGCCGGTGTGGATGTCGATGCGGTCGTAGAGGTTGAAGAGTTCGCTGACGCCGCGTCCGTGAGGACCTACGACACCGGCCGAGTGGCACTCGTCGACCATCACCAGGGCATCGTATTTCTCGGCCAGGGCACAGATTTTGTCCATGGGGGCTACGTTGCCGTCCATCGAGAACACGCCGTCGGTCACGATGATGCGGAAGCGTTGGGCCTGGGCCTCTTGCAGGCAGTGCTCGAGCTCTTCCATGTTGGCGTTGGCATAGCGGTAGCGTTTGGCCTTGCACAGGCGCACACCGTCGATGATGGAGGCGTGGTTGAGGGCGTCGGAGATGATGGCATCTTCGGCCGTGAAGAGGGGTTCGAACACACCGCCGTTGGCGTCGAAGCAGGCGGCATAGAGGATGGTATCCTCGGTCTTGAAGTAGCGGGCAATCGCCTTTTCGAGTTCGCGGTGCAGGTCTTGGGCTCCGCAGATGAACCGTACGGACGACATGCCGAAACCGTGTGTATCCATCGCTTTTTTGGCGGCGGCGATGAGCCGGGGGTTATCCGAGAGTCCCAGGTAGTTGTTGGCACAGAAGTTCAGTACTTTGCCGCTTTTCTCGGCAATTCTGATGGCCGAACTCTGGGGGGTGATGATGGTACGTTCTTCTTTGTACAATCCGTCGGCCTTGATCTGGGCGAGCTGTTGGGCCAGATACTCTTTCATTTGTGTAAACATAGGCGTTTATTTAAGGAGTTTCTTTTTGAGGTGTTCGATCATGTCTACCGACATCGACTCGAGGTCGTAGTCGGGTTTCCAGTCCCATTCGGCACGGGCACAGGAGTCGTCGAGCATATCGGGCCACGAGTCGGCGATCTGCTGACGCACGGGGTCTATTTTGTATTCGGCCTCGAAGTCGGGGTAGAATTTCTTGATTTCGTGATAGATGATTTCGGGGTCGAAGCTCATCGAGGCGATGTTGAACGAGTTGCGATGTTTCAGTCGCGAGGGGTCGGCTTCCATGAGCATGACCATGGCCTTGAGGGCATCGGGCATGTACATCATGTCCATGAACGTGCCGGCCTTGACGGGGATTTCGAACTTCTCGCCTTTGACGGCTGCATAGTAGATTTCTACGGCATAGTCGGTGGTTCCGCCGCCCGGCAGGGTTTCGTAGGAGATGAGGCCGGGGAAGCGTACCGAACGGGTGTCGACTCCGTAGCGGTAGAAGTAGTAGTCGCTCAGCAGCTCGCACGATACCTTGCTCACGCCGTAGATAGTGCGGGGGCGTTGGATGGTCTCTTGCGGGGTTTTCATCTTGGGCGACGAGTCGCCGAATGCCCCAATGGAGCTGGGCGTGAAGAGCGAGCATCCTTTTTCGCGCGAGATTTCGAGCAGGTTGAGCACACCGCCTATCTGGATGTTCCAGGCCAGCAGAGGCTTCTTCTCGGCCTGGGCCGAAAGGATGGCTGCCAGGTTGTAGATGGAGTCGATTTTGTATTTGTCGACGATGGCGGCTATCTGGACGGCGTTGGTTACATCGGCGACTTCGAGGGGGCCGCCGTTTTTAAGTTCATCGCTCAGAGGTACACCCTCGATATATCCGGCTACGACGTTGTCGCTGCCATACTCGCTGCGGAGTTTTGTCATTAGCGCCGACCCTATTTGTCCGGTCGATCCGATTACAAGAATTCTTTTCATGTCTATGCTACCTTTTTGATCGGGTTGATGTGCTTTGATAGATTTATTAAGGTTCCTTGGGGCAAATATACACAAATTTTGTCGCCGTTGTTATTTCGAGTGAGATTATTCTTTCGTGTCGGTTGCGTTATTTTTTCACGGTGTATATGGTTCCTTTGAGCACGCCGTGCGACTCGATGAGGTTTTTCTGGCGCAGGTAGAGCAGGTCTTTCTTGAGGGTATTGATGGATATGGTTTTGAGTGCGTGGGCAATGTCGCCTACTTTGGCCGGCTCTTCCCGTTTGAGAAAGGCGAGTATCTGCTTTTGCCGGGCGTTGAGGTAGACGGGCGTGCCAGACTCTGCGACCGGCGATACCGGGGGCGCTGTGGGCTGGGCGGGTACGTCTGTTTCGGCTTGTCGGGGCAATGCGGTGGTCGCTTCGGCTTGTTCGGGTATGAGGCTGTGCAGCGATTGCAGCCAGGTGTCGCACAGGAACAGTACCCACGGTGTGATGTTCTCTTGGGTCGAATACCGGTTCTGTTGCCCTCGTTTCAAGGTTTGGTAGTAGGTGGTGCGCCGTTGTTCGATGAAGCTGTCGATCGAGATTTCCCGGGCCCACTCGTAGCGGTTTTGCAGCATCAGCAGGGTGGAGAGGATGCGCGAGAGTTCACCCTTCCCTTCGCGGAACGGGTGTATGGAGATGAACTCGTAGGCAAAGGCGGCAATGACGACGAGCGGGTGGTGGCTGTGATGCGTGAGTTCACGGTTGGTCCACTTGACCAGGTCACCTATTTCGCTGTTGACCGACCCCGTGCGGCTGCGGTTGAAAAGTGTGGGTGCCTTGTAGTCGAGGAAGTTTATCGCAGCCGGGCGGACTGTGCTCGCTTTTCCCGGACTGTTGTTCTTTCCGTGGGGAAAGAGGGCCGTGTGCATGGCTACGATGGTATCTTCGCACAGCGGATATTTGCGGGCATCGGTGTAGAGTGCATTGAGTATGGTGTTGTAGCCGGTAACCAGACAGGCCCGTTTGTCGGGCGTATCGGATGGTTGGGCAAGTATCTTGTGAATCAGGGACGGAGAGCAGGGCATATTTTCGAGAGCCAGCGAGGCTGCAATGGTGGCCTCGATGGTTGGTTGCAGGGTTTCGTGCCGGGGTATCGTCTCTTTTCGACGGGTATGCCAGGCCGCCGTGAGGCTATCGATTGCCTGTAATTGGTTTTGTAACTCTTTAAATTCTGGTTCAGAGGGGTTTATTTTGCAGAATATATCCATAATATATCTATATTTTATACAAATATAGGGTGCTTTAATCGACTCTCCAAGCGGGAAAATCTTTTTTAGTATTTATTGGGTGACAGGCAGGGGGTGACGGGAATGGAATAGAGATGTGCAGGAGGGAGGAGGGTAGTTGCGGTTTCGTCGAGGGCGGGGAGTGGACGGTAATCGTGGGGACAGCGGCGCGGATATGCGGATAAGAGAACACCCCGACTCTTCATGCGGATGCAGAGGGTCGGGGTGATTGATGGGTTGTGCGGTCCCGACATTCGTCGGGACCGTATGGGTTTACTTGCGGCGCTCCTTGCGGGGGTTCGAGCTGCGGCGTTCGTGTTTGTAGCGGCTGTCGGCACCGCCTTTGCGCGGTGAGCCGTAGCGCTTCTCGCCCTTGCGGCGGCCGTCGCCTTCGCGCTCTTTGCCTCCTTTTTTACGGCCCTTGGCGGCGTAGTCCTTGTCGGTGGCAATTTCGGCATAGATGCGGTGTCCGTAAAATTCGTTCCCCTTCAGGGCTCCCACTACTTTCTTGGCGGCACCCTTTTCGACATCGAAAAGCGAGTAGGCGGGCAGCAGGTCAATGCGGCCGATATTCACACGTCCGGGCACGAGCGAGTTGATCATCTCGATGAGGTTGGGCGGGAAGAATCCGTGAGCCTTGCCCAGGTTGATGTAGATGCGTTCGAAGCCCTCCTCGGCCGTGCGGCTGTCTTTGTTGCGACCTTTCCGCCCCTCTTGGGCCCCTCCGTTTTCGGCTTTGGGTTTACGGGTATTCTCGTCAGGCAGGTCGAGGTCGGGGGTGTCGCGGTAGTAGTCGATGAGTCGGTTGAACTCGAGCGACACGATGCGCTTGATGAGGTCCTGTTCGTTGAGCCACCCCAGTTTACGCGAGATGTTGGGCAGGTATTTGGCAATCGCCTCTTCGTTGACCTTCACCTTTTCGATGCGGTCGGCCAGATTGAAGAGCTGTTTCTCGCAAATCTGTTCGCCGGTAGGCACCAGACCACGTTCGAATTTCTTGCCGATAATCTTCTCGATGGCCCGCATCTTTCCCTTTTCGCGGCTGTGGATGATGGCGACCGATACGCCCGATTTACCGGCCCGGCCGGTGCGGCCGCTACGGTGGGTATAGGTTTCGATGTCGTCGGGCAGACCGTAGTTGATGACGTGGGTCAGGTCGGTCACGTCGAGTCCCCGGGCGGCCACGTCGGTGGCCACGAGCAGCTGCAGATTGCGCAGGCGGAACTTCTGCATGACGGCGTCGCGCTGAGCCTGCGACAGTTCGCCATGCAGCGAGTCGGCGTTGTAGCCGTCGGCGATGAGCTGGTCGGCAATCTCCTGGGTTTCGCGCCGTGTGCGGCAGAAGATGATGCCGTAGATATTGGGATAATAGTCGGCGATGCGTTTGAGAGCCTGGTATTTGTCTTTGGCATGCACCATGTAGTAGACGTGGCGCACGTTCTCGGCCCCCTCGTTGCGGCTGCCCACCACAATCTCCTGCGGGTTGTGCATGTAGGTGCGGGCAATCTGCTCGATTTCGCGCGGCATGGTGGCCGAGAAGAGCAGCATTTTGCGCTCCTGGGGCACCTGGGCGAGGATGGCGTTGATGCTGTCGAGGAATCCCATGTTGAGCATCTCGTCGGCCTCGTCCATGATGACGGTCGAAACGTGGTCGAGCCGCACGGTTTTCCGCTCGAGCAGGTCGAGCAGGCGGCCCGGCGTGGCCACGATGATGTGTACCCCCTTCTTCAGGGTGCGTATCTGGCTCTCGATGCTCGAGCCGCCGTAAACGGGCAGGATGGTGAGTCCGTCGATGTATTGCGAGTAGTCGGTGAGGTCGCCGGCAATCTGCAGGCAGAGTTCGCGGGTGGGCGAGAGAATCAATGCCTGAGGCTGGCACAGCGAGCGGTCGATGCGTTGTATCACGGGCAGGCCGAAGGCAGCCGTCTTACCCGTACCGGTTTGGGCCAGAGCCACCAGGTCGGTCTCTCCGTTCAGGAGGTGGGGGATTACCTGCTCCTGTACGGGCATGGGGTTTTCGTATCCCAGTTCGGTAATCGCTTTCAGTATCTCGTCGCAGATACCCAGTTCTTGAAATGTTTTCATCTATACAGTTGTCAGTTTTTTTGCTTTATCGCAGGAGCACAAGGGCTTTCTTCGTCCTCAAACGGGGCTAAGGGGAGAGGGTGTGCAGAAATTTTTCGTACGCCACGAGTTTGGTTTTCGCCGGCAAAGGTACGAAAAAAACGCAATATACCGCGAAGGGGATACACTCACTTCGATGTGGTTTTGTGTCGGGGGGATATTGGGTCGCTTGTAGGGCGGACCTTTGCGGCAAGGACCGGCGGTCCCGGACGGAAATCAGTGCAACAGATATTGTTTCAGCTGTTTCCGCTTTTCGGGAGTGACGCCCAGCTCCTCTTCGAGGTAGTTGTTGATAGAGCCGTATTGCTGGCGTATATAGTCGCGGGCATAGGAGAGGAAGCGGCTGTCGGCGGTCTGGATGAGCGAGAGGGCCTCCTGGGTGCCGTCGCAGCAATCTTTCGGGTCGAAGGCCGTGCGGCGTTTGTCGAAGTAGCGGTTGGAGAGCAGGTAGTCGTTCATGATTACCTCCTCGGGCATGTCGAGGGCGCTGAGCAGCAGCGATACGGCAAAGCCCGTGTAGTCCTTGCCGTTGACACAACTGAGCACGATGGGATAGTTGTCCTCGACCAGCAACTGGTTGAACATCGACTTGAAGGCCCGTTTCGAGCCCGATACCATGGCTACATAGAGGTCTTGCATGAAGAGGTTGGCATCGCCGCGCCGCAACTCTTCTTTCTGCAGACGGGGGAGCAGGTTCTGCCGATAGTGGAGAGCCCCCGGCAGGTTGATGACGTTGTCGAGCCCGAGCTCGGGGCTGGGCTTGATGACATCTTCGCTGTCTCTGAAGTCGATAAGCGTTTTTATGCCCATGTTTTTGAGCCGGTTGATGCTGCTTGCCGTGAGAGTATTGAATTCACCCGAACGGAATATTTTGCCCCAACGCAATTGCTTGCCGTTTTTCGAGGTGTATCCGCCCAGATCTCTGAAGTTTTCGATATATTTCAGCCGTTCGGCCCGGGCTCCCACGATGTGGTCGTCGTGCCCGTTGAACCGTAGCAGGAAGTAGGAACGCTGCGAGGGGATACTGTCGGGGATAAGAGTATAGCCGGTTTGAATGCTGGCTACTTTTATCGGGGTCTTTTCGGTATCGAACCGCTCGGGGTCGGTCGATTGGTATATCTGCACTTCGCCTTCGATTCTCGGAGTCGTCTCCCACTTCAACAAATAGTTGTTTTGCGGGTCGATTTCGCAAGCCACGTCGATGTCGGCGCTATGCGTAGCGCAGGCACTCAATGCGAGGAGCAAAGAACAAAGTTGTAGATAGCGCATATCTGTATCCGTGATGAAGATTTAGTGCAAAGATAAGACTATGCGATAGTTAGCTGTTCGTGGGTTTGTTTTATTTTAGAATATTTATAGGGAATTTGTACTATCTTTGCTTGTGTAGCCCGATGCAAAATCGGGATCGATGTAGTTGTCCATGCTCTGGCATACGGCCGAGGCGAAATCCATGCCGTATCGGATAATGGGGGTCCACTCATCGGGGGTAAGGGTGTAGAGGCGTTCGAGAGTAATCTCGTGTCGGATAAGCCCGAAGAGGATACCGGCATTGAACGAGTCGCCGGCACCGATGGTACTCACGGGTGTAACGGGTGTGGCCTCGAAGTGGCGGGTCCCCTGATTGCAGAAGAGTTCGGCCCCGGCACTGCCCCGGGTACAGATGAAGTTGGGGCAGTAGAACTGGATATGGTCGGTATAGATTTTCTGCGGTTCGGTCAGGTGAAACAAGTTGTTGAAGTCTTCGACCGAACCTTTTACCAGGTCGGCATATTCGAGATTCTCGAGAACCGAGGGCATCAGCTTCACCGCTTCATGGGCGTGGGCGTTGCGGAAGTTGGGATCGTAGTAAATGATGGCTTTACGCTCTTTGGCAAACTCGATGAGCTCGCGCACCTTGTCGCGCAAGGCTACGTTGAGGGCGAAGTATGAGCCGAAGACAACGATGTCGTCCTGCTCGATGCGGGGCCACACAAAGTTGAGTCTCTCTTGCGGGAACTGGTTGTAAAACATGTAACGGGCCTCGTTCTTTTCGTCGAGGAAGGCGAGCGAGATGGGGGTCTTCCCGTCACAGAAGATGTCGAGGTTTTCGGTGGCTACATGGTTTTTCTGCATAAAATCGAGAATCATGTCGCCCACTGTGTCGTGCCCGATTTCGCTGATGAAGGTGGCTGGAATGCCGAGCCGACCCAGCGAGATGAGGGTGTTGAACGTAGAGCCTCCCGGCACCGCATGCGAGGGTTGCTGGTTGCGGAAGATAATGTCGAGAATGGATTCGCCTATTCCTATGATTTTACGCATGGTATTGTGGGTGTTAACCTTTTTTCTGACTTTGTTCGCGGGAGCGGGTACCCAGATAGCCGCCGTGGTGGCGCAGGGCATACTGATGCACGTCGAAGTGGGTAGCCTCCATGGCACCTACTACCAGTATATCGCCGATGACGGTCATAAGTGTGGTCGATGTGGTGGGGGTGAGCCCGAGGGGGCATACCTCGCCGGGAGCTCCGGTGAAGAGGCAGACATCGGCCCGCTGGGCGAGTTCGCTCTGGTTGTTGCCGGTGATGACGATGAATTTCAGTTCGGGCATCAGGTTGGAAGCCAGTTGGAGCAACTCGAGTATTTCGCGCGTCTTGCCCGAGTTCGAGATGACCAGCATCAGGTCGTTCTTCTGCAAGATGCCCAAGTCGCCGTGTTGGGCCTCGCTGGGGTGGAGGAATACGGCCGGGATACCGGTTGAGCAGAAGGTTGTGGCGATGTTCATGGCAATCTGTCCGGCTTTGCCCATACCGCTGGTTACGAGCTTGCCGCCCTTCTGGTGCACTTGCTCGACGATGAGGTTGACTGCTTTTTCAAACTGGTCCGAGACGGGGATATCGAGAATGGCTTGTGCCTCTTTGTGCAGGATATCCTGTATTTTTTCGTTGAAATTCATGTTTATAGTAGATAGGGTTAAGACATCATCTATAAAATTGTTACAAAAATAGTGAAAGGCGAGAGCAGAGGCAAGTGAAAATGAAATTTTCAAACTTGACTATGCCGAGCCGCATCCTATTTTCTGCAAAAATAGTGAAAGGCAGGGAGCAGAGACCGATGAAAAAAAATTTCAAACTTGACTATGCCGCGCCGCATCCTATTTTCTGCAAAAATAGTGAAAGGCAGGGAGCAGAGACCGATGAA